>NZ_CP054699.1:1601785-1922142 GCF_022558445.1 Candidatus Contubernalis alkalaceticus
GCTGGCTATGTCGTCCACAACTTCCTTGGAAACATTTCCGGGTTGGAAATATTCCTCTGGAGTGCTTTTTCCCTGTCCCTCAATAAATAGATGGTTTAAACCGGGATAAGATTTAAATACCACATCTTCCCGGGATAATAGGGTTTCCTGCCATACTTCAAAGTCCTCCATGGTGACCTGGTAATCTCTTTCTCCCTGCAAGATTAGCAGGGGCATTGATAGTTCTTTTGCCATCTGAGGAGGGTTGTAATCTCTCAGGTCAAGCCAGTAGGCCGCCGGTATTTCCAGTGGCAGGTCCTGGGGAGAGGTATCTGGAGACAGGGCAGGGTCTTTAACTCTGGTTACCTGCTCCTCTATTTTTTTTAACTCCTCTTCCATTTCAGGAGCAGGGGGGCCGTCTAAATAAGTCAGGTAAGTAACCTGTTCCAGGATCAAATCCTCCAGTGGGCGTGCTGCGCCGGCCAGGAGAATCAACCCGGCGATGTCAGGGCCCTCATCCCCTATACGAGGGGCTGCAGTAGCGCCCAGGCTGTGTCCGAGAATGTATATCTGACTGGGGTCAATATTTTCTGTATTTCTTAGAAGAGATACTGCTTCCAGAGCATCTTCTGCGGTTTCTTCCCATATGGTTAAAATGTCTGTTTGACCGACAAGTTTATGCGCATGCTCTTTTGTACGCTTTTCGTAGCGGAGCACTGCAATACCCTGGGAAGCCAGACCCTGAGCCAGGTCCTTGAAGGGCTTGTTGGGGCCTATTGCTTCGTCACGGTCCTGTGGGCCGGAGCCGTGGACTAAAACTACTGCAGGGAATGGGCCGGAACCACCGGGAACGGAAAGTGTTCCCGGTAGATCCCATGGGTCGGTGCCAATTACAACCTCACTTTCTGAGAAAAGGCCCGGCTGTACATAGGAAGGTGTGCTGTATGAGCTGTCATCGACTCCTTCCGCAGGCAGGAACCATAAGCCGGATATTCTTTTGTCCTCATTGAATACCACCTGGATGACAATCTTGTCATTTTCAAACTGAGTGGTTACAAAGACCACATCGTACCCATTGACTACATCTGTCCCCTTGTCCACTTGCCCGGTATAAGATCCTACCTGTCCTAACAAAGTTTCCCAGGTTTCGGAAAGTGTTTTTGCAGACATGGCCCGTTTCATAGGAGCATCAAAGTAGTAATCCACGACCCGTTCAAATTCACCTGCTGCCATTTTATTAACGAAATCTTCAGCCAGGTCTGTAATCTCACCCTCCAGAGGAGGATCATCCACCTTAGTGTCACTGCCGCAGGACAGAGCAGTTACTGCCAGCATCATAACAAGAAACAACAATAGCCCACGTTTTAACAAAAAAAATCACCCCTTTCTAGATTCTAACATACCACATACCTAAGGGTTCTTCAAGAACATGATGTTACCTTACTGGACAATGCCAGGCACAAATCACCCTTGGAAATACCCCTATTGAACTGTATGGCTTCACCCTGCCCCTTATCTACTATACCGGAGACAAGGTATAAAAATTTTTATTTGAGACCCAAATGTTGAGGGATTAGGACTGTTTTGACTAATTTTAAATATCACTTTTATATATGCCCGGAGATTCCGTAACTTGCCTTACGGCAATTTCCACCAGTTACCAGTTAATTTGTCATGCTTTTTTCATCTACCTCAACGCTGATTACAGCCTAATTTGCACCGTGTTTTTACGTGATTGTCTGCAGGACATCATATTTGGTGTATATCCGCCATGAAAATCAGAGTCGTGGGCTATTTGAAACTCGAACTTATTAGCGATTTAATGTAATAGCTGATCACAGTAATCGGTATTTTACCGGTTAAGATCTTATTACGGTATTTAGTTGACCAGACATATGCCAGAGTTTCCCGTAAGAATTATAAAGATCCTTCATCATAGATCTCGTTTTTAGCCACACAGCGTACGAAAAAATGCATAATATAGTGCAAAAATATATAATATAGCGTACTAATTTCTTGCATATAAAGGTCTTCTCTGGTAAAATATTACCGGAGGTGGTTAGTTGTGAAATCGATTAATTACAAAGAAGGTGTTGTGATAACAGCAACTGAGCTTAAGCAAAATTTAGGGAAGTATCTGGATTTTGTTGAACAGCAAAATGATGTGGTAATCACAAAAAACGGCAGTAAAATTGCCCGCTTAACTCCATATGTAACAGATATTGAACAGTATTTTATCACAAGGGAAAATGCGCTGGATTATCAGTACGGTGGGAAGAAGGTTTCCTATGAAGAGTTTATGGAGATTTCTGAGAAAAGTACACTGAGAATGGAATTTATTAATGGCGAAATTTATTTACTGGCTTCTCCTGATATCAGGCATCAGGAGATTCTTGCAAGATTACACTTAACGGTTAATGAATATTTCAAAGACAATAAGTGCAGAGTATTTTTTGCTCCTTTCGATGTGCATTTTAAAAAGAACATTATTAATGAGACTGATGTCATGCAGCCCGATATGCTTGTAGTCTGTGACCTGGAGGGTAATGTTACGGAAAATAGCCGTTATATGGGCACGCCGACATTGGTTGTTGAAATTCTATCTGATAATACGCGCAGCAAGGATATGATTACGAAGCTTGATACTTACAGACTCTCGGGAGTGCATGAATATTGGATTATTGACCCAAAACAAGAGAGTATAATGATTTATGGTTTTACTAACTACGAAATCTACCGGGTAAAGACTTTTGAAAAAGGCGCTAATGCAGAGTCACAATTTTTTAATGGATTATCGACAAATGTGGATGCTTTGTTTAATGAATTGTTGTCTCCATAGTTAATTATGACGCAACGCCCGACAAATTATGAAATATCGGCAAGTCAAACAAAACGTCCCCATGACTCCCCTCCCCGTCCCCTTGACTCCCTTCATTTCTCTCTCGCAGGGCTTTGCTTGATATACTGGGGGAGCCACAATACTATAGACAGCGGTGATACAGCGAAATACAAGAGAATGACTGCTATGACCTTAAGCGAAAAGCCATTGGCTAAATCTAACCAAAATACAAGGTTGTATGCTAAAAAAATATTGATTGACTAAAGGAACCAGTAACGGAAATTTACTAAAAATACTTTAGTGCTTTAAAGTTATGGGGACTGACCCCGGGCATTATTGCAAATTAATAAAAATACAATTAAAAATTACAGCAGCCGGGGTTGTGGATATGTGGTCAACGCGAAGCGTTGTCCAAGCAGTTTGTGGGGTCTGTGGGTAACTCTTTAGAGTTATCCATCAGAATCCACAACTGCGGCATATCCACAACCCAAGTATTTTTGTCCCTACTCTTTAGCGGACTAAATTTCCGGCAATCTACGGACAATTAACAACGTCTATTTCTGTACACTTTGCATTAGCAGTAACACCCCAGGGCCGCCGTGGAGGAAAAGTAGCACAGGATTTTTGGTATTAGTTCCTCGAATAGATATCCACTGTTTAACCTCACCCAAGACGAATGGCTCCGGAGTTTCAATACCATTGACTGTATTGATGGCAAAGGCGCTGCGAACCTGGTCTTTCTCATAAGATACATAAAGAAAGCCTGTTCCCATTATTAAAACTGCCAGGGTGCTAATGAGAATCAGGATGTATTTAAGAATCTTTAACAAGCTGAGGAATAGGGCCTCGTTAGGGAAATCCTGGAATGCTCATGAAGTGTTTCTTGGAATTACAGGCATTCTTACTTATCTCCTATATATCCGTCAAAAGTATTAAATTTTTATCAACTCTTTTATTTGTTTTTTTGCCTTAGGTATATCTTTTGTCGCTATTGTCCACACAATATTTAAATCGATGCCAAAATATTCGTGGATTAAAATATTCCTTAAGCCGGCCATTTGTCTCCAGGGAATTTGTGCATGCTTTTCTCTAACATCTACAGGGACATTTTTTGCTGCTTCACCTATTACTTCTAGGTTTCTGACTACAGCATCTATTACGATGTTTTTAGTAGAAAATTCTTCATATGATAAATCACCAATATACTCCTGTATTTTGTTCATGCAATCTATCATATCCTCTAGAAACATAACATAGTTCCTACTTTTATTCATTGATATACAACTTCTCTTAATATTTTATCTTTAATTTGAGGTTTTAAAGCACCTTCTGTTACAAGATCAACCTTTTTACCTAAAATAAATTCTAAATACTCTTTTAACTCGATAAATTCTAATCCAATTGGCTCATTAAAAGCAACTAAAATATCGATATCGCTTTCCTTTGTTCCCTGTTCTTTTGCATAAGAACCAAAAATTCCTATCTCCTTAACCTTATATTTCTCCTGTAGCAAGGCTTTGTTTTGTTTAATTATTCTTTCTATCTCGTTCCTACTTAACATATTTATCATCCTCACAATTTAATCATTATATTATAATAATATTTTAACCAATATATGTATTTTTAGCAAGGAGAAAATCATCCAGTTTTCTAACCATAAAGTGCAATATTAAATGGCCACCATATTTTGGAAAAGATCACATCCTTGTGAACCCCTATATGTTTATTACGATCTGTCATTTGTAATTTAAAGTGGGACAAGGGACTTGTCCCACTGTCCCACTGTACCAATTATTTCATTGAATTCACGATAAGCATTTTCCTCAACTTTATTGATTATTCTTTCTAATTCCGGGCTGCTGTGGAATTCCATAATTTTATCCTGAACCTCCCGGTGGAATAGCTTTTTAATATCTTCTGCGTAATAAGAACCATCACGGGGTTATTCTTAATAACTGGACACAAAGAACCAGTGCTGTGGAGTTACAGTTTGTCAAACTGTAACAGTTTAAAACTAATGATAGTTCATGATTGTATATTCAATAAATTGAATGTTTTACTGTTATTTGCTAAATGCTTTAAATTGTTTAAAAGAAGTATTGATGTTATTTTTTAATATGTGTGTAATACAACTAATGTAACTAGCAATTATTTATTGGTGTTATAAAGGGGCTGAGTGAAGAAATGAAAACGCAAGAAATCAGGCAATTCCGGGAATTAATACTACAGTTACATCGTAATTTGGGTGGGCAGTTGAAAAATGATGCTAAATGCTGTGGCATTACCGTTGCCCAGTGTCATGCTCTAATGAAAGTGGGTACAAAAAAGGAAATATCACTAATAGATCTAGCCGGTATTCTCCAACTGGATAACAGCACTCTTAGCCGGACTATTGACGGGATGGTACAGTTGGGCCTGGTAATGCGCCATGTAAATCCGGAAGACCGGCGGTATGTAATAGTTTCTCTGACAACAAAAGGTCATTCTATCTATAATAGTATTGATAGTTTTTTTAACGAATATTTTTCTAGTGTATTTGATTTGATTCCAAAAGAAAAACATGGACAGGTTCTTGAAAGTTTTTACTTATTTGCTGAAGCTGTTGATAAACTGGGCAGCCTGGTCTGCTGCAAGGAGGAATTCACAATTGAATAACAACAAAGATAAACTGGCTGTTACCTGCTGCCAGGAAGGTGCTCAGGATTGCAAGCAGGGGCCTAAACAGCATGGGGAAAAGAAAAAGGAAATGTCTGTTACGGGTTTTTCCTGGCAGAAAGGGATAATAAATACACCTGCCGGCCCGGCTGCCAGGATAGCTACTGTATTGAGCTTGCGAGATAAACTTGGAAGCTGGAAGGTGCGCTGGAATCTGGGAAGGATGAACTATATTATCCCACCTGGACTTTACGCTGTGGGAGAACCAGACCATAATTCTCCCGTTTTGGTATCTGGTAATTACAAGTTAAGTTTTGACACCCTTCGACGAGAGCTTTCTGGACTCCATCTTTGGTTGATGATAATTAATACCAGGGGTATTAATGTCTGGTGTGCAGCAGGAAAAGGCACTTTCAGTACTGAGGAAGTTGTCCAGCGTATTGTTAAAGTGCGCTTAAAAGATATAGTATCTCATCGTGAAATTGTTCTACCTCAATTAGCGGGCCCTGGCGTAGCGGCTCACGAAGTGTTAAAGCAATCGGGTTTCAAGGTTTTATATGGGCCTGTGCAGGCACGTCACATCCCTGCTTTTCTTCAGATGGAATGCAGGGCTACGCCCAGGATGTGCCAGGTTACTTTCAGCTTATTGGAACGCCTTCAAGTTGTCCCAATGGAATTGGTAGTTCTGCTCAAGCCTGTTCTTATTATCCTTACGGCGCTGTTTTTACTTAACGCCCTGACTTTGCTTTGTAAATTAGCAAATTAATCTATCCAAAACCGGCGGATTTTTTCACATTAAAATAGATGATTGAAAAGGGTAATCCTACTATAAGGTGCAAAATTATTTTCACTTTACAGTAGGGTTTTTTATTGTAAAATATTTTGCAAAGGAGAGTGATTGATAATGCAAATATATTTTACTGTTAAAGAAGGCATAAACATTTACATTCAAATGGGAAAGAATTATCCCTTCCCTCCACCCCCGCTAATGAGATGTCATAACTGCAGAAAAACCGTTCAGTTCAAGAAGCATGGATTTTATGGAAGGTTTCTGGTTACTACCTTTTTTAAAGATAAAATCTACATACGACGGTACATATGCCCTGCTTGTGGACATACCATCTCATATCTTCCAAGCTTCTGTCTTCCAAGATTTATTTACGGATTAGAACATATATTTTCATATACTTATCATTCATTTTTATCCAGCAGTACCCTGACATCCTGTCTGGAGAAATTAAATGTCATAAGTAAGGGGTTAGGCATTACAAGACAGCTTTTGTATCACTACAGGAAGAGGTTTATGGAAAACCTGAACCTGATACAGACAGGACTCAGGCAAATGAACCCAAAGGTTAAGCTGCCGGACAGCACACTGAATAAGAGAGAAAGAGCAAAGAAGTTGTTGATGATGATAAAGGATGTTCCTGACAGGGTAGACTCCTTCTCACAAAAGTTTTATGAGACCACCAACAAAACAATCCTTGCTCTTTGCAGATAATTATAGCATTTCCAGCATTAAATTTTAAGACCGGCGTGATAAAAAATTCTCCAACACTTCATTTTCCTATTATTTAGACATTAAGTTTGATACTATTTTTACAAGGTAAAAAGCCATAACCGGTTACGGCTTCCTAAAACTCTTGAAGGAGGCATGAGTAAATGCTTGATGAGAACACAAGAAATGCTATCGCTTTAAAGAGATTTTCATTAATAAGTCCGGTCATAAACCGCCAGGTAACAAACAATATCGAATATTTTTGTAAAATCACAGAAGAACCGATTGAAATGCCTCATTATGGACCCAGGAAATATGCACCTAAAACCATAGAATCCTGGTACTGTGACTACATGCGCGGTGGGCTCGATGCTTTAATGCCCAGGCCCAGAGGTGATAAAGGCGGCAGCCGTCAGATCAGTGAAGAGCTGGGAGAAAAGATTCTGGAAAAGAAGAAGTGTTATCCAAAGGCTCCTAATACCGTTATCTATGAGATGCTGGTTAAAGAGGGCCTGATAGATCCTGCTAAAGTATCCATATCCACCGTATACAGGTATCTAAAATCAATCCGGCAAAAGGTTACCGTTACCGTTGATGATGAAGAAGAAAAAGAAATGAAACGGTTTTCCCACGAATATATCAATGAATTATGGCAAACTGATGCAATGTATGGAATTTACATTAAAGATGGCAAGAAGAAACGGCGGACATATCTTTTTGCATACCTGGATGATTGCTCCAGAATTTGCTGTCACGGTCAGTTTTACTTTTCTCAAAACTTTGAAACCCTGAGGCATTCCTTTAAAGAAGCTCTCCTGAAGAGAGGGCTGCCTACTCTCCTGTACACCGATAATGCAAAAATTTATAGATCGCAGCAGTTTGAGCTGATATGTGCAGGCCTTGGGGTAACTCTTATTCATTCGAAACCCCTGCAACCTAACACCCGTGGAAAAATTGAGAGGTTCTTCTTGGCAGTGAGAAAAAGGTTCTTATCCACACTGGATGCCAACAGTATTAAAGATATTGATGATTTAAACAATCGGTTTTTTAAGTGGCTGGACCAGGATTACAATAAAAAGCCTCATACCTCTTTAGATGGTTTAACTCCTCTGGATTTATATATGAGCCAGATTAACAGGGCTAAATTATGCAGTGACCCAAAGCTCATGGATGAAAAGTTTTTGCTGAAGAAAAGAAGAACGGTTCACCATGACGGCACCTTTAGCATTGATAAAATACTCTTTGAAACCAGTACAAGGTTTGGTGGTTTTAGTGTAGAGGTAAGGTATGAGCCGTCATGGCTTGATGAACCTTTTAAACCGCTTTTAATATACTTAGACGATAAGCCGGTTGGTGAAGCACGGCGGGTAAACTTTCAGGATAATGCCCACGTAAAACGCAGGGGCCGGCCTCCATCTAAGTCTCATGCTGAGGTAGAGTTCGTTGAAAATGAGTGCCTGGAAGATACCAGTGTACGGCAAACCATATCTTTTTCTGAAATGATGGAGGAGGAGTAAAATGTTTTTACAATATTATGGTTTAAAGTTTAATCCTTTTGGCAAGGAACTGGACCTCAGTAATGCTTATGAAAGCAATGATATTAAAGAATTGAAATCAAGATTTAAGTATATACAGGCATCCCGAGGGATATTCCTTCTCATAGGAGAGTCCGGCACCGGTAAGTCTACCGCCCTTAGAATGTTTTCAAAAGGGTTAAACCCCGGGCTGTATAAGCCTTCGTATTTCACCTTATCTACCGTTACGGTGATGGATTTTTACAGGGGACTATTAATGTCACTGGGAGAAATTCCTTCCCATAAGAAGGTTACCATGTTTAATCAGATTCAAGAGAGCATTTGCACCCTTTACTATGACCAAAAAATCACACCGGTAATTATGCTAGATGAGGTGCAGCTGGTTTCCAGTGCTATACTGGAAGATATCAGGTTACTCCTTAGCTTCAAAATGGACTCGGAAAACCCGTTTATTTTTATATTATCAGGCCAGTTATCTCAGAAGTCAGATAACTGGCCATATCCCAGCAATTATATTATCCACCATAATTCTTCTGAAGTGTTGTAACTCCGAGGAATCTGCTTTAGACTCCTCGGATAATTTCTGAGGACAAAACTATCTGTATAGGAATGGCATCGCATCGGGGAGGGACTGCGGAATCGACTGTATTATCGTATTTTCTAATGGTTTGCCGCGTTCATCAAGAAATTTGTTAGCTAATTCTGGCGTAAGCTTGGCGTAAACAACAGTAGAAGAAATCGATGCATGGCCTAAAAACGCCTTAATTGCAATAAGTGATTCACCTGCTTCAAGCATATGAGCCGCAATTGAGTGCCTAAATGAGTGCGGCGTGTAGTCGTTCTGTCTAAAAAGCTTCGGATAGAGTTCCTTTGCTCTAACCACATATTTCCGGACAACTTCCTCAACGCAAGAGATTGACATTTGCTCATTGGTTTGGCTTGAGAATAGATGCCGGTCGTAAGTTGACTTGTTGTTTAAATCGTATTTTCTTACCCGCAAATACTCGATTATGATTGCGGTACAGCTCGTAGGGATAGTAACTATTCGAGATTTGTTCCTTTTCCAGTCAAGCGTACCTTTGTCGGAAAAGACGGTGTTGCTAACGTGATGTCTTTCAAAGTTATGTCGCACAGTTCCTGCGCCCGTGCGCCAGTAGCATATAATGTCGCCAGCATCGCGACATTGCGCTGTCCGATCGCTTTTGATGTATCAGGCAGTTTTAGCAGCAATTGAATTTGAATAGGATATAGAGGTGAACGCAGGCGGTTTGTAATTGTTTGCTGTTTTAACGGCATTCATCTCCCACCTGTAGAGGATGGGAGTCTTCTGCCTCAGAATTGATAAAAAGATGCCCCTTACATAAAAGAGGCATCTCGAATGATCAATTCCAGTTAATTAAACTCTATAATATGACCATCAATATTGATTGACTCAACCTTAGAAATATCCAGGGGTAAGGAAGAAGTGACTTTTAGTCTAATCTCTTTGTTTTCCCTGTATCTCATCATAGAGTCAAATGTTTTAACACTCCCATCCATCATGTTAGCACTATTAACTATTTTTTCTATTCCATCGATTTCACCTCTGCCCACTAATGTTATGCCCATTGGTGAGATAGAAACTTGACTTGCTGTCCATGTATCAAATTCGATATTATATTCCCTTTGCTTTTCTTCCTTTACAGCCTCAAGGTGGAATGTGCTTCTCCAGTCCCCTTCTATATAATTACCACTTGAAATAAAAAATCCCATAAGTTTCATTTCACTCAAGTCAATATTTTCCGTATCAAAAATATATTCAATAGACATTCAACAACCTAATTTTTCCCATTCGAGCTAATTATACTAGATAATCACATTTAAGAAAAATATTTTCATAAATAGCGTTAATTTACAGATATTGCCTTGTACTATTTTCCCTTCTGTTATATGATAAAAACAGGAGGGGATGAACATGACTGCTGATATTGAAATGTACCATTGTGGCCCTGCTGCACTAATTTCAGCTCTATATGACCAGTTGAAGATTGGCAATACCATTGATGAAATGGTTTACTGGGATCCGGCACAGTGCCGACTTTCTCCTGGCACAAGAATTAAAGCACTGGTCATCAATATGTTTGGAGGACGCAAACCCCTATATCGAATGGATGAATTTTATGCAAATTTGGATATTGAAAACCTTTTCGGCAAGGGTGTAATCAAAAAAGATCTGACGGACTATACCCTGGCCCGTTCTTTAGATAAACTTGCAGATCGAGGGCCCCAGGAGGTGTTTTCCACCTTATGCCTTAGGGCCATATGTCATGAGCAAATTAAAATAAAGTATTTACACAATGACACAACATCTGTATCTGTGTACGGTGCTTATAACGAAGAAGACGGAGACGACTTTATCATTACGCAAGGACACAGCAAAGCCAAGAGGCCCGATCTTAACCAATTCTTATTTGGCCTTAGTGTAACTCAAGACAAAGTACCGGTCTGTGCGGAGGTAAAAAGCGGAAATACCAGCGATAAGACCTGGAACTTTAAATTTATCGAAAAACTAGCAGAAAATTTTGACCCAGATACTTTAAAAGACATTATATACGTGGCTGACTCATCTCTGGTTACTGAGAATAATTTGATGCAAATCGACAAGCACAAGCTAAAGTTTATTTCCCGACTCCCGGGCAATTTTTCACTGGAAAAAGAAATCAAGGCTAGGGCCTGGAAAGAAGATAGCTTTATAGAACTGGGAACCTTTTCTGATAAAAAAGATTCAGCTGTTTACCGGGTTCAGGAATTTACAGAGGAGCTCTGTGGAAAAAGCTATCGTTTTCTGGTGATGCATTCATCCAAGCTAGACGGTCGTAAAACCCGGTCTCTTGAAAAAAAGCTTCTTAAAAGGCAAAAAGAGCTAGAAAAGGCCATTGACGAACTAGAGAAAAATGCCTATGCCTGTGCACCTGATGCCGAAGCTGCTCTAAAAGCCTTTAAAAAACAGTGCGGGGATTCAATTTATCCCGTAACAGGTGAAGTCTTGGCTCGGGAAAAGCGAAAGCCCGGTCGACCGGGGAAGAATACCCCCAAAGAAATTGTCTATTTTCTTAAGCTTCAGTATTCCACCGATGAAAAAGAGATACAAAAAGAAAAGGAACGTCTGAGTTGTTTTGTGCTAATTACCAACCTGAATGAGTATACATCGTCTGAGATTTTAAAAGAATACAAAGCCCAGAGCAGTGTGGAAACTTCTTTTAAGTTTCTCAAAGACCCGTTTTTTGTCGGTCCTATTTACCTGAAGAACCCGGAACGGGTAGAAGCATTGGCCTATGTTTTGTTAATTGCTCTACTTATATTTGGTATCCTGGAACGTCGAGTCAGGGAAGCATTAAAAAAAGAAACGGAACCACTCGTCATCCCTGGAAAAGTGAAAACATTTAATCCAACCGGTAAAAAGATTCTGCAAAGCCTGGAATATGTGTTGGTAATGACCACTTCAAACCCTGATCGCCGTGCTTTTTCTAAAAGTTTTAAAGTGCCCAGAGTATTAGCACTCGCTGGTTTTGAGCCGGATATTTATCTTGATGTTAAAGATAATTCCTAGAAATTCCAGAAATTAACTAAAGATTTTTGTGTCCCAGGGTGTTGAATATCTAATAAAAGCTCCAAGTAAAATCATCAAGACTGAAAATACCATTAAGGTTATTACTTCTCTTAGCTCAACACCCAAGTTAATTTTTCTCCCATTTATTAGTCTCCATATTATTACTGTGGTTTTACTCCAACAAGTCCAGAAGCTAATACTCCTGGTGCCCGGAAATTCAGGCCATTGCCTTCGGCAATTTCCAGAATCTCCTAATTGGGGTCAGTCTCCCACCAATTTAACGTGTAAAAGCGTTATCCGGAGAGGTAAAAACTATTTTAGCTCCGCACTCTTCACTGATTCCAAGTGAATTATTAATGGATAATTATTCTAATTACATCTTATTTCTGCAAACTTGCCGTAATCCCTTTGTTGCAAATTGTCTAGTTTTGCCGTTTTATTGCCCGACTATCCGACCCCTGCCTTCGGTATTTTCAGAATCCGCCATAAAGGGCTATCGAAACCCCTCGTCCTTACCTTTCTAAAACCGTTTGTCCAATTTCTGACGGAATTGATATACCAATCAGCCGGAATAAGCAGTATAATAATTAATTATTTCCACAGCTCTTTTCTCATCTACCTCTGTTATCCTTTTACCGGCCATATCATTTTCCCTAGCCATTTCCTGGCTAAATCATGCCCTAGTTTACTGGAAATAAAAGCGTGGGATTCTGCCTTGATAAAGTTTGTTATGATAAATTCCTTTTCACTTTAACATACTGAGAGTTTGTCCTCGAGCTCATATTACACTTTTGCCTTGTTTTTTTGGATTTCATTAAGCCATCGGTCTGCATTATATTTGCTTTGCTTGTAATGAAAGTACCCTATTATAAACATATAAACCAAGAAGAATATGGCCGTCATTAAGTCCAGCATAATAAACAGCCTCCTTTTTGTTTAATTTACGTGCTTTATGTGATGGTAATATCCTGTAAATACTATTTAATATAATTTTACTACTGCAACTTCAATTTATTGTAAACACAGCGTTAAGTTCAGGTAAAATTACTTGTTAGGCCAATTACCGTTTCTGACAAAAAATAAAACAGTCTGTTGGAGTTCCGTGGATCGAACTCTAACAAGCTGTTTCAAAGTATTAACGTATATCGTATTCATTTTGGTAGCTTATACTGACTGGACATTTAAGATAAAAAGGACAACCCTGGTATTGCGTATGAAAATAGATTGACTGTTGATATTGTTTTGGGGTTAACCTTTCTTTTTTCCCAAAAACCGGTATAGAATTTAGTGATCCCTGCGTGTAAGGATGTAGTGGATTTTTAAAAATAAAATACTAAAGCAAGCACTTAAGCTGAAACCTGAACAGAGGGTTATACTTGTGGAAGGTTTAATTAAGAGTATTGATGAGCCAGATAAGAAGATCGATGATTTATGGATAGAGGAATCAGAAAAAAGGCTTAAAGCGTATAGAGAAGGAAAATTAGAAGCTTTCCCTATGGAAGAGATATTTAAGGAAGAGTTATGAGAGTAATATTTTCTAAGTAAACTTCATATTTTTGCAAGCCTGCATTTCAATTTAAAGAAATGGTTTTTATTACAAAAAATCGTGTAGGTTGTGTGGTAAACGTACATCAATAAAAATATAAGTTTTTAAATCAAGTGGATAACAAAATGTATATACCCTGGTTGATGACTCCATATCTAAATAAGACTCAGAAAATACAGCTCTTTTTAGTCGTTGTGACCTTACAAGAGTGGGAACATAGTAAGGGCGCCAACCCCAGTAATGGTTAATATACTCTGGTTGTATTTTCCATTCTTTTTTAGAACTTCTGCAATAATTAGGAGTAATCTGAAAACCACGGTTGTTGCATATGTATATTCGAAACCATTCCAAGGGAGCAACATTAAGAAGAACAGTGATATATTCTTCCTGGCTCACAAATGAACTTGAAGAAGAAAGGTGACGTAATAACCGGGTTATTTTTTTGGATAATTTCATCTGCTGGTCAAAAAGTGTTCCTTCTACTCTTATTCGACTTTCTAAGTCTACTTCAATATTATTAACCCAATTATTTTTCTCATCCATATCAGGAGAAGGATGAGAAAAGAAGAAACCTTGATAATACCTGGCTCCAGCATGGAGACCAATAGAAAATTGTCTGTCGTTTTCTATTCCTTCGAATATAAGGTCTATACCCATCCTCTGGGCAAAAATGCCCAGGGATTCTAAAAGACAGAGTGTTAATTCCTCTTTACTGCTATGCTGCACGATACTTGCATCGATTTTTAAATAATCTGGATGCAAGTAAGCAATCCGGTCAAAATTGCTAAAACCACAGCCCACATCATCAATAGCAATCCTGCAGCCAATACTACGATACCTTGAAATCAAATTATTTAAAAGAGTAATATCTCCTACAAATTCTGATTCGGAAATTTCAATAACTATTTGTTCTCCAGATATACCATATCTTTGCAAGTAGTTAATAGTTGGCAATTTCTGTGGCGAATCTTTATATAAATAAATCCACTGGGGTTGAATATTTAAGAACAAGAGATGATGACTATTATCGATTTTACTAAAAGCTTCGATTGATTTTTTCCGTAAAATACGATCAACCTGTATTTTGTTTTCTACAGATATGTCAGGATTATGGAAATACGGTCCCAGGCTTTCTATTCCTTTAGTTGAAATCTTTCTTCCAAGTGCTTCATAACCAATAACCTTAAGGGTATTTACACAAACGATTGCTTGAAAATAAGGTAATAAATTATCTTGTAAGCTAACAGGTGATAATTCCAAATCATCTAAAAGACTTGTTTTTGTTACATTTTTCATGGTTTCACCCTTTGTTTTATTTATTCTTTCTCATAATTCTTACGTTACAAAGCTTTAGGTGGTTTTTTGTTTTTAATTGATTAAGTTTTAAGGCGTATATCAGAACCTAAAACTCCTATAATACTTCCATCTTTGCTCCGGATGGGAACAGATAAGGTAAGGCATGGCTTCCTGGTAATTGATGAAATATAGATTTCAGAGACATAATTCTCCCCCGCCATAGATCTTTGCCACCACTGTCTTACTTTGGCGTTGGCTAGACCTGCGGGAGGTTCGGAAATAACGAAAGAACCATCGGCTCGATTTGACCAGACTACCTCCAGCTCTTTATGATTGTTTATGATATCTAGTATAACATCCCTGTGATTATCAACACTCATTGACCGTATTTTTTCTTTTGCAGCCGATTCAAGTAAAACATTTTTTAGCCGATTAACCAGGGGTGTCAGTTCTTTGAAAGAAGCCAGGCCTTCTTCATTTGATTTAATCCTGCTGCTGCTTTCCTCCAGCATCAATGCAGCCTTTTTTAATATTTCGCCTACACCAGTTATCTTTTCCAAGCTTTGTTTTTGAGAAATGGCGGCTGAATTGACTTGGGATAGATAGTTAGTTATTTCCTTATTACTGGACTCAATATTAAAAGCCATGCCATTTACAGCCTTAGAAATACTGAACAACCCCTTTTCTACAATGTAGTTATGGTGAACGCCTGCTTCAATATTTTTCTTTCCTTCCATTACTTTATGTACAACTTTTTCTACTTCTTCACCTAAAGATAGTAAAATTTCCTCGGTATCGGCGTTTGTCAAGTAAGTTGTCGCCTTAACTCCATTTTTTTATGGTTATGGATATTCCGGTATATGGGTTTTGATGGATAACCTCTGCGAGGTTACCCATCAAAACCACATCCCTTGGACAAAGCGTTGCTTTACCCACATACCCACAACAACTACTACACTTCCCGGCCAAGGAATGTCTTCCTTTTTTGGACCCAGAAAACCAAATACCTACCATCCCTCCATTGACAGTGAGAAATTTTGTAATATCTGGTAGTGCCCAAAGGACTTATTGATGCCATTTAACTCTAGTACCGCTCCCACAGCAATGTCCCCTCCGATAGTTAGTTTAGCGATCTATAATAATCAAACTTGAGCCAATGATAGAACAACTGCACAAAAAGCCAGTAAACAATTGTTATAATCAAGGTATTTGATAAGATAACCATATTGGAAATTTCCATCTCCACCACATTACCCAGATTCAGAGCTAGGCTGAAGGCAATGGCTAAAAGGCTGCCTAAAAAAATGGGTATAGTCATAATCAACTTCAGTTTTCCGTAGAGGTATCTTTTTATCTGGAAGCTGGTGATCCCCACCGTGGAGAGCAAAGCGATTTTTTCTTTATCGTCTTGGTGATCGGAAAAAATCTTAAAGTAAACCAAAATACAGATGGCTACCACAAACAGTAAGCTGATAAATCCCATGATAAACAGGGCAAATCCTCCCACCTGCTTATTATGGTCGTACCTCATGTACTTAGAAACAGGGTTAAAGGCATGAGGATGCCTACTGGTTATTACAGCTATTTCTTCAGGATAAGTTGCACTTAACACAGAGAGCGTTACTTGCTGTTCATCCACCAGCTTTTGTACTGCCAGCCCGCTTTTTGTCCAGTCATCATATTTATATAAGTGCAAAGCGCCTTTATTAACCTCCTCAGCTTGGTGGGCAAATTGGGCAAAATCACTGTCACTTATGACTATTATGACAGGCTGGCCAAAGGCGTAGCGGTCAAAGATCTTTTTATAGATAGTCTGCTCTTGATGTAGAATTATGGAAACATTGCCATCCTGCAGGTGTATTTCCTCAATGAAGAACTCCCTGTCATTTTCAAGCCTGTTATAGACCACAGTTATTGCAGCACCGTCAGCAAGCTGGTAATCTGAGTTAAAAACACTGTTGTATTGGGTAAGAGGTGTTATTGGTACCCATTTATTTGGCCGCCACAGGTCATTTATTATTTGTGGCGCCTGCAGGTAAATAACGTCCAGTGAACCAGAGTTGATCACTGAAGCATCCGACGAGTTGAGGATGTCTTCATAATCGGACCCCATATGGTGATTCAGCGTACTGAATTCTTTAATCATCACATCATAGAGCTGCTCCTGCTCTACAACCCAATACGTCTGGGTAAAAAGGGTATATGAAAGAGAAGTAAACATCACCACTCCCACACTGAGTAAGCAAACTACAAATGTTACTGTTCTGTTTTGCCCGAAACGGTGAGCAACCTCTGCCAGGTTGATAATGTTTGCATAATAACTGTTCGGCCGACTTTTAATCATGGCATAATAGATGGAACCGAAATTATGGATGAACAGATATAATCCGGTAAGGCAAAGAACAAAGGCAGCGATGATAACTCTTTGCATACTTAAGGTGTTGGCCGGATCACTGGTATAGAAAAAAAGTGACCCCACAGTAAGGATGATAATAACTATCCCCAGCATTGCTAAGCTCAAGTTACCTGACTGTTGAAGTTCGGGATGACCTGCTTCCTTTAATAGCGACATTACAGTCGTGTTAGCTGTTTTCATCATGGTCAAAAGAGCTACAGCGGCCAGTACCGGCACAAAGCTGACAGCTGTGAGAAGAAAACTTTGTACTGTTAACGCAAAGTGAATGTTTTCAATCCTCAATAGACTAGTTATTATCAGAAAAAACAGTCTGGAAAAAACGGCTCCTCCTAAAAAAGCACTCAGCAATGCAGCCAGGTAGATGATGATATTCTCTAGTATCACCATCTTTTTTATATCTCGTTGCAGTAAGCCGTACGAGAGCAAGATACCAAACTCCCTGGCTCTTGCTTTACTGAACTGATTATGGGCATATGAGATAAAAAAGAGCGAGAAGAGGCCGGTTATTATCCACCCTATTAAGATGATCTGCCGCATGCCGGCCGAAGTCTGCTCCGTAAAATCTGGCACAAACCAAATTGCGGCAAAGAGGAAAAATATTGTCATGGAAAACAGGACACACAAAAAATAAGCCAGATATCTTCTCAGATTAGTCCGCAAATTTTTTAAAACCAGCTGCCTAAAAGTCATAACTTCTCTCCTCCAGGGCCGCCAAATTATCTAAGATTTGCTGAAAGAAGTCCTCTTGGTCATCCTTTTTGTATAACTGTGTCTTAATATTACCGTCCTGCAAAAATAAGACTCTGTCGCTAAAGCTGGCAGCGTATGGATTATGAGTCACCATTAAGATAGTAATGCTTCTCTCTTTGTTCATTTTTAAGAAATTGTGCAGTACAACCCTGGATGCTTTGGAATCCAAGTTGCCGGTGGGTTCGTCGGCAAACAAAATTGCAGTATCGTTAATTAGGGCTCGTCCAATCGCTGCCCTTTGCTGTTGGCCTCCAGACACACTGAAAGGACGCTTTTCCTTAATTTCACTAATTCCAAGGAGAGCGAGCAAATCATCAGCTTTCTGCTGCATTTGTACAATATCCCTGTTATCAAGGATCATGGGCAACATGATGTTTTCCTTGATGGTCAGGCTATCTAACAAATTATATTCCTGAAACACATAACCGATATTTGCACGTCTAAAAATGGCCAGCCGATCTGGCTCCATGGCGGTAATGTTTGTCTCATTAATTACCACTTCCCCGGAAGTAGCATAGTCGAACCCACTTAGTATATTGAGAAGGGTGCTCTTTCCGCTCCCTGAAGGGCCCATAACAGAGACGAATTCACCTTTGTCTACATAGATATCAACATTATTTAAGGCCACCGTTTCCGCATGGTTCAGCCCTCCTCCGTAAACCTTTCTTACAGTTGTGGCTTTTAGTATGCTCATATTCATCCCCCAAGCTTCTTATTTATTTCAGGGATATTATATAGTAGCAGCTAATTACTTACAATTAAATTGCCTTACGATAGGATTACGTTTTTGTAAGGTAAGTGATTACCACCTTGGTGCCTATACCTACCTCAGAGGTTATTTTAATCTGATGATTGAGCTCATCAGCTATTTTTTTACAGATATATAGCCCTATGCCAGAAGCTGTTTTCACCTGACGGCCATTCTTACCGGTAAAAAACTGCTCAAAAACTCTTTTTAAATCAAATTGGAATATGCCAATTCCATTATCTTCAATCTCCAGATTAACCTTTTCTGCAGCAGCAAAGATGCGAAAGCTAATTATCCCATCTTCTTCCTTAACGGCTGTATATTTAATGGCATTAGAAATAACCTGATCCAGTATTATACCATTCCACTTTCTGTCGGTTAAGACGTATAACTCTCCTGTCACAGACATTTTGGGGAAAACATTGTTATAAATAAAGCTATCTTTCTTTTGGTTGATTTTCTCCCGTAATTGGCAGACCAAATCAACCCTTTCGATTAAGTAGTCATGCTGGAATTTATCAAGGCGCAGATAGTTTAGAACCTGGTCCAAATTGTCGTTGATATTTCTGTTTTCCTGTTGTATCTGTTCCAGTGCTCTGGTAGCGTCCTCTCCTTCTTTGCAGTTCTGCACCGCTAAGTCTATCACAGCAGCGGGAGTCTTAATGTTATGAACAATGTGTGATATCACCCGCTGTTTTTCTTGGTTTTGCAGTTGTAGCTGATGCTGTCTGTTTAGAGCTGTTTTAGTTATTTCATTAATAGTTGCCACTGTAATTTTTTGCTGAGAGCTAAGACCTGCATTGCTCATACTATGTCCAAATGCCCCTGTCCGCAGAGAAAACAGAAGGTTTGCAAAGCGCAGATAATTTACGGCCTTAATTGAGATAAAGACAAGATAGACAAGGGTGGCAAGAGCTAACGGGTAAAACAGGTCAATTCCTTCATCTATCTCCAAAGTAAAATATAATATGAGCAGGGAAACCGCCACATAGTAAAATATGGTAAGAGAAATATGGTCCTTGAGGAATTCCCCCGGTAACTTTCTATTCATTGTGCTCCTCCAGCCAATAAGGCGTAAAAATATATCCCTGTCCCCGTTTCGCAACTATCGCTTCGCCGATGCCGATTTCTTTTAACTTGGCTTTAATCCTAGAGACGTTTACGTTAAGGGTGTTATTATCAACAAAGTCGATATCATCCCAAAGCTCCCTTAACAATTCTTCCCGCTCCACAATGGTTTTGCTCTTTTCCGCCAACCGTTTTAGTATTCTGAACTCATTTTTGGTAAGATCCACGCACTTTTTCCGGTAGGATACAGAAAAGGTATTGTAATCAAGCATAAAGTATCCATACTCCAGCATGTTTTTTTCGTAGATGTATTTACCGTATACACGTCTGATGCAGGCAGTTATTTTAGCTCTGAGAACCTCCATACTAAAAGGTTTGGTTACATAGTCATCTGCTCCAAATTCGATTCCCATTACCTGCTCAGCCTCACTGTTTCTTGCCGAAATAATTATTATCGGTACATTACTTTTCCGTCTAATGGCTTTACAAATTTCAAAACCGTCGAAATACGGCAGATTAATATCTAAAAGAATTATATCCGGGTTTTCCTGCTTTAGATACTCCATAATATGCTTGAAATCATCTATTGCCAATACTTCATAGCCGTATCGTTTTAACATCCCGGATATCAACTCTCTTAGCTGAATATCATCCTCAATCAAAGCTACCCTATACATCCTAACGCCTCCCCGCTTCTCCTAAACGCCTGGTAAACTAGTTAACTGTTTTAAGTATACAGAATTTTCTCAGCTTACACAAACTAACAGGATAGAACGTAGGCTTAATGCTTACCTGAACTTAAAGGGCCGAAAGCTTGCGTAAAGGTATATTTCCGCCAATTGATTCAGGGTAATCGACACCCTGTAACCTAATGTTCCCTTCATCGCAGCCATACTCTTTAGCTGCCTCTTTGCAGCTTATTCTTATTATCCTCCATAACAATTCCTCCCTGGAACTATGTTACTTTGAAACATTCTTTTAGTTTATCAATAATTCTTTGCTATCAGCAATGAGCCTTTTTGAGTATAATGCTCAGATATATTGAGATGCCTGTTATTATTGAACATAAAGTTGTCCCCCTACCATTGGTATTTGTTAAATGATATAATCCTTAAAAGATGCCAATATGCACCTCAATACATTTTGTAAAAAACAGCATATAATCCAATTAAAACTTCATACAATGGCACATTAAAGACTATTCTTATTAGAGCTAATGCAAGGGACGTATTGTATATTCCCAGCAACAATTGCTTTATCCGATTCTATAATGGTATACTTCAACCGTTCAACTTCAATTCTTCAATATGTTCGCTTTTACCATATAATTTTTTGTTGAAAGGAGTGTTTAAGGATTGACATATAAAATAATGATAGTTGAAGATGATAATTATAGCCGAGCTTTTATCGGCTCATTTATCTAAATTTGGTTTTGTGGTTTATCGCTGCGAAAAATTTTCAAATATTTTGAGTGAGTTTGAAAAGGAACAACCACATCTCGTTCTCCTTGATGTGAATTTGCCATCTTTTGATGTTTTTTATTGGTGTGCGAAGCTATGCACAAAATCTTCATGCCCAATATTGTTTTTGTCTTCTCGAAACTCCGATTCTGATCAAGTATTTGCCATTTCAAACGGAGGAGATGACTATATCACAAAGCCGTTTTCCTTTGAAGTGGTTACTGCAAAAGTCAATGCACAGCTTCGTCGGGTTTACGGTGAATATGCAAATGCCATTGGGGACAAGCTTGCTTGCGGCGATTGTTATTTTTCCCAAAGCAAACTTCTGCTGAAATGTGGTAACAATTCAAATGTTATAGTAACAATCTCAGGACCGTTGAGGAAACGAAACCCTAATTTTCCGTTGCTAAGCCCCTTGCTGACAATCATCTTCTTATTTGTAGCAGTAAAAAGTCCTGAATCATACTCAGGGAAGAGTTTTTTTTCCGGTGAATATGAGCCATTCTCTCTAAATCGGACACCGTTTCGTGAAGATATCGTGACATTTCATAAAGTTTTGAAATATTAGTCCTGGTTGATGGATATGCCGCAGATGTGGATTTGACGGATAACTCCTCCGGAGTTACCCACAAGCTCCACAACTGCTTGGACAACACTTCGCGTTGACCACATACCCACAACCTTTACTGCTAAAATGATTTTTGTTTTTTAAAAACTCTAAAACCATTCATTATTTAAGCCACAATGTCATGGGCAAAAAGCTTTTTATATGCCAGCGGTGTAATCCACCCCAAAGAGGCGTGTCGCCTTTGTCTGTTGTAATAAACTTCTATATATTCAAAAATGGCCTGTTTTGCTTCATCTCGGGTTTCAAATATATAAAAATTAGTGCATTCACATTTTAAACAGCTAAAGAAATTTTCTGCACAGGCATTATCGTAAGGATTGCCCTTGCGACTCATGCTTTGCCTGATATTACTAGTTTTTAATAGGTCTTTGAAATCATTTGAGCAGTATTGACTTCCTCTATCTGAATGAAATATTAGATCTTTTTTGGGTTTTTCGTTTCTTACGGCCATCGCCATTGCTCTTATAACCAGGTCTTTGACAATTCTATCTCCCATAGCGTAACCTACGACATCTTTGGTGCATAAATCCTTTACTATGGCTGTATATAGCCAGCCTTCATCTGTCCAATTATATGTAATGTCTCCCACCCAGACAGTATTTGGTAGCTCTGTATTGAAGTTCTGCTCTAATAAGTTTGGTGCTACCGGTAAATTGTGCTTGCTGTTGGTTGTTGCTTTCCACTTAGCTCTACGCTTTGACTTGATGCCGTTTTCTTTCATCAGCCTATAGACTGTTCCACGGCTGCAGTGTATGGTTTCTTTAACCTCTGCCCAGATAGGGTCGACGCCCCATACTGGGTGCTTGATATGGGTCTTTTTTATTATCTTAAGGATTTTTTGATCCTTTTTTTCTCGATTAGATGGTGGCCTGTCCACCCAGTCATAATAACCACTTCGGGAAACTTTTAATAGCATACACATTTTCTCCATAGAATGCCCGAATTTGTGAGTTTTAATAAATTTAAATTTGTCACTAATTGTTACTTTTTCTATGGTTTTACGAAAATGGCTACTGACTTTTTTAAAATGTTTACAGTATCATTAGCGTCGCTAAGCTCTTTTCTAAGCTTTTTATTCTCTGCTTCAAGCTCTAAAAGCTTTTTGGCAGCAGCGTCTTTCGGTAAAGTCTTATTATTTACCCATCTTCTAATGGCAGGCTCTGATACTCCTAGATCCTTTGCTACCTTACTTACTGGGACACCTTTTTCTACAACCATTTTTACAGCACCTGACTTAAATTCATCATCATATCTAATATTATTTTTACCCATTCTAAACACCCTTTCATGATTTAATTATACAATCACGATTGTGTGTCCGTCAAAGTCGGAACGAGTCAATAATCCCTTTCTTATGTTTTGTTCTTATAATACCATAATCAAGGTTATACAAGGGATTAGAAATAACAATTTCAAAAAAAAGCTTTGACAGTCAAGCGGGGTTGCTCTCCTGTATGATATACTATTTAGATGTTAAGGCAGATTTTCGATGTTGGTATAAACATTAAATCAATTATATGTATTTTTGGTCCAATCAGCTTTGTGCTGAATAATTTTAATTGTGTGGGAGGTAAAAATGGGAGATTACATTTTTGAAGTAAAAAGCATAACTGGACAAGTGATGTACATTTATGAGGATAAAATAGAGTTAACACAAAAAGGTGCTGCTGGATTTATTACACAAGGGTTAAAAGGTTCAAAAACATTTTATTACAGCGATATTTCCAGTGTTCAGTTTAAAAACTGTGGTTGGACAAATGGCTTTTTTGAATTTTCTTTTGCAGGTGGTATTGATAAACCAGGTGGTGTTTGGAGTGGGATGAATAACGATAATAGATATGTTTTTGGCAAACCAACTATATGGGCGGCAAAAAAATTGGCAGCGGAAATGGAACCAATTAATAAGTTTATTCAAAACAAACTACGTGAATTTAAAAATAATAACCGTCAACAAATAGTTCAGCAATCATCAAATGCAGATGAAATTCTAAAATATAAAAACCTTTTGGAGCAAGGCATTATTACTCAGGAAGAATTCGATGCAAAGAAAAAACAGTTGCTTGGTATATAGTTTTCTGTTAAAGTACGTAATTACCCAACGCGGAAATGATATCTTTAAATTAGCTATGTTCAAAAAGAGGGCATTGACAGTCAAGCGGGGCTGCTCTCCGACATGCTATCCTGTTTGTAAGGAGGTGCTTTCATATGCACGCATGGGAACAAATACAAAAAACTGTTGACTACATTGAGAAACATTTAGCTGAAGAAATAAGAATTGAAAACCTGGCGAAGCTTGCTTCACTTTCACAGTTTTATTATCAGAGGCTCTTTAGCCGCTTAGTAAAAAAACCGGTAAATGAGTACATCAGGCTGCGCCGCCTTGCAAGGGCAGCCGAAGCTATGCAAGATAAGAGCAAAAGGATTCTGGATATTGCCTTGGAGAATGGATTTTCCTCACATGAAATACTGACCAGAAGCTTTAAGGACGCATTTGGGATGACACCGGAAGCATACCGAGCCAATCCTGTCCGGCTGAATAATTTTGTAAAACCTCAACTGCTCTTGAATTACACACTGATTGATGAGGACGTACCCTTGATTGCCGATGGGATTGTTCTTGAGGTTACACGTAAAAAGATCTCAAAACCGCAGTACTTTATTGGACTTACAACGGAAGAACCTGTTGAGCAAATGCCCGGCAGCGGTGGAACAGGAGTTGACACACTGGGACAGCTATGGGATTCATTTCATGAAAAGAAATCGTCTCTCTCTGAACTGGCAGCAGGCGGTGATGAACTTGGCGTTGCCTCTGCCGGTACAAAAGAAGGGTATTATCGCTATTTTGCCGGTGCTGAAGCAATAACGGACAAAACTCCTGAAAACTACACTTCCTGGGAGCTGTCTGCCGGAGAGTATATTGTCTGTTCTTTTGAGGCTGAGGATTTCGAGCATCTCATTATGGATGCATTGTACAAGGCTCATAAATACCTGTTTGAGACATGGCTTCCCAACCACAAGCTCAATGTCAAACCATTTGCAGCGGAACGCTATGCCAGCCACAGCCCGGATACCACCAGTATGGAAATATGGGTAATGCCTGAGATTTAAAGATTAAGGGTCTTAACTGTGTTATTCCAGATAATACAGTTTTTCTTGGGGAAACAGGTTTGCATTAAACAGCGAGACACATGTACGGGAATGGTGTGCATGTGTCTTCTTTATAGATCTATAATTAGGTACCGTATACGGTGCCTAATTATAGATTTGATGTGGAAGCTATTGACATATTGCACTGCCTGTGCGACAATGTGACTATATTATTATTTTTGGTCACACTGGAGGCACACAAGAATGCCGCGAGCGTTTACTGAACAAGAAAAACGTTATATCAGAAAAAAGCTTTTAGATGCTGGGCTAGATTTATTCGGCTCACGGGGGGTACGTAAAGTCAGCGTTGATGAACTGGTCCAGGAGGCAAACATTTCTAAAGGTGCTTTCTACAAATTTTTTGCTTCTAAGGAGGATCTATATTTTGCTCTTCTTGACGAAGCCCAGGAAAAGTTTAAAAAAAGTATTCTGGCTGCAGCAGAGAATACCCCTTCGGACAACAAATCAGACCATCTAAAACATATCTTCAGGCAGGCAGTTAAGTCATGGACTGAGAATCCGTTATCAGCACGATTAGACAGTGATGATTTAGAATATGTGCTGAGGAAAATGCCGCCTGAGCTGATAGAAGAGCATATGTCTGACGATGCGGATTTTTCAAAACAACTGTTGGAATTATGCAGTGACGCAGGTATAAATATGGGGCAGGAGCCGCAGCTTGTAAGCGGCCTGTTGCGTTCAGTTTTTTTGGTGTCTTTGCATGAAGAACGCTTTCCAGCAGATATATTCCCCAAGGTTATTGACACTTTGTTTGACCTGATTGCTGAATATATTGCAAGGAACAGCGCAGAAAACAACAGTACTCATGAGGACGGGGATTAACGATGATTGAGGTAAAACAGCTCTCTTACACTTATCCTAAAGGTGCTGCCCCTGCCGTTTGCGATTTGAGTTTTTCTGTTAAACAGGGTGAAGTTTTTGGTTTTCTTGGTCCTAGCGGGTCGGGGAAATCAACCACGCAGAAAATCCTCATAGGGCTCTTAAAGGGTTATCAGGGAACAGTGAAAGTTTTAGGGCATAGTTTAAATCAATTTAAACGGGATTTCTATGAAGAAATTGGTGTCTCTTTTGAGCTGCCTCATCATTTTAACAAGCTAACTGCATTAGAAAACCTAAACTATTTCGCCTCCCTCTACAGCAAAGCCACTACAGAACCCATAGAAATACTGGAAGAGCTTGGCTTGCACGATAGCGCTGATATCCCTGTTGGCAGGTTTTCAAAGGGCATGAAAAACCGCCTCAGCCTTGCTCGCGCTTTAATCCATAAGCCTGCTGTCCTGTTTCTTGACGAACCAAGCTCCGGTTTAGATCCACTTCATGTCCGCAAAGTTAAAGATATCATTTTATCGCTGCGAAGAAAGGGCAAAACTGTCTTTCTGACAACTCACGATATGAGTGTTGCAGCTGAGCTATGTGACCGGGTAGGGTTTATTGTGGAAGGCAAATTGAAGCTTACTGCAAATCCTACTGAACTTGCAATTAAACACCAGGAACCTGTTGTCCAGGTAAGGTATCTACAAAGCGGCACCCAAATGACTGCAGACTTCCCCCTGGAAGGGCTGGGCTATAATGAATCGTTTTTATCATTTATCCGGCAGCACAAGGTGCTTTCCATACATAGCAAAGATGCCACCCTGGAAAATATCTTTATTAAGGTAACAGGGAGAAATCTGACATGAAACAGCTTCTCTCCACTATTTACTGTGACTTTTTAATCCAGCTTAGAAATGGGTTCTATACGGCTACCTTTTTTGTGTTATTTCTTGTGGCACTTGGCTTAAGCCGCCTGCCTGAAGTTGATTGGGGCTGGCTTTTGCCGCTGGCAATACTTATATATATGAACATGACAGCTTACTACTTTATCGCAGCACAGGTGCTGCTGGAAAAAGACGAAGGTGTTTCTGTAATACGTGCAGTTATGCCCTTTTCTCCCCTGCATTATCTCTGCTCTAAAATAATCACTCTTAGTTTTTTGGCAGTTATAGAAAGCGTTGTGCTGGCAATTGTGCTTTACGGGATTAATTTTAATTGGTTCCCTTTTATTAGCAGCATTTTATTGGCTTCCGCTTTCTATGCACTAATAGGCTTTATCAGTGTCACTAGCTATAATTCCTTGGAAGAATACCTGCTGCCTTCCGTACTGTACGGTGCTCTTGCCTCTTTATCATTAATTACAGGGCTGGCACAATTTGAGAGTCCTCTTTTGTTTCTTCATCCTATTCAAGCAGTATTAGTAATTTTACAGTCGGCTTTTGCACCTATTGATTCTGGTTTGTTGGCATACGGTGTACTGTATTCAATAATCAGCTTAATTGCCCTCTGTTATATCTGCATCAGATTGTATCAGGGTATGGTTATTCGGGATATGGAGGGATAGCAATGAAAACATCACAGGTAATTAAAACACTGGGGAAAAGTGATTTAAAAAACATTATGCGGGATGACTATATCAGTTACCTGGTCTTCATGCTCCTTGGTCTTGGACTGCTGCTGCGCTGGGGACTGCCGGCAGCACTTGATGCTCTGGGCAGTTATTTTGCAGCGGACTTAAGTTCTTACTATTCGGCTATAGCTGTCTGTTCCGTTCTGTTGCTTCTGCCCATAATATCCGGGGCCATTGCTGGGTTTCTTCATTTGGATCAAAAAGATAACAAAATAATGTCTGTGTTGCTGGTAACCCCTGTTGCACCCGGGCAATATATGCTTTACAACCTAATGCTGCCGTTTTTCGGTTCGCTCTTGGGCACATGGTTAGCCCTGCTCCTAGCAGGCATGGCAGATTTGGGACTTTTAAGCTTGTTCGGTCTTTCACTATCCGCCGCACCGCTGGCACAGCTGCTGGCCTTTGCAGTGGCCTGCTTTGCAGAAAACAAAATACAGGGCTTCGCTCTCATGAAAGGTACAATTGCCTTGTGGATTGCCCCTATTGCAGCTTTTTATATCTTGCCGCCCTGGCAGTACCTGTTAGGCATAGTTCCTTTATATTGGCCCTGCCGACTTTATCAGGTAATTACTGAAGGCAAACCAATACTTCCGACACTTCTTGCCGGGTGGCTTTATTGCGGAATCCTGTTATACTTGCTGCTCAGACTTTTTGACCGTAAGGTTTATCAGGCAGATTAAAAGGAGATAAAAATATGCTGGCTGCAGAAAAGATTAACAACAAAAGGCAAGTCGAACTTGATTTGGCACGAGGACTGGCTGTGTTTTTCATGCTTAATGCTCATGTTTTGCTATATCTTTCAAACCCACAAGTAGAAGAAACCTTTGTCGGAGCCCTGGTGCATTTTTTAGGCGGGGTGCCAGCTGCTCCCGTCTTCATGTTTACCATGGGCATAGGAGTAGCCTACTCCCGTAGAACAGAATCCGGCTATTTTATCAAACGGGGTGCAATGCTGACAGCAGCGGGTTATTTACTCAATGCGCTTCGTGGCTTTATTCCCCTATCCCTAGGCATTAGGTTAAACCTGGTAGACCCGGAAACCTTAAGGTACGGAGGGTTAATGGGCAACCTTCTGGTGGTAGACATTTTAATGTTAGCCGGCCTTAGTCTAATGGTAATTGGCCTCTTTAAAAAACTGCGGCTGCCTGTGGGGTTATATCCGTTAGCAGCTGTCTTATTTGCAGCTCTTCACTACTTTGTCCAGGATATAACCGCAGCCAATCAGACCATAAACGCTCTGCTTGGTCTTTTTTGGGGCACCGGTATAATTTCCTGCTTCCCTTTACTTATCTGGGCTTTCTACCCCCTTGTCGGTGTCTATTTTGGCAGTTTCCTGATTAGATGTAATAATAAAAAACGGTTTTATCTCTTGGTTTCCGTCATAGCCATTGTCATATTCTTTGCTGCCTCGTTTGCCACCGGTTATATTCAGGGATACGACCTTGGCTTTGAGGACGACTACAAATACTACCATCATGACTTATTGGGCAATTTAATTTTTACATCCATGATTGTGCTGTGGGTAGCCCTTTTATTCCTGGCAAAATCCGTTATCCCCCGAGCACTCAAGGATATACTGGTTTTTTGGAGCCGCCATATCTTTAGTTTTTACATCATACATTGGCTCCTTATTGGCTGGAGCGTTCTAATCCTTGGCTATTACAACCTGGGCTACTGGGCCAATCTTTTAGCTATGCTGCTACTGTTAATTGTCACTGACCGCCTTACCAGAATTCTGGTTCATAGGCTGCCTTTAAAGATCTAGAATCAAAAGGAGGAGGCTTTAAGTGGACTTTGAATTTTT
This sequence comes from Candidatus Contubernalis alkalaceticus, assembly GCF_022558445.1. Taxonomy (NCBI): domain Bacteria; kingdom Bacillati; phylum Bacillota; class Dethiobacteria; order Dethiobacterales; family Dethiobacteraceae; genus Candidatus Contubernalis; species Candidatus Contubernalis alkaliaceticus. Next base: position 1,631,208 of record NZ_CP054699.1, read on the forward strand.
TTGGGCTATCCTGACAAGGGCTTTTAAGTCCTGACCACCATGCCACTGAAAGAAAACCTCTTGAGGAAACAGTAATGTATGAGAAATATAGCGAAATATAAAGGAGCAATAATCTCCCTAAAGGAGATTAGGGTCACAATCAAAGTAATTATCCCTAGTCTCGACATCAAATGTACATATGCAAAAACCCCTTCCTTGGGTACATCTGCTCCGGCAAGCATCATTATGCTATTGATAACTGTTAGCAACGCAAAGAAAATACCTACAGTTTCACAGGGAGTAACCTTTTCAAAGTATTTTTTTATGCCTAATTTTTCTTCTCCCTTTGGATCACTGACTATATTACGCTTCATAAGATATTCAGCAATTAACTATTCATAAATATCCTTCCTTTATTAAATACTCTATTTATTGTCAACATTAATTTTTACTGCAACATATAGCTCATCTTCAACAATTCTATTATTGGAATTTTTACCTGTAGCGTTTGCGACCTTATTAATAATGCCACTCTTAAGGTTTTTGAATCCATTGTAGAAACTTACTTCCCTTTTAATTTAATAAATCAAGTGACAGGCACCATGGTCCCCTCTCCTGTCTGCTTCATCAAATGATCAGTCTTTCCAATCCCACCAGTTTTGTTTGTCCTCCGGCAATTGCCCGTTATGATCGGCGTAATGCACGGCCAGACGATAGCAGTACAAAGCACACCTATCCACGGGCATACCTTGTGCATGGCAGTCAGCGGCATAAATATCATCCGGATTCTTACCTCGCAAAGACTCTATTGTTGGGAAACCTGCCCGAACCAAGTGTTCTGCCATATTAACCCCGATACCTGGAATTTTGGTTAATTCAGATTTCATAGCTTTTACCAAATCTTTCATCATAATATAGTCTTCATTTCCCACATGATCATGTTTTTCTTCTGTGATTCTATATCCCAGCCGTGTATAAAACCGTACTGCCGGATTATCTTTTTGAACGGAAAGCGACGTTTGCCTATACCCGTTTGCGCGTAAAACTTGAAACAGTTTTCTCATAAGTTTGACTCCAATTCCATATCCCCGAAATTCCGGAAATATCGAAACAGCGAGTTCGGGAGTATCAGCATTAATATGCTTGAGATCTAAATCGTCAGGTTTACCCTTATTCATTCCCCCGAAATACTTGAGAAAACTGTTTGTATTAAACCCTTTGCAACTGAATTCATCAACAATAAAAAAACCCTTTGACTGCAGCTTCTGTCTCAGCAATGAGTGATCCTTTTCAACCTTGGCCTTTCCTTGTACTGCACTCGTTGAGAAAATGAAGCCTGCTTTTTTCTTAACTTCCAGCAATCTGTCGGCAAGATCAAGCAGAGGCTTATAGTGCTTTCCGCTGTCTATACCTGCCCCAAAACCTATCAAATCATAATCCTTAAGCTGCTCGGGAATTACCTCTTCTGGTGTCTTTACCTGTGCATTCAATACCTCTGAAAATTTACTGGCAATTTTAGCAGTATTGTAATGATGATATGAGTAGACAATAATTAAACACTTACTTACTTTGCTCCCTTTTTCACTGTTTGTTTTCTGCATAGTTCACCCCTCTTTCGTTAGGCTGAATGGTTCGGCAATAAGCTCTACCTCTCTGTCCCCCTGCATAGCATGCCTCACATCGTAACATAGACCCAATACACGAGTAGAAATATCAATATAGTTTGAATTTTTCTCAGAGTATTCATCAATTGTTATCTCGTGCAAAGCAGTAACCAAAGCCTCTAAATCAACGTACACATTCATAGAAATATTTTTTATATATGTAAGCGTAAAATAATCCCCACCTTAATTAAGGCAGGGTATTTAAACTACCTATTTTTTAACCGGCAACTATCAGGTAAAGTATCAGACCATGGTAACAGTTGATCCAGAATATCCTGTTTTTCAATATCTATGTTAGGCAGTTTCTCAAACAAATAGTTCAAGTAATTAAAGGGATTTAATCCATTTTCCTTGGCCGTTTCAACGACACTGTAGATAGTAGCACTGGACTTAGCCCCCCGGGGGGTATTAGCAAATAAGAAGTTTTTTCTTCCGATTACAAAAGGCTTGATGGAGCGCTCAGCACGATTATTATCAATATCCAGGCGACCATCCAGCATAAAAGCTTCAAGCTTATCCCACTGGTTTAGGCAGTAATTAATAGCTTGACCGAAAGAGCTTTTTGGGAGCACCTGCGGTTTTTGTTGATTAAGCCATGCTAAAAAAGCATCCAGCACAGGACGGCTGCGCTCCAGGCGTTTTTCATAACGTTCATCAAAGGTTTTTTCGCTTAAATCACGTTCAATAGCAAATAGGCGGTTGCAAAAGTCCAGGCCTTTCTTTGCTGCTACTTCAGCATTTTTTTTGGACTTAGGCAGAGCCTTAAGCGTCTCATCAAATTTCCGTCTTGCGTGGCTCAAACAACCGACTAGGGTAACGTCCGATAAACCGTTGTAGCCAGCGTAGCCATCAACCTGCAGATAACCTTTGAAACCGGAAAGGAACTTGTGGGGATGGACCTTGGCCCGTGTCTCTTGGTAGTCATAGAGGACGATGGACGGCCCTTCCCGACCGGTTCGATACAACCACATGTATGAAGTTGATTCTGCTGGCCGTTCCGGTTCCTTTAGCACCTGCAAGGTGGTTTCGTCTGCTTGTAGCACTTCATGATTTAGTAGGTGAGTGTGCATACGGTCGTATAGAAGTTTTAACCACTTATCAGCTCCGTAGACCACCCAGTTGGCCAGGGTCTGACGGGATAATTCAATTCCCAGGTACTTAAACTGCTGTTCCTGCCGATAAAGAGGCATGCTATTTAAATACTTTTGGCTCATAACGTAGGCCATGAACGACGGGGAAACCAGGCTCCCCTTTAGCACAGGGTTAGGCATTGGAGCAGTTACTATAGGACTGTTGTTTGTCTCATTTTTTTCACAGTTTCGGCAGGAATAGACATAGCGCACATGCTTTACTACCTTTACCTGAGCGGGAATGATTTTAAGCTCCTGCCTGACCTCCGTGCTCATCTCGTGCAAAGGATGACCACAAGAGCAGATTTGCTCTTCTTCTGGCAGGCGGTACTCTACCGTCTCCACGGGCAGATCTTTTAACATGGCCTCACGGTGGCCCTTCTTTTTCTTACGTCGTTGGTAAGTAATGGTTTCAATTGTAGGCTCAGCCAGAAGGGGCTGTGCTTCTACCTCTGCTTCATCAAAAAGCTGCATTTGATCTGGATTGGTCTTTTCACTGGATGATCCGAATTGCCGCTGTTTGTTGAGCCGAAATTGTTCTAAAAACCAGTTTACCTTGGCATTAAGCTCGGCATTTTCTTTTTCCAGTTCTTCGCAGCGTTTTTGATAGTAATCTATAGAATTGGCGGTATTTTTAGGTTTTGTTTTCATATATTATTAATTCGACTAATATAAGGCTAATTCCTCCTAAAAACAGTGGTTTTTTGTGAAATTGCTATGTTTTATATGACCGTACGAGCTGTTACTGCCGAATGAGCCTGTTGCTGATCTAAGGACAGACCATCCAGTAACCAGCGCAGCTGACGGCAGCTGATTTTTATCGGCTTAAAGCTGGGCTGTTCCGGCCATTGGAATTTGCCTCGCTCCAAACGTCGATAATATAGCCAAAAACCATTGTGTTCCCAATGAAGAATCTTTAGCTTATCTCTCTTTCTGTTGCAAAATACAAATAAACAGGGGGAGAAGGGGTCCAGTTCAAAGCCTTCTTTTACCAGAACTGCCAATCCGTCGATCGCCTTTCTCAAATCCGTGCTTCCGCAGGCCAGGTATACCCGTTCTACGGTATTTTCGTTCAGCATATGTCTGCTAATGTCATTACCAGGTCTGAGAGTAGCTGTTTGTCAAATCCTGGTTTTACTTCTATGGCTGCTTTGCCTATTCTTACTAGCATGGCGTTCCCAGGGTTGGAACCTAAACTGTCTATTTCTATTGACATCCATTGTGCTGGAGCAGCAGAGTTTTCTATGTTTTTATATTTGCGAAGCCAGTAGCGTAACTGATGAAGTTTAATATCATGTGTAGCGCACCATTCTGTGGTGCTCTGCCCACTGACTCTAAAAGCCGATACCCGTGCTTCCCACATTTTTCTCAGTTCTTCTTTTGTCATAAATGCAAATCCTCCTCACTTGGTTTACTTGAGGAAAATTATCGCATATTTTATGGAAGATTACTATGTGGGCACAGTTTGACGCTTACTTACCTCCGATAGATTTTGTGTAAGCAAGCTGGCGGCAATTCCGCCAGCTTGCAACATAGCATTGGTATGCTAAGAACAAAACTGCTTATTATTCGGCTTCCAGCTTAATTTCTCCGCTTTCAATCTTTGTAAGGATGTCCTTCCATTCTTCCTGTGTAAAGTGGCGCTCATCAGATAACTTTACTGAAAGAAGCAGAGCCTCTTTATAGGTTATATTTGAAACATCATCAATACTTGCAACGGATGAGTCGGACTGGTTCACAATCGCGGGATAATCCTCCTGCCCCAAGGTTGATGCAACAACCTTATTCCCTTCTGTTGCTATTATCGCGTTCTTGGGGGAAAAACCGGTTGATGGTAGTACTTTCTGGATAATAGACGGTTCGGCAGGATAGCTTTTCCAGTAGGCTCTTTGCTTCTTGGCTCCGGTATTCCTCCGGCGACATGCAAGGCTCGATACGCTATGTCCGGCGTCAACATGCAGATTGCAATGATAGCCACAGCTTCGCCAGCTTATTGATGTATATTCCATATTCATCCCTTCTTAGAATTATTAAAATACCCTGACTGTTTTACAATATCTTCTCCATCAATGAAGTCTTTGGTCACTTCTGTAATCGTCTTGCCGGTCTTGCGTATATAGGTTTGTATTGCATGGTACCCGGCTGCATATCCCCCACAATAGGGGACACCGAGCGCTTCGCTTTTGGGAAGCATTGGATGGTCACCGAAAATGTACTTTCTTACTTCCATAAAACCTGCAGCGCCAAGATTTTTTCCGATAATTTCATTCGCCTTTTTCAAATCCGCTTCCCCAATGCCCGTCACCCATGGCCCGATAAAGTCTTCGCCATATAATTCCGCTGCGAAGCTTTCCGCCATACCTTCGACAGCCAGATATTGGCTTAATGTTACATTCATGAAATTCCATTTTACGTTCAAGAACAGTGTATTGTGGTGAAACTCATGGGCAATACACGCAGGGAGCTTTGGAAGGTTTTGCGCGTTAGGGACAATTATTATCTGAACATATCCGGGCATAGAGCCAACTCCGGTATACCCTTCGCTTTGAGCAAGTCTTACAGGATCACCCAAGAAGATACCAAGTGTGATTTCCTCTGGTATTTTTATTCCAAACTTTTGCAGATTAAATATGGCAAATTCAATAGTTTTTTTGGCTTCATTCCATGCGTCCACAGTAATTAGCCGATTAAGCATATCTTTGGCGGTGTCGTCCACTCCCGATAGCGCCAAACAGGATAAGGCTTCTGTACTGCGGGGCATTCTTGTCAGTTCAAACATTGGGGCGAAAGGCTGCAAAAACTCTTCATCAAAAAAGGAACTTCGCTCATTGTCAGGCAGCGACAGCATCTCTATATAGAGCTTGCGCGTATCCAGAATATTAATCTTCATTTTCTCATCCTCCGATTTTTTTCAATCACTTTTTTGCCTCTTATTGATCTCATATACAATATAAACTATGACGCTACGTAAAGGTCAATAGTTTATTTTAAATTTCCCCTTTTCCTTCTAGTTATTTTTCTATATTTAAAACCTAATAGCACCTTAGCCCCATCAAATACTTTTTCGGGTGGTTTTTGTCGCTCAAATTGCTCTGTTAGAACTGTTAGATTTTTAATACGGCGAAGTTTAAAAAATCGGTAATCGCTTCTTACTCGGCAATATCCATAGAAGTACCAACCTTGTCCCTTAAACACAAGCTTAAGAGGTTCAACCACTCGCTGCATATTGCTTTCGCCACCATGGTAAAGGAATTGTACTGTATATTTCTCCAAAATGGCATTTTTAAGTGTTGCGAATATCCTGGATTCTTCCTCTGCATTTGCCCATCCTGAAAAATCCACCTCAACCCAGTCGCTATCAGCATTTCCAAAAAGGGAGGAAAGTTTTTTGACCGCCGTAACTGTTTTTTGGAGACTTACAGCATCCATAGCGTGCAGTGCAGAAAGAATATCGGCCTTTTCATTTTCGGTGAGCACTGCTTTATTCAAAACAAAGTCAGGTAAAAGAGAAATTCCGCCGCCCTTGCCTTTGGTCATATAGATTGGAATTCCAGCCGAGGACAGCAGCTCCACATCACGATAAATTGTGCGAGAAGAAACCTCGAAATACTTTGCCATTTCACCTGCGGTAACACTCTCTTTACCCAGCAGTAAATATACCATCTCAAATAATCTGTTCATTTGCATATCTTCACACCTCTTACTTTTATTATAAGAGGATAATATGACATCAGCAAGACATATTTAAGTATTTGTCTTGCTGATGTCATGGCTTCTGTAAATGCTACATACCCAAAATCGTCCAAATATACAAGGGTGCGGTCATGGTAAATACCAGGCAGCCAAAAAGAATTGCGGGCGCTGCTCTCCATGCTAAGACATAAGAGTTTTTAATTTCCTTCGCTGTAAAACGCTTGGCAGCCCCTTTTTCCATTACTATTATACTTCTCTGTAAAACACTCCGCGGGTTATTAAGCAATTTTTTCATAATTGGAGCACATTGCCTTTGCCCATTACAGCCTGTTGACTATATTGATTAAATAAGCTTACATTACCAGAATTTGTTGTTACATCAAATCGGAAGTCAATCGGTTCTTGTTCAGTTTCAATTTCAATATTACCGCCATTGGATTTTCCATATATTGAGTGGACTTGCAATACCAACTACCCCTATCATCCATCCGGCCGCCAGCAAAGCAAACAGCCCAAGAAAAGGGCTGAGAACAATGATTAAGTTCACAAAGCCTAAACCGATTAAAAACCACACAGCACGGAAAATATTTATGGCCGATGAGGTTACGTCCATTTTATCAACGTGATAAGCAGTCAGCAGCTCTCGTGCTAATAGTTTTGGTGAACCAAGAGATTCTGCAATCTGACTTTCTGTTTTTCCTTCGGCTTCTCCAAGAGTAAAATATTCTTCATAATCTTGTAGTATATCTTCTCTTTCATTTGCCGGAACATTTTGTAGATGCCTAGATAAATGCGATAAAAATTCCTTTTTACTCATTAGAGCTCCCCTCCTTAATCAATTTGCTAACTCCTATAGAGAATTCTTGCCATTCGTCAACTAACTGATGAAGGTATTCATGCCCTTGATCAGTTAACTTGTAATATTTTCTTGCAGGGCCTTCGCTGGATTCTTGTATATATGTTGTACAATAATTTTCTTTTGTTAATTTTCTCAATATTGGATAAACGGTACCTTCCGATATTTCAATCTGTTCGGAGATTTTCTGTACCAGCTCATACCCGTATCGGTCCTGCTTTTCCAACAACACAAGGATACAAAGCTCTAGCACCCCTTTTTTAAATTGTATATTCAAAATATCACCACTCTTCTATTTTCTGATGATTTGTATAATGTATACTACTATATATTATATGGTAGTATATAAAGTATTATACCACGAAGCAAAATTCATTGCAACGTAATATTTTAATTATTTCATCCTTCCTCAACAAAGGCGGATTATGATCTGGAAATAAACAGAGTACTTCCCGGCATTTTGCCTGCCTAATAGCAGACTGTCCCAAAAGGATACCTCTGAATGAGGAATCCCTAAGTATAGAAAGAAACTCATTCCGTTTCTCATTGTTTTCAATAAGCGACTATATCACTAAATGAATTAAAGTGCTTTTTGTGAAACAATCATAATATAAAAATCAAATAAATCTGCCAGACATTTTTGCTTATTTTATAGTCTATTCTGGTAAATTTGAAATGTTTTTGAACAAAACACAATACATACTACTAAAAAGACAATTATAAGTGATGTACTTGAAGCCCATTCTATCCAGTTTTCCCAACCTTCCATCATTAACCTTCCCACGTGTACAACCCAATTCACAGGGGTAAATCTGCTTATCCACATCATCCAATCAGGCATTAAATCTTGTGACATAAAGGCAGAGGATAGAAACATAAGTGGTAATGTGAAAAACTGCATAACACTAACCATAGCTTCATGCTTCTGGGTAATCAATGCTGCACTAATAGATAGAGTTCCTATGGCCATACCAAAAATAATTGGCATTGTAATGAACAATATCAAGCTAAAAAAATTGAAAGAATATCTGGCACCTATAATGTATCCTATCGAAACAATAATAACGGACTGAATGAATTGGATGATAACTAAAGACACTAATTCGCTAAGGATGAGTGCAACTCTACTTACAGGTGCAACCAAAAATCGCTCCATTACACCCACATGTATATCATACAAAGTTCCCATCCCCAAAAATACGCCTGCAAATAAAGCGTTCATTACAAGAATACCTGGTATTAGATAAGTAACATATGAATCTGTAATAAATCCAGGAATGTTTGTAATCTTTGAAAATAGAGATCCAAACAAGAGTAACCATATAATTGACTGAATCATGGATAAAATTATTGACAAAGGATTTTTAAACATCGGCCTAAGTTTTCTTAGTGACATTTTCCTGACATTGTAACATATATTAAATTGCATGGAACCCCTCCTCCTGAAAATTATCTTTCAAAATTATGAATTCATCTGACTAATCTGATTAATTTTGTAGTGCTCTCCAGTATGCTTTAAGTATACTTCATCAAGAGAAGGTGGAATAACAGTTGCAGATAATACATGAGTATTCACTGCATACAGTAACTGCAATACTTCAACCAACACCTTTGAGCCATCATATACCCGAAGTCTAATATTGTCATTGCAAAGATCTGCTTGATTAACACCATTTAAATTAAGAAGAGAAGTTTCAAGTGATGGAAGATTGGTATTTGCTTCTGAAAGAGAAATTTGGATAATATCTCCTTTAAGTTCTCTTTTTAAGGCATCCGGGACTCCTTCCACCACAATCTTTCCTTTGTTAATAATGGCAAGTCTGTCGGCAAGATGATCCACTTCCTCTAAATAGTGTGTTGTGAGTAATATTGTTACTTTTTTTTCATTAGATAAAAATGCAATGGTTTTCCACAACTCAGAGCGGGACTCAGGATCTAACCCAGTAGTTGGCTCATCTAAAAACAATATCGATGGACTATGAATCAGTCCCATAGCAATATCTAATTTTCGCATCATGCCACCGGAATAACCTGCAACGTGACGATCTGCTGCATCAATCAACTTGAAAAAATCCAGTAGTTCTGTTACTTTTTTCTTTAGCCCTTGACCTCTAAGACCATATATCTCACCCTGTAAAGTAAGGTTTTCTCTACCTGTTCCATCTAAAAACGCCCCGGATTTTTGAAAAACGCATCCAATTCGTTTTCTTATCTCATTAGGATTTTGCAAAATGTCGTGTCCTGCTATGGTAACTATTCCTGAATCAGCTTTTGTCAACGTAGTCATTATCTTAACAGCAGTAGATTTACCGGCTCCATTTGGTCCAACCAGTCTAAAAACAGAGCCTGTGCTTACATAGAAATTCAGTTTATCCAGTGCTCTGATACTTCCTCCATATGTTTTTATAACATTTTGAACACTTATAGAGATCTCTTTACTCATCATTTCACCCCCAAAATAATTTCCCTGTTATTGAAAATTGATTACATAGGACAAGGATTTCTTGCCCTATGTAATGCAGGAGTAACTAACATTCCTCTTTTGCTGCATACATTTTTGCTGCTGTAAAGATGTAATAGCTAAGACCGGTTTGGTGACTCTCATACATATTCCGGTGGAAATCATCTGTCAAAAAGAATTCAGCTTCCTCAACAAACGATTTTGAATCCGTGGGATAAATTTTGTCATTTATAAACTCAATATGATTTTTAATGGCTATCTTTACCTCACGATCATCTGCCCTGCGACCAGTTTTTAGCGACTCAGCCATAAATGATAGAAATTTTGTAACTTCAACAGCTTGTTCATTCAATTTTTCTGGTTCAACCTCCCTTGATTCAAGGGGATCATAATCATACTCCTTTTTGAGATACTCATTTTGTTCGGCAAGCACTTCTTCCCATTCTTCTTTGTTAAGACCTCGAAACATTTCAGATTTATCCATTTGTTCTCCTTTCTGTTCGTACTGGATAGTAGTTTCCAGTGTTTTTAGAATAGCATCCATCCTCTGCTGTTGTCCTCTTAAAAGGGAATATTGACTTTGCAGGCAATGCAAACGGTTTGGTTCGTCCGCCAGAAGACTTTTAATATCCTCTAATGAAAATTTCAGTTCACGATAAAAAAGAATTTGCTGTAACCTATTAAGTTGCTCTTCACCATAAATCCGATAGCCTGCCTCTGTTGTTTTCTGAGGATTCAGCAGTCCAATTTTATGATAATGATACATTGCCTTAATGGTTACACCTGATAACTGTGCTATTTCATGGACTGTATATGACATTTTTTCAACTCCAAAATAAGTATAAACTCTTACCTAAGGTTAGAGTAAAGGTCTTTTTTTATATTTTTTCAGATATTTGGCTCCTGTAAAAACCTAGCCTTCCAAACGGCTTTCAGAAACTGCTTTTGGTACACTGTCTACTCACGGTTTGCGCCACTTTTCTTCCCGCCGCCCGGATCTTCCCGGCCTTGGCAAAGCGCCCTTTTGCTCTGCTTAAAATGAATCTGCGCTTGACCGGTTCATTCGGTCTGATCAGGGTGTATTTGCGTTTCACCGTTTCCTTTGCGTTGGAAGAGAAGGCTTTTTTCTGTGCAGCCTGTTTTGCCTGTATTGGAGTATGATACTGCTCAGGTGCTTCTCCAGACGTAGTCGAGGTGGCTTTCTTTTCTTTGGAGGAAGTGATGCCGGTGCCTCGTGTTAACTCTAGTTTATCCCGAAGTTCAACCCGATAACTTAAATTGCTCCCATGTATAGCTGTTTTTTAAAAAAAATTCTATACTACATTTGGCACTTCCACTTTTTTAATTTTGTAAGCATTGAGAATTTTTTTATGTTCTTTTTGTACTGTAGTGATCGAATACTTCTTTTTGCTGTCAGTCAGGTTAATGTCAAGTAAGCTAATTTGGCTTAGCTGTCTTAATATTTTCCGAGAAGACTTATTAAGCTTTTTATCCATGGCAATATACTCAATAGCAGTAGTTATAAAATAGGCCAATACGCAGATATATACATGCCCCTCAACTCTTACTTTTTTACGATGATTAACAGGTCTGATGTCTAGATCATTTTTGATTACTTTAAAGGCGTTTTCTACCCTGTTTAAATTTTTATATGTGTTTATAAGCTTTTCATCACTGTAATCTTTTTTATTGGATTGAATTACGAAAGTGCCATCCAACTTCTCATCGCTTTGTATTTTTGCTGTTTTTAGCTCATAGTGAATTTCAAAACCCAGATTGTTCTTTTTACTGTCAACAGTTTTTACACTGAAATATTTGCGGGTAGAGTTTAGCTTTAAGATAAGCCCCACTCTTTTCATGGCTTCATCCCGAGTGCTGATATTTTTGTTTTTACCCAGGCTACTATTTAGCTTATCTAACTCTTCTTTAATGGCTTCAATACAAAATGTGCGATATTTTTGGTCGTCTTCCCGTTTCTGAGTATTAAGACATAACAAAAGCCTTTGGTTCTCTGCCGAAGGAAGAAATACGGCATAAAGGTCCTTTTTGATTTTTCTCATTTCTTTTTCATCAATGAAAGTATTTTGAATAAATTTCTTGGTCCAGGCCCGGGGGATGGCCATAACATACTTTTGATTAAGCTGTTCAATTGCATCGACATTATCAGCAGTTAACATCCCTCGATCACCGACAAAAACAATCTCGTCTATGGGGTATTTTTCCTTCAGTTCGGATAAAACCTCTGTAACGGTTGTTTTGTCTACTCTATTTCCCGGATAGACCTTGCATTTAATGGGAAATCCATCAGAGGTGGTGACAAGTCCAATCACAATTTGCTTTCTATCTCTGCGTTTATCTCTGGAATAGCCATACTCAGCTATGATACACTTACATCCCTCAAAATAGCTGCTGGTTATATCGTAATAAAGTTCTTTATCGTCCTGATTAAACTTTTTAACCGCTGTATCATATAGATACTGTTCTACTATGCTGAAGTTTCCCTGAAGAATTTCTAGGCTGCGGTATAAACTCTGTAAATCTACTTTTTCTATATCCAGAAAATGCTTAAGCGGTGTCAGTGGCAACCATTCTAAAAGGGCCAATTTACTGTCCGGCTGTATAATCCTCTGGAATAGCATAGCCTTAATATACCTGATTGCAGTAGGAACGGTTATATGAGGGTCCGATGAAACAAATTTGGAACTAAAATGCTCCAATAAATCTAGTTGTTTAATTAAAGAATCGATAAGAAAAAAATTACCATAAGGAACAGCTGTTGAAAAATCAACCTTATCTATATTGGTGAAAGAATCGAAATCACGAGAAAAGGCGATCTTAAGCCTTTTGGCCGTGTCCTGGTCTACACTACCAAAGTAGAGTAGACGTCGATGTTTAATCTTTCCCTGTTCCCGGTAAGACTCTACTAATTCAGCGTAATAATAGGTCTTCCCGTCTTTTTTACGGGGAGTTATCTTAACAAACACTCGGCATTCCCCCTTAAATAGTCTATACTACTATTATAAGGGATAATGCCTCGTATATCAAGAATTATTTGGATATATCACCAATAAATATGTCCAATAGTCTACACTACATTGCCTGGGTAAATCAGCTAAAATAGGCTATTTTCAATTTCTAATTATGCTTTAGGTTGAACTTCGGTTTATCAGTTACAACTCGGTTATCTGCCCGGGAATAGCGAGTCTCAGAGTATGATGTTTGTTCCCCTGTATGTCCATCTTCAGCACTTGTATAATTGTTATTCTCACCTGTGCTATGGCGTGTTCCTTGATTTTCTTAATCCCTTTTCTACCTTGATACTCCGCTGCGTGTTCGACTTTGTGCAGAAGAGTAGCTGCTCCTTCCTGCGCCTGATCCTCAGCATGCTCCACATAACTGTCATGATTTGCCTGCTGGGTCTGCTCCGCCTGCTCCTTAGTGCAGATAAAGGCATTTTTCATCCTGTGGGTCACATCTGCACTTTTATCTAAAACCTTGATGTCCTTTATGGTGGATTTGGTCTTGATCACCTTCAACAGGCACACCTCCTATCGGAATTTCTCTGACTGTTACCGCTCTTTTAGGAAAGAATACGGCAATAGGCGTTTCATGCTCCGGCAATACTCGGGATAGCGCAGCCTGATGGCTTCCATGAGGTATGGCGCAAAGCTGCAGTCAAGCAGTTTATAGGGGGTAGAGCGGTTTTCTTTATGGAAACGGTTCCTATGCCCGTATTTCACAAGCAGGTATTCTTTAATCTCACCAAAAAGATGCCTCCTGTGCCTGGCTTCAAACTCCTTAATCATTTTTTATTTATTCCATTAATCTCGCAAACTATATATATAAAAAGAGAATACCAGTTAAAAAACCGACATTCTCTCATAATTGCCCAGTCTCAAATTTGCTTTATATTGCGTAATATAACATGCCTGAACACTCTAATCTACGCACTGTCTGGGTTAAACAAAAACATCACCCTCTTCCTGCAATGTCTTCGGCACGATTAAACCCCATCTTTTAACAAGGACACCGTCCCCGTTCAATGCTTCTTCATTTAGATATTTCTTCATATTACCGGTTCTTTTTTCCATTACGCTCAACAAATTTTTCTTTATTCCCAATGACTCTTGGTGTCTCTCAAAGAAATATCCTGCTTTTTTATATAGAACTTTTTTATCATACATCTCTACCAAAACCGCACCTGAGGAACCGACAACATGCTCGGTCCAGTCTATGAGGTAAGCTACCGAAATTATTGACAGGCTGCCAATAAAGCTAGAAATTAAGCAGAGTAGGATGAAAATTTTTGTGGTGGTAATTTTCTCTAATTCCAAAAAAAAGTTACTTTATGATTGTTCAGCAAATGAGGTGTTTCCGGCCAGATAGGCCTCCCATCTATAGAACATGTATAATCCAAAGCTAATTTTCACCACTCCATCCAGAAGACCAAAGACTAAAAACGGTGTATTTGCAAAAAATATTCCTGCAATCGGTATAATTGAACACAATATACTGAGGTATAACATAACCCGGCCATGGACAGGAATGAACAAGAGAAAATGAATCCCTGTGGCCAGTAAAGTACCCAGCCATACCATACGCCAATCACCGCTGGATATAAACGATCCACCCATAATAAACACCAACGGAAACAGTGAGATATCACCATACTTAGCCATTTTTTTCTGCAGGGAGTTCATTTCGCCCTTAAGACTATATTTTCTCTTCACATAAGGATTAAGCTCAGTAACATAAAGGCTAAGGCCATAACCAATCATAAAGACAAACGGATTTAATTCAAAACTGCCCCCAACCAGAGTTGCTAAAACAAGAACAGATCCAATTAACATCAGCCAGACTCCAATAACCCGGACGAGTGGGTATTTTACTGCTTTACTTTTTGCTGCGTACTCCATATTGACCTCCCTGATTTTATCCCTAATATACTACAACCCGATATTCTGATCAAAAACTAAACAAGTGTTATTCATATTATTCTTTCGGTACTTCTGTCAGCACAACTTATATTTTATTAATTCAATCGCTTGTTCAACATCACTTTCAAAATTAATAGAAAAGAGAATAGGGGTTCCCTCCGCGTACCTTTTTGATTTTTCAATATGTTTTTTTATATCAATACACCATACTATACTTTATCATTTACTATTTTACTAGTAACAAAAATGAACATGACTATAATCGTTGCTAACCATAACGGAATGGTTACTATAATGGTTTTAAAATATATACTACCTAGTATTATTATAGTGAAAGCGGCACCCGCAATAAGCCATTCTTTCAAAAATGATACTACTTTACTATTGTTTTTAGAATTAAATGCCGTTTTAGTAATAAACCACACAATAAAGTTTGCTATAAGAATAATAGCAAGTATAGTTATAACGTCTCCAACCGTTAAGACAAAATTAAACGCAGCTTCGTCTGATATGAAGCTAATTACTAAGTTTTTGACTAAAGCAATAAGCCCTAAAATCCATATTACATTAAGAGAGGTACCTAAGTGCCCCATAATCTTATCTTTATTTGTCTTCTTAGGCATAGCTTCAATAATCTCATCACAGGTTTCCTTATACCTTCCCCCCATGACCTTTTGAATATTATCACCTCGTTGCTGACCATCTATAATTAATTCAATAATATCTTCTCTTACAACTTCTTGATTATATTCTGTTAAATCAGAACCTCGTAAGTAGACAATCATATTTGTATAAATTTCCTTGTTATCATCAGAAATCGCTTTTTCTCTACTGTTATTTTTCTTTAATAATTCCTTTGCTAATTTATTCATTATCTTTCTATAATGGACCCAGGAAATGAGACACGATTTGGCAGAGGAAAAGCGACACCGATGTTGAAGTATTACGACAAACCGGAAAGGAGCATATCCCAATGCCAAAGAACCAATATTCACCAGAAGAAAAATTAAAAATAGTACTTGAGGCCCTTAAAGAAGAACGCCTTGTTACTGATATTGCTTCAGATTATGATATCCATCCCAGCGTGATCCACCGCTGGAAGAAGGAATTGCTGGAAAATCCGGATAGAGTTTTTGCCGCCTCTAAGAACGCTAAAGCTGCTGCTAAAGAGAAACAACAGCAGGAAGAAGAAATTGAAAACCTATACTCTCAAGTTGGCCGTCTAACTACGCAGTTGGAATGGCTGAAAAAAAAATCTAAAGGAATTATACCCCGTCAGGGACCGGGCAGCAATGGTAGACTGGGATAATTCAGACCCTAACATTAAGGAACAAGCTGAGCTTCTCAGCTTAAACCGCACAGGGCTGTATCGTAAAGTGAAAGAACCGTCGGAACTGGAAGTTAAGATTAAGCACCTGATCGACAGAATTCACACAAAACATCCATTTAAAGGAACCAGGCGCATCAGGGATGACATCAATGACATGAAACTGGGCTTTAAGGTAAACCGCAAACGCATCCAACGCTATATGAGGGATATGGGCATAAAAGTCATTTGCCCCGGCCCCAATCTGAGCAAACGCAACAGGGCACAATATGTTTACCCTTACCTGCTGCGGAGCGTTACGCCGGCTCACCCCAATCATGTTTGGGGAATAGACATTACATACTGTGCTATGCAGGGCCGATGGATGTATCTTGTCATAATCATTGACTGGTATTCACGGAAAATTGTGGGACATGAATTATCTCAAACCATGAATAAAGAATTTGTAATCAAAGCTGTCAATAAAGCAGTTAACAACCACGGAGCGCCGATCATTCTTAATTCAGATCAGGGCAGTCAATTCACCAGCTCCACCTATGTCGATACATTAAAACAACACGGCATCAAGATAAGTATGGACGGTAAAGGCAGGGCTCTCGATAACGCGATTACAGAAAGGTTTTTTAGAACTATTAAATGGGAAGATATCTACATTAAGCAATATGAAACACCAAAAGCTCTCCGCCAGGGAATCGATGATTTTATCCGCTACTACAATTATGAGCGAGGGCATCAATCTCTGAATAAGTGCAAACCCGCAGATATCTACTATGCCCATTCTTATTGGCAGCAGAAACAGATTGCGTAACCTGGGCCGTGGATATGCCGCAGGCGTGGATTTATGGATAACCCAAAAAGCAGGGTTATCCACAAGCTCCACACCTGCTTGGACAACACTGCGTGTTGCCCACATATCCACAGCCTCTGCTACTTACAAAAAGACTTTTATATTTTAAAAGATTTAAAGACCCTAAAGACTAAACAAGAAAGGAGGTCCCCGTGTCGCTTAAAAAGTTAAAAATCGTGTCTTGACATTGGGGTCCATCATACCGGTGCCCAGTTTTCCGCTGCCTTTTCACACTTTGCACTCAGATCGCGAATGTTTTCTGGGTTTTGTAAATCAGTAGATTTCGCGACTGATCTCTCTACCATCTCTGCCAGACGTTCTTTGTTATCCAGCAGCGGGCAGGGACGAAGGTGATTTTCATTAAACGGCTGCCCTTTATGGTATTCTTGAAATAATGGTAATTTGAGTGCTTCAAGTAAAGACACTTCTTTCCCTTTTGGATATCATCAACATATTGTCAAACTACTAAAAAAAAACAAATAAAAAATGCAAGACTGGGCTCATTAATCAAGAGCCAAAAGTCTTGCATATCATTCGATAAAATGATTACTGTACCCGGATTACTGTGCCGCTTCAACAGTATCGTATTGACGGATACAGCCAGTGGCTAAGCCACTTGCTACTCCCTTTTGGATGACATAAACATACCATATCAAGTAAATACTATCAAGATAAAGTTTACTATAAGCTTATTGTCTTATTCAGGCTTAAAACGGTTCTCCATAATTATTTTTCTCTCTTATGATTTGCATGTAGAACAAGAGGATGTACACTTGAACAAGACATTTATGAAGCTGTCAGCTGAAAAAAGAAAAAACATTATAAATACTGCAATCAGGGAATTTGCTCAAAAAGGATATACTGCAGCATCTACAGACAGTATTTGTAATGCGGCAGGGATATCAAAAGGGACACTTTTTTACTATATTAAGAATAAAAAGAATCTGTTCTGCTGAAAAGGGCATAAAAAAAGCACCTTCTAAGGTGCTCAAGTTTAGCTCTATTTGATTTGCTAATTTTCTATAACTTGGTATAGAAGTTCTCCTTTTAAAAACATCACCTCTATTAGAAGTATACCTAATTTTAAGATTAAAGACAATTATTTAAAACCCTTTTAAGACCAGCCTTGATAGATTTTTGTTCTTCCCTACTTGACCTCTCTAATGATAATATCATAGCGGTTTTCTTCAATCAGCTGAGTTACAAACCGGATTAATGCTTCATTGGTACGAAAAGCCCCTACCTGTGTATCATTAACAAATACCCGTTTCAAGAGGGCTTCAGAAACCTTTTTCTTCAGTTTATAGAAATCAGCAAAAGCCTTCACTGTAGCATCCACGATCCGCTGTTTAAAATTTGAATCTTTCAGCAGCCGTGCATCAGCGGTATTGGTTACAAAATCATTCTCCACCAGTATAGCAGGCATTCTGGTTTCTTTTAGCTCATAAAAATTGGCCCGCTTCCGCCCCCTGTCCCGTCTGCCCTCCGCCGTCCAAACGGCAGCCTGGGCCAGATGAATTGCGTTTTGAATAGCAATACTTTCCTGGGATGGAGAAGTAAATATAAAGCTTTCATAGCCATTTGCCGAACTATCTGTAAACCCATTGTTATGGGCAGAGTAGTAAAGGTCTGCTCCCCACCTGTTGGCTTCTGCCACGCTGTCCCGGATTAAAACGGTCCTGTCACTATCCCTGGCAAGGTTAATCTCTAATTCGTAATCAGCCAACCCTTTTGCAACTGCCAGTATATGCTCCAGGGTTAAGTTTTTTCTACCAGTCCGTTACCAGCAGCACCGCTGTATGCTCCTCCGTGCCCTGCCCTGAGGTATAGTTTAGTCATGCTTAACAGCCTCCTCTTCTTTACATTTCGGGCATACTGGTTTTCCTGTTTTTCCCTGCAGAATATCATCATCATGAACTTCAAATTCTTCTGCACAGACCACGCATTCTTCTCTCATATTTTCTTCCTTCATATATTTTTTTTTCCTTTCAATTTTTTTTTTGAATATTCTAACTTCCCCGCATAAATTATTTTTTACCTTTGTATCAAATCTGTTGTAACATAATATGCATATATGGCAGGAATTTGTTACTGTAATAAATACTTAACGGTAGTGTAAATTTCTTTACAGGCATGTACTTCATTTACATTTATTATTCCGGTAAATAAAGAGTGGACATCCCCTGTTCGAGATGTCCGCTCTGTTGCTGCACAATTGGTTCTTTAAAAGTATAACAACCATTGTTTCCCTCATCTAACAAAAACATGGTTTCCAATGGTAACAATATAGGGCCTGCTTCTAATTATACTAATTCTTTCTTATCTCTGCATACATAGGACAATTCCTTTGTTGTAAATTATCAAAGGTTATTCCAAACATGAAAACCATATTGAACAAAGTGCCTATCGTAAGTAAATGCCTTGGTTATATCTAAACGTTCCATGGCTGCAAAAGTAGTCGCATCCGTGAAAGAATAAGTTTTATCAGTATAATAATTAATTATTTCCACAGCTCTTTTCTCATCTACTTCTGTTATCCTTTCTACCGGCCATATCATTTTTCCTAGCCATTTCCTGGCTAAATCATGCCCTAGTCTACTGGAAATAAGAGCGTGGGATTCTGCCTTGATAAAGTTTGTTATGATAGTAATTACTTTTTCTTTAGACAATTTAATTAAACTATTTTTAGCCTCTTCATGCATTCGGTCAGACCTATCCAGTAATGCATAAATGGCACTGGTATCTACCATTATTTTTTCCATCCCTTGGCTTCTCCTTCTGCCAGATACTGGTCATGTTTTTGAGATACATCCGTATATCCACTCTCACCTGCTCCAACCAGTTCCCACATTGGATCGTCTTTACTTAAAGGATTTGAGGTTTTAACCTTTTTTAGTCGAATTTCTTCTCCCTCGACTATAATTTGGAGATAATCTCCATCTTTAATGTTAAGATTTTTTCTTATAGAAATAGGAATCGTCAACTGGCCCTTGGTAGATATTCTCATTATTTCTTTGTCCATATATTTTCCTCCTTCAGGTAAGTAATTCTTACTTGAAGCATACTATAAATGTATGTTTTTAACAACTCTTTTTATTAAAATTACTGGGGTAATGCTTATATTTGGTCACTAGCCTTGCATAAATTAATACTTAAAATGTCAAGCCACGAAAACCGATGAAATAACGATTATTTTAAAGAAATTGCAATATAGTATTGTACCAAAAGAAAAAATCCATTATAATAGAGATATAGGGTAGTCCTTGCCCAAATCTCTCGGAGCCAAGGGGACGTTTTGTTTGGCTTGCTCTATATTTGACAAAAAAGCCGACCTAATTTCCAGAATCTCCAACCTCCCATAAACTGCCCGGAGATTCAGGCCCTTGCCTTCGGCAATTTCCAGAATCTCCTAAATAGGGTCAGTCCCCCACCAATTTAATGTGTTAAAGCGTAATTCGGAAATGTTCTACAATAATAAAACACTAACTTCACATTCGTAAAAGAAATAGAAACTATTTTAGCTCCGCACTCTTCACTTATTCAAAGTGAATCATTAATGGATAATTATTCTAATTACATCTTATTTCTGCAAACTTGTCGTAATCCCTTTGGAGTAAATTGTCTAGTTTTGTCATTTAATTGCCTGAAAATTCGGCCCCTTTTTTCGTAATTTTCTAAGACCTCCTAATAAAGGGCTATCGAAACCCCTTGTCCTTATCTTTTCCAAAACGGTTTGTCCAATTCTGCTGGAACTGGTGTCCCATTTAGCCGGATTAAGCACAAGAGTATTAAATATTTACAAGAAAAATACTTTAGTGCTTTAAAGTTGTGGGGGACTGACCCTGAAAGGTAGTTTCTGGAAATTGACTAGGGGCAAGGTCCGGAAACTACCGGGCATCTTCGGCCATGTTCCCTCTTATGGCGCTGGCCATAAGGAACACCAGTATGACCGGGCCCACAAAGAGCAGAACCGCCCCGGTTTAAAAAAAAAGGGGAAGCCGTTCCGGTTTTTTTAATCCGCATCAGGGCCAGGGCCAGAAGCAGCCCGTAAAAGGGTGCCACTACCACCAACCGGATTCCAGGAATGGGTAACGCCACCACCAGGGGAACCGTTACAAAGCTCAGCACATTCATGGCCGCCGCCACGATGGCCGCAAAAACTATGTCTTTCAGGGTAAATTTCATGGCTATTCTTCCTTTCAGAAAGTTTTAGTGTTCAAATTCTTACATATTTTAGTAGAACCGATTAAATGTAATTTCCCGTTAATTCAATCCTTAGAGAGAATTGTACCATTGATAGGCGTATATACACGGTATATACTTATTATAATTCTTATTTCAGAGGTGATGTTAAAATGTATACAACGATTCAAAAATGGGGAAACAGCCAGGCCGTCAGGCTTCCCAAAGCAATTCTTGAGCTGGCAAAAATACAGGAGAAAGACCGGGTAGAATTAAAGGTAGAAAATGGAAGTATTATTATTCGTCCTGTAAAAAAACATAAGTCCCTTAAAGAAAGAATTGCTGAACATAATGGAGATTATGAGTGCAGTGAATGGGATACAGGAAAGCCTGCAGGAAAAGAGGTCTGGTAATGGCATATATTCCTGAACAAGGAGATATTATCCTTTTAGAATTCAATCCCCAGGCCGGCCATGAGCAGAAAGGAAGGCGGCCGGCTGTCGTTATCAGTAATAATACTTTTAACCGGTTTACCAGGATAGCTATCGTATGCCCGGTGACAAAAACCGACCGAAAATTTCCCCTGCATGTCTCCCTGGATAACAGGACAAAAACCTCCGGTGTCGTTCTGTGTGAACAGGTTAAATCCCTGGATATTTCAGCCAGAGATACTGTATTTTTAGAAAAAGCTCCCAGAGATATTTTGGAGGAAATAATTGATATACTGTTTGGCTTTGTTGAAATATTCTCCGATTAGGATCTGAGCCTGCAAGGCTGTATATTTAATTAATTCTGTGTAATCTCTTCCAGCTCCCCTTCTATTTCCAGGAACAGTTCTTTTAGCTGTTCCAATTCAATATTGATAGATAAAACCTGCTTTAAAAGCAGCTTTTATGTAGTATCTTTATAATTTTCGTAACATCCTTTGTCCAAAAAAAATAGTATTACATAATATAATAGATATTCAACACCCTGGGACACAAAAATCTTTAGTTAATTTCTGGAATTTCTAGGAATTATCTTTAACATCAAGATAAATATCCGGCTCAAAACCAGCGAGTGCTAATACTCTGGGCACTTTAAAACTTTTAGAAAAAGCACGGCGATCAGGGTTTGAAGTGGTCATTACCAACACATATTCCAGGCTTTGCAGAATCTTTTTACCGGTTGGATTAAATGTTTTCACTTTTCCAGGGATGACGAGTGGTTCCGTTTCTTTTTTTAATGCTTCCCTGACTCGACGTTCCAGGATACCAAATATAAGTAGAGCAATTAACAAAACATAGGCCAATGCTTCTACCCGTTCCGGGTTCTTCAGGTAAATAGGACCGACAAAAAACGGGTCTTTGAGAAACTTAAAAGAAGTTTCCACACTGCTCTGGGCTTTGTATTCTTTTAAAATCTCAGACGATGTATACTCATTCAGGTTGGTAATTAGCACAAAACAACTCAGACGTTCCTTTTCTTTTTGTATCTCTTTTTCATCGGTGGAATACTGAAGCTTAAGAAAATAGACAATTTCTTTGGGGGTATTCTTCCCCGGTCGACCGGGCTTTCGCTTTTCCCGAGCCAAGACTTCACCTGTTACGGGATAAATTGAATCCCCGCACTGTTTTTTAAAGGCTTTTAGAGCAGCTTCGGCATCAGGTGCACAGGCATAGGCATTTTTCTCTAGTTCGTCAATGGCCTTTTCTAGCTCTTTTTGCCTTTTAAGAAGCTTTTTTTCAAGAGACCGGGTTTTACGACCGTCTAGCTTGGATGAATGCATCACCAGAAAACGATAGCTTTTTCCACAGAGCTCCTCTGTAAATTCCTGAACCCGGTAAACAGCTGAATCTTTTTTATCAGAAAAGGTTCCCAGTTCTATAAAGCTATCTTCTTTCCAGGCCCTAGCCTTGATTTCTTTTTCCAGTGAAAAATTGCCCGGGAGTCGGGAAATAAACTTTAGCTTGTGCTTGTCGATTTGCATCAAATTATTCTCAGTAACCAGAGATGAGTCAGCCACGTATATAATGTCTTTTAAAGTATCTGGGTCAAAATTTTCTGCTAGTTTTTCGATAAATTTAAAGTTCCAGGTCTTATCGCTGGTATTTCCGCTTTTTACCTCCGCACAGACCGGTACTTTGTCTTGAGTTACACTAAGGCCAAATAAGAATTGGTTAAGATCGGGCCTCTTGGCTTTGCTGTGTCCTTGCGTAATGATAAAGTCGTCTCCGTCTTCTTCGTTATAAGCACCGTACACAGATACAGATGTTGTGTCATTGTGTAAATACTTTATTTTAATTTGCTCATGACATATGGCCCTAAGGCATAAGGTGGAAAACACCTCCTGGGGCCCTCGATCTGCAAGTTTATCTAAAGAACGGGCCAGGGTATAGTCCGTCAGATCTTTTTTGATTACACCCTTGCCGAAAAGGTTTTCAATATCCAAATTTGCATAAAATTCATCCATTCGATATAGGGGTTTGCGTCCTCCAAACATATTGATGACCAGTGCTTTAATTCTTGTGCCAGGAGAAAGTCGGCACTGTGCCGGATCCCAGTAAACCATTTCATCAATGGTATTGCCAATCTTCAACTGGTCATATAGAGCTGAAATTAGTGCAGCAGGGCCACAATGGTACATTTCAATATCAGCAGTCATGTTCATCCCCTCCTGTTTTTATCATATAACAGAAGGGAAAATAGTACAAGGCAATATCTGTAAATTAACGCTATTTATGAAAATATTTTTCTTAAATGTGATTATCTAGTATAATTAGCTCGAATGGGAAAAATTAGGTTGTTGAATGTCTAATATAATATTGTAGTACTGTTAATTAGTAATTACACATAATTGTATAAATTCCTTCTAAAAAAAACACTTTTACAAGAAAAATACTTTATTGCTTTAAAGTTGTGGGGGACTGGCCCGAGAGGTAGTTTCTGGAAATTGCCAAGGGGCAAGGTCCGGAAACTACCGGGCATTCCAAAGCTAAGGAAGAATTTCTTGAAGCTATTAGCTATTATGAACAATGTAGTTCAGGACTTGGCCTTGAATTTGCAAAGGATAATTATCAAATTTATATGATATTTTAGGTACAAATTATTTTGCAAAATGTTATCATATATGATAACATAAAAAGTATTAAAGGTGAATATACTAATAACAGGAGGCATGTTAGTGGCCTATGATTTAGAGTTTTATAAAAAAGAAAACGGAGATGTACCGGTGATGGATTTTTTATTATCACTTCCGCCGAAGATGAGAGCAAAAGCATTTAGTGAGATTGAGCTGATTAAAAAACATGGTCCTGCACTTAGAGAGCCTTATGTAAAACCGATAAAAGGGAGTAAGAATACAGGATTATATGAACTTCGAGTAAAGTTTTCATCAGATATATCGCGTATATTTTATTTTTTGTGTCAAGCTAATACATTCGTTTTACTTAATGGTTTTGTGAAGAAAAGTAATAAAATTCCTGAACGAGAATTAGAAAGAGCAAGAAAATACAAAGCTGACTATGAAAGAAGGTTGGAGTGGTATCATTTTAGTTAAGTAACAAAACTCGTAATTCTGGAAATAATAACCCAAAAAGAAAGAGGTGTCCAGATGCGAGTATATGATAAAGAATTTAAAGAAGAAGCCATTAAGCTGTCCGGTGAAGTAGGTCCGACAGTAGCTGCTGAAAAGCTGGGAATTCCAGTCACTACTCTTTACACATGGCGAAGCAATGCAAATCGTTATGGAAATATGGCTATTGTCGGCAGTGGTCATAAGCGTGTAGATCCAAAAACCGCTGAAATCAGAGCATTAGAAAAACAACTCAAGGAACTTGAAGCAACCAATGATATTTTGAAAAGAGCCCTGGCTTTTTTCGCAATGAGCCAAAAGAAGTAGCTGCACGAGAACTGTTTAAGTGGATATGCCTGGAAAAAACCCAAGGAAAATCTAAGCACAGCATAAAGACCATGTGCGAGGTATTAGGGGTTAGTGAAAACGGATTTTATAAGTGGTTAAAAAGACAGTCCAGGCCCTACAAATATGATGCTCTTTTGGCAAAGATTCTTCAAATTCGTGCAGACAACCCGGACTATGGAGCGTATAGGATATATCTGCATTTACAACTTTTTCAGGACTATAAGGGCAGTTATTATCTAATCCTCGCGCTCTGTAAAAAACACCATCTAATGCTGAAGAAAAAACGTCACAGCAAGGGGATAACCAAGGCTGATCTTGCTGCACAAGCTAGTGAAAACCTGATCCAGCAAGACTTTACAGCTGAATCACCTAATGAAAAATGGCTGAGTGACATTACAGAAATTCCAACGGCTGACGGTAAGCTTTATGTAGCCGCCGTAATGGACTGTTTTGATGGAAGCATTGTCGGACTAAAAATGGCTAATCACATGCGCGCTGAGCTTTGCGTCGAAGCTTTTACAGCCGGTGTCAAAAAACATCAGGCATATGGTATGATTTTCCATTCAGACAGGGGGAGTCAATACACTAGCACACTTTTCCGTCAAACCCTTGCCCGATATGGAGCAATACAAAGCATGAGCAACACAGGTAAATGCTTTGACAACGCACGGATGGAGTCTTTTTTTGCCACACTGAAAAAAGAAAGCATCTACAAATTTAAAACTGAAACCATGAAAATGGAAACCGTCAAAAGCATCATATTTAGATTTATTGAAATCTACTACAACCGAAAAAGAATTTACACTACAAATGGAGGCTACCCACCCTTGGTCAAGCGTTCGCTCTATTATCAGGAAAACTTATCCCAGGCAGGGTAAACAGTATTCAGGGGCTCTGCCCCCGAACCCCCGGAGTTTTTTCGCTTTGGTTCTCCCAGGGATAGAAAAGAAGACAACCAGGGTTTATTAAACGATTCCCCTGGCTATCCCTGGCAGAACTCTACAGGCCGCTCGTGTTGCTCTCCAGCAGAGCACTATTCTGCCTGTAGATAAGAGCCGTAAATAGTATTTCCAAAAGGAATCCATTTATTAACGAATCCAAAAATTACGAGTTTTGGGGCTAACCCAAATTTGACAACTCCAGGTGTATTGATGAGTAAAGCAGGTGTCAATTCTAATGTGGTTAAAGAGCAGCTGTTGAAAGACAAAGAATTTAAGGCTGAATATGAGAAGTTAAAGCCACGCTATGAGGTTATATCACAGATTATTGAAGCTAGAAATGAACAAAATATCACACAAGAAGAATTGGCTTTACGAGTAGGAACGCAGAAATCAAATATTTCAAGATTTGAAAACGGTTCATATAATCCATCTTTAGATTTTCTGATTAAAATTGCTAAAGGTCTGGGCAAGGAGGTACACATTGAGATTAAATAAATGCTCGGTGGGAACCGTAAGCCACACAGGCTTCCAGTTCTGCCCAAAAGGGCCTAACTCAGAAATGCCTGGCAGTAAAGCAACAAAAAGGAAACCCCGAAAGATAACACTCTCCGGGTTTTTTTGGTAAATGGGGATTTGAGTATCCCCGTTTTGAATACCGATTATCCCATGAATTTGATTATTTTAAATAACCAGGTCCTAATTATGGCTGTAGGCCTGCCATTCTCCAATATAGGAAGTATTATTGAAGCTTGAGCTGTCTTTTGGATAAATTTTCATGTACATAACAGATATCTATTAATACTAACAGGAATAGTACTATCTTTTGACGAAATACAAGTAACCGGAGGAGGGGCTTTATGTACTAGCAAGGAGCTTATTACGCTGGGATATAAAGAAACTCAGAGGGTCCTGGGTAAAGCAAAAATATAAAAATTGCTTTTTCCTCTGATACGATAAGGAGTTCTTTTGGATTCCGATAGTAACCATAGAAAAAAGTGCAGAGACTGATAAAGGGGTAATCCTGATATGGATTCACATAAGAATACTATTAAATTTCTGGGCACCGGGGGAGCCCGCTTTGTTGTTTCCAGGCAGCTCCGTCATTCAGGGGGAATCTGGTGTTGTTTTAATGGTAAAAATATTTTAATTGACCCGGGTCCCGGAACTCTATTGCGCTGTTTAGCCAGCAGGCCCAGGCTAAACCCGGAAAGCCTGGATACAATCATACTAACGCACCGGCACCTGGATCATTCCTGTGATGCTAATATTATGATTGAAGCTATGACCGGAGGCAGGGTGAGGAAGAAAGGTATAATTTTGGCCCCTTCCGATGCTCTATCAGGGCACGAACCGGTTGTTTTCGGTTATCTTCAAGAGGCAGTAGAAAAAGTCGAAATGCTTAGGGCAGGCTCTACTTATACTATAGGTGAAGAAGTTAAGTTGATAACTCCACTGCGTCACCGACATTCCGTAGAGACCTACGGTTTAAAATTTATACTGGGGGAAAAAGAAGTTTCATTCATAGCTGACACGGCTTTTTGCCATGATATAGTGGAACAATATGACACAGATATAATTATATTAAATGTGGTTCTTTACGAGCATCCGGTTCATTCCACAATTGAACATTTAGATTATAAGGATTGTAGAAAAATAATTGAAATAATTAGACCGAAAATGGCGGTTATTACTCATTTTGGCCTAACCATGTTAAAGAAAAAACCCTGGAAACTGGCGGAACAGTTATCTTTAGAAACTGGAGTGCAGGTTATTGCTGCTCATGATGGTATGAATTTGAATATCTAGATACTTAAATATCTTATGAAAGCACATATCTCCTCCATAGCCTGTTTTGCCTCTGGAAACAGGGGGGCCATAACAGGGTAGCAGTGAAACAAACCTTCCCCAACCTTCAATGTAATATCTACTCCTGCTTCTCTGGCTTTTTTTGCAAATCTAACGGCGTCGTCCCGCAGGGTTTCATTTCCTCCGGCATAAATCAACGCTGGTGGGAGCTGGTGGAGGTCCCCATAGAGGGGAGATATATAAGGTAACCCTGGATCATTACTCCCGGCATAGTGTTTGCCGAAGGCAAGTCCAGTGCCTTCCGGGGACAGACATACTTTGGCATTGGTTTTATATGATTCTCCCGTGCACTTGAAATCAGTTACGGGGGAGATGGATACTGCTGCTGCAGGAAGCGGTTTCTTTTGATCCCGTAGGGCGAGTAAAGCAGCTAAACATAGGCCTCCTCCAGCAGAATCACCCACAAAGACAATATTGGAGGGTGAGAACCCTTCGGTCAACAAATAATTATAGGCTGCCAGTGAGTCATCCAGTGCAGCAGGGAAGGGGTTTTCTGGAGCCAAACGGTACTCAAATAACAGAGCCCCCACTTTACTGTTTTTTACAAACTTAGCAGCAATTGACCGGTGAGCTTTACATGTGCCTGATACATACCCTCCACCATGAAAATACAGTATTATCCTATCTTTTTTCCCCTGGGCAGGGAAAATCCATTCTGCATACAATTCATCAATATTTACCGGGGATACGTCTATATCCTTGGGCATTTTTCCAAATTTACCGGCACCTTCTTCAACCTCTTTACGGAAACTGAGCACTGCTTCGTACGTATTCCAATCAATGGCTTCCTTTTTTTGTCGTATATTTCGATGTCTCAACAAAAATGTTATAAGACGGCCCCGCAGACTTGGCATATTTTTATTCCTCCAATTAAGCTTAATTAAGCTATCGGTAATATTTTAAGATCATTCCAAACACCTGTTTAATCTTGTGGTAATTTTTCTAATTGCGTTTAGCGCCATTTAAAAAAAGATCTACACAGCTTTCAATAAACTGACGTCCGTCAAAATTTGCCGGTTCAATGTAGAATTGTTTTACTGCTTCAATGAAGGCAAATTCAAACAGCTCCTCTAACACATGAAGGGGCAAATCATCCCTGATTTCACTGTCTTTTTGTCCCATTTTAATAATTTCGGTTCTCAACAAGTTAAAACCGCTTCTATCGGGTTCATGCTGGTGAAAAGAGATCACTTTCTGCATACGGTAGACCAGGTATCTTTCGAATATTTCTTTATGTCCCTGTATTCCCTCAATCAATTCTTCAAATATTAGTATCATGCGTGAGCGGGTGTCAGGCATATCCTTAAATTTCATTATTCTGCGAAAGTTTTTCTCTTTGAATGACCGCTGCATAAATTCGCTGATGATTGCTTCCTTGTTAGAGAAGTAGTTATAAAGGGTTGTTTTGGCTATGTCAACTTCCTCAGCTATCTGTTCCATTGTGGTTACATCAATACCCTGTTTCTTAAATAAGTTTATCGCTGAGGTTAAAATTTTCTGCCTGGTCTTTTCTTTTTTTCGTTCAGTCCTACTTTCACCGGCCTTTTCTTCGGCACTCATGTTTTACCCCCTCAAGAGATTAGTTAAACAGCATGTAACATTGGACGCAGTTCAATTATGCAATATGTATATTATAGCACTATGTACAACATAGTCAACAGTTAATTTTTTAAAAACCGACAATTAGGCCATGCGGCACGGCCGGGGCGAAGTGCTCAGTATCGTTAGTTATCGTTTTAACCCTGTAACTGGCGCAAACCAAAGGATTATTCCATTATTGAAATATTCCTGCTCTACAGTTATGAATTAGTAGTTTTTCTTTGCCAGCTTTTAGAATTATTTTAAGCCTGGGGAGCCAGGTGCCATATGGCAAAGCCAAAAGTAGGATACAGGTAACCCATAAACAAGCTGCCAGAGAATTCCCTGATGTAAACCCCCCGCCATAGAATTTCGTCAGCCGTCGCATTAATTAATGCAAGGGCTAAAGATGCTAAAATAATTAGCAGAGTAACCCGGGGCAGTTTGGTGAAAAAAACTTTCATTTTTTCCTCCTCTAATTTTCTCTCCTGATGATAAAAGCCATTATTACTATTCCACAATCAGGTCTCTTGGGCTGATACCTAATATTTTACCGGAGGGAATCCAGGCGCTGAACAGTACTACCATCATGCAGATGGGTATGGCGGCCAGAGTTCCCCAAAGCGTCACATCGAAGGGGAAGTTGACCAGACCCATGCCGGAGAGCAGCATGCTCAATATCTTTGGAGAAATAACCAAAGAAAGGGGTATCCCTGCCAGAATGCCTGAGGAAGCCAGTACCAGATCCTTCCAGACCATGGACACCCTAATCTGAACAGGGGTCATGCCCAGTGCTTTATATATTCCAAAGCTTTTCTTATGGCTGAAAATGCTCATAAGGTTTGCATTAAAGCTTATGATGAAGGCAACGGTCATAAAGATGATACTTAACATTAATGCTACCAGTGCCATGTTGGAGGTAATGGACGAAATATTAATTTCCCCACTTTCGTAAACAGACCTGATGCTGAATGAATCGTCAAATATCTTTTTCATGTCACCAACGAAAAGGTCAATATCATTTCCCTCTTTTAACTTTACAGAGTAGCTGCCTGACCGGAAATCCGGGCTGCTCTTCTGAACCGCCTTTTCCTGTATCCTGAAACCCCATCCCATGGCGTTCATGGACTGATAAATGCCGGTTACCAGGTATGTTCCCTTTTCGCCTTCTATATACAGGTCTATGAAATCTCCTACATTTTTGTTATATCTCCGGGCTGTCAAGTATGAGATAGAAACTTCATTATCTTGTTCCGGACTTCTACCCTCCAGGTTTAAAAGGCCGATGGAATCCATATCCCCATCATAGGTGAAAGCTATAACATTTGTAGAAATCTCCCCTGACTGTGCCGCAGCAGCAGCGTTTATAATGACGCTGTAGGGTACTGCTGCCTTTACCCGGTCATCAGCATACAGGGTTTTAAGCACCTGTTCATTAGAAACATGGTGTGAGCCGGTGTCCTGGGAAATCAAGACTTCGGAGTCATCAAAACCCCAGAATGCCAGGTTTTTATCCATATTCTTCACAGAATTGTAAGTGTTTATAGAGAATACCAGGACAAAAGCCATCACTGCTGCGGATACAATGGTAAATACGGCATCCCTCTTCCCGGCAGCAATATTTTTTATTCCCAGCAGCAGGGAAAGGGGCATTCTCATACATGTGGTAATATTGAATCTTTTTCCGGATGCAGTATTTTTCGAAGGGGCAGCATTCCGTATGGCCTCTGCCGGCTTAATGCCCCCCGCTTTGGATGAACTGACATAGGATGCCAGGAATACAACAATCAGCATCACGGCTGAGGTCAAAATGCCTGGATTGATAAATGAAATGTTGAGCTGTGACGTGCCCAGGCTTTTAATCATCTGCGACATGATGCCATTAACCACCGGTTTACTGAATAAAATTCCCGGAGGGACAAAAATGGCGGCCAGGAACAAATACTGCAGGGAATAAATCCTTTTTACCTCCCGGGCTGAAAATCCCTGGGATTTTAAAATCCCGATAACTTTATAATCAGAAATCACCGCGTTAGAGATGGTAAAGGCGATAACAAATACGGAAACCAAAATGATGATGATGGAAAATAGAAGCATAATGATTCCAATGATACTTTGTATCACGCTGTAAAAATATTCTATGGATTCATAATCAAATACAAAGCCGAAAAAGGGTGTTCCCAGGTAATCTTCAAATTCTGTCCAAAGAGTGCTGAATGAAGAATAATCAAAGAGTCTAATACCGATCATTGCATCCATGTCCTGTGCATCCAGTAAGTTTTCTGTCAACATGCCGTTGTAGGCCCATATCCGAACAGGATTCATCATGCTGGCGCTGTACTGCGGATCCACCACAACAGCAGATACCTCAAAACTCTTCATTTGTCCATTAATATGAATTTCCAACTCATCTCCCGGTTTTATTCCCCAGGAATAGGCAAAACCGGTGGGAATCCAAAGTTCATTTTTGCCGGGGGCATCTTTGGTTTCTCCCTCAACCACGGTCAGTTTGTCCTGGGTCATGGCCATACCCGGGTGTTCGGTCACGATCAGGTCTCCAACGGATTGTGATTTTCCATTATGATTAATGCTTTCTCCGGTCATGTAATAGTCCATCACATGGACCCCTTCAACAAACTCACTGGTTTCCCACCACCGGGCAATCTGGTGGTCATCGTGTATCCTGCCCCGGAGCTGCAGGGTTATATGAGAACCGTTCTGCTGCTCAAACATTTCATGGAAAGGATTTTTCAGGTTTTCCAGAATTCCAACGGATGCAGACAGCAGCAGCGCTGAAAGCAGGAGGGTAAACCCGATTAACAGGGACTGGTTTTTCCGTTTTCTCAAATTCGCAGTGGACATCATGAATATGCTTCTCACGTTACCACCCCTTCTCTGTAAGATACCGGAATATCTCTTTTTCTCTTTGTTCACTGTCGTTCTTGCTGTATTTCTCTAACTTCAGGTCTCCACCGATTTTACCGTCTTTGATAAAAAGTATTCTATCTGCCCTGCAGGCTGCCTTAATATCATGGGTTACCATAACAATAGTCTGTCCTTCTGTGTTGATATCGGTGAGGATATCCAGCACATTTTGGCTTTGCTGAGAATTGAGGCTTCCTGTAGGCTCATCGGCAAAAAGCACCGTAGGCGAGTTAATCAACCCCCTGGCTATGGCGGCCCTCTGCTGCTGTCCCCCCGAAACCTGAGAAGGCAGCCTTTGAGCTTCCTGTTCCAAACCCATCACGGCCAGAAGCTCTTTTGTTTTTTCGTTTACCTGTTTCCGGTTGCTGGAAACCAGGTACCCGGAAATAGCTATATTTTCAAAAAGCGTTAGATTGGGGACCAGGTTGATGGCCTGGAAAATAAAGCCTATACTTTTACGTCTGAATTCTGCCGTTTTCTTTTCATCCATCAAATCCACCCGGGATCCCTGGAAGCTTACTTCACCGGCGGTTACGGAATCGATACCGCTCAGGAGATACAAGAGTGTGGATTTGCCGGACCCGGAACTTCCCATGATCACCGTAAAATCCTGCCGGTATATTTCCAGGTTGATATTCCGTATAGCATGGAATTGAATCCCGTCACTAACGTAGGTTTTACACAAATCTTTTGTACTGAGAATGACATTTTGCATAAACTATTCCTCCCTCTTGTGGTTATTTTACCTGCTAATTATGGTCACTACAGCCGAATTATTAAAAGGCGGATTCATACCGACAGCCTGTGAAATACGGCAGTATTGGTTTTAATACGGTACGGCGGATATGTTGAATCAGCTTAAGTCATTTTTCGTGGTTACCTGTTGTGACTCTACTATCATGTTAAACGGAAAATCTTTTTAAGCCCTTATAAACTTATTAAGAATTTATTAACTCACGTCTTGTTATCAGAGAAGTGATAGTTTTTAAATAGCATCAGAAAAAGCCGGAATTTCAATCCGGCTTCAAGGAATTATACAAAGGAATTATACTTTTGACAGGGTAAAGCAGAAGGTGCTTCCTTCGTTCAGCCTGCTTTCAACCCAGATACTTCCCCCATGCTGTTCAATGATGTACTTACAGATGGAAAGCCCCAACCCGGAACCTTCAAAGTCCCTGTTTCGGAACTTTTGGCCCCGGTAGAAACTGTCAAATATATGGGGCAGATCCTCTTGAGAAACGCCAAAACCGGTATCTTTAATAGAGATTTTAATAAATTCCTCTTGATTTTCAGCAGTGAAGGTAATATTTCCCCCTTCGGAGGTGTATTTATTGGCATTCTGTACTAAATTTATAATTACCTGTTCTATCCGGGATTCATCAACATTTATCAACACATCGGGAATTTCCCCTTCTATGCAAAAAGAGACGGGGCTGTTATCAAACTGCACTATAATGGGTTCAAGAATATCCTCTAAAAATTTTTTACTGTATAGTTCCTGTTTATTAATGCGCAGCTGGCCTAGTTCCTGGAGGGAATGCTGGAACAGGTCATCGATCAGGCTTACCAGGCTGTCGGTTTTTTTATCTATTACCGACAGGTACTTGTCCACCATGGAGGGGTCTTTTGCCACCCCTTTTTTCAGGCCTTCCACGTATGCTTTTATGGAAGCAATGGGCGTTCTCAAGTCATGAGATATTTTTGTGACCAATTCCCTGCGGGATTTTTCATACCGGGATTGTCTTTCCAGGGAGTCCTTTAGTTCCAATCTCATAATATCAAAGGACCGGCAGAATTTTCCCAGTTCGTTGTCTTCCAAATAATTTATTTGGCCCTCAAGGTTTCCGCGGGAAATTTCATTAACGGCCGTGTTGAGCCTTTGGATAGGCAGGTGATAAAGCCTGTTAACCCTTCGATATAAAATAAGAGCGGCAAAAAATACTGCGGCCAGGAGTATAAAGACAGGAAGCAGCAGCAGGGCTTTCATGTGGAACTCACTTTGGTTTAAAACCAGGTGTTGAGGAAGCGTAAAAACAGCGCTGGCTTCCAGATGCCCTCCTACCACCAGGGGAAAAGCAAACCTGACCAGACCGTCTTCCAGGGTTGAAAAACTGGCATCGTAGTGAACCTGCGACTTGATGTCCAGGATAATATGACTGTCATAGGCCAGTTCATTCTCTGAGTCAAAAACCAGCCTTCCCCAGTTGTCGATGATTTCCAAACGGGCATTCATTTCATCTATATCAGAAAGAATCCGTGGGGCAAAAAGGTCAAAGTCCGAAACATTGTGGTAATTATTTTCCGCTTCATTCATTATGCCGTTGGTCAGCAGCCTTGCCTGGTTAAAAGTGTACATGCTGTTCTGGTTTACCAAAATATTGGATAATAAAAGGTAAGAGGCTGTTAATACTATCAATGAAAAAAGCAAATAGATGGCTAATAGCCGCAGTGGTTTCTTCATGATTTCCATGTCTATTCCTCTTCATCAAAGTCGAATTTGTAGCCAACGCCCCAAACAGTCTTTATGTATTTTGGCCTGGAGGGGTCTTCCTCTATCTTTTCACGGATTTTTCGGATATGCACTGTGATGGTATTGATATCGCCAAACTCATCATAACCCCAAATCTGGTTGTAAAGCTGTTCCCGGTTGAAAACCTGTTTGGGATGTTGTGCCAGGTAATTAAGTAGTTCAAATTCCTTGGCGGCCAGCTCTACTTTTGAGTTCTTTACGTGCACTGAATAAGAACTGCTGTTAATGATGAGATTGCCAATCTTATGCAGTGGGGAATCCTTGTAGACATTAGAAAGATGCATAAACCTTCTTAACTGGGCCTTAACTCTGGCTACCACCTCTGTGGGGCTGAAGGGCTTGGTAATGTAATCGTCTGCGCCCAATCCCAGGCCCAGAATTTTATCGATATCCGTACTTTTAGAGCTGAGCATGAGAATAGGTATGTTGGATTTGGAGCGGATAATCCTGCAGACCTCCATCCCGTCAATATTCGGCATCATGATATCCAGAATTACCAGTTGAGGTTGAAATTTATGAAATTGTTCCAGGGCCTCCTCTCCATTGAAGGCCAGGCAGGTTTTAAAACCCTCTTGATTCAGGTAATCTCGGAGGATTTCTGCCAGTTCAACTTCATCATCCACAATCAAGATTTTTTCATTGCTCATACTTACTCTCACTCCCGGCACATTATGTCCACCTCTTACATTATAACACTATACATTCGTGTCAGAAAACCATGGAAATATTTTGTACACAAAAAAGTACAGCCGACTCCATATGTAACAGATATTGAACAGTATTTTATCACAAGGAAAAATGCGCTGGATTATCAGTACGGTGGGAAGAAGGTTTCCTATGAGGAGTTTATGGAGATTTCTGAGAAAAGTACACTGAGAATGGAATTTATTAACGGCGAGATTTATTTACTGGCCCGGTACGGTCTTCTGCTAACTATCGGATTTAAATTTTCAGGATTATTAAGTATAGCGATTAAAGAGATAAACTCTTAAAATAAAGGATTAATTGATTTAAAATTTCAGTAAGAGAGGTATTACCAGGGAGACCTTTGATAAGTTATGCTCTCCGGTAGTTAGTTTTCCTTATAGATTTCTCTGATACGATTTACGACAGATTCTTTTTGTACTTGCTTTTCCATCTTCTTTTTTATCTCTAATAATTCTTCTGAATACAATTCTTTTTTTAAAGCACTTTCAAGTCGATTAATGATAGCTCGTTCATTTAAATTCTTAATATGAATAGGCTTTGAAGCTATTCCCATCTGATAGAGCCTTTTAGCCCAATCAAATTGATCAACTAAATGCGGAACTGGAATGGTTGGAACACCTGCCCTTAAAGTTGAACATGTTGTCCCTAAACCACAATGATGTGCAATCAGGTCAACTTTTGGCAACAGAAAATGAAAAGGGTACTCTTCCATCTGGATGAAGCAACCTTCATTTGCTGCCCTGTCAATTTCCGGCGACTTTATTTCTGTTCCTACCCATATCGTGTCAAAACCAAATCTTCTCCCAGCATTTACAAATTGCATTGCTATAGATGACAGATTATTGTTTGCCCATGTAATCGAGCCAAAGCTGACTAATAACTTTTTGGTATTTCTATGTAAAAAAGCGTCCAATTCCTCTGACAAAATGGGTGAATCATAATCAGGAAACCAATAATCAGATTGAAATACAGAAGCCTCAAAATCATGCACTGGTGTTAGCAAAGTTGGAATAGGAAGTAAAAAAGGTTTAGCATAAAAATTATCCATTGATATGGATGCACCACCAAACTGAGTACGAAACTCATTATAAGGTTTGAAAATCAATTGTTTTAAAAAAATAGCTCCAATCAAATTCTTAAGGGAATTCGAAAGCTTATTTTGAGTAAGTCTTGCCAAGCTAGGATTAAGACCTGCTCGGATGAATTTTTTATTGTGCAGATCTGCCTCAAGTTCACCAAACCATCCATGTCCAATAACGACATCATAATCAGGGACAATTTTGTTGATTTTGTAATGTGCCTTCTCCATACCATCAAACATAAGGGATATACCTTTTTTTACAGCGCTCAACCCCTGATTCTCAAGAAGCTTCGCAACAGAATCGTTTTTATCTTCACTATTATCATTGTCTATAGAAAAAAAATCTATTTTCTGGGATTGAACACGTTTTTTATGTATGTCGTTTGTGACAAGAGTTACAGGAATACTATCCTTAATTAGTGCTTGAGCTAACCCAACATAAGGTTCAATATCACCTCTTGTTCCAATTGTAAGTATTAGTACTCTCATCTACTAACCTCCTCATATCACTTATAGAATAAATCTCTAAAAAACTGAAAGTATTCATTGAGATGATGTTCAATATCCTGATCTGTGTCCAAAGTACTACTTTGGGTATCCCGAAATCGGTCAGTTAAAAGTCCGATTACTGTATATCGAATAATTGCTATCATCTTATCAATATCTACATCATCTTTGATCATATTTTTATCGATTCCCTGATTATACAGCTTTTTGCTGATATCTTGACTGATATCATCCGCATATTTTGTTATTGTCGCGTTGGAAAGCTTTAATAAATGTTTTTGATAGAATTCAAAGATGTATGGATACTCCTTCGTGGCGTGCAATATTGATAATGAAATTTCCCGTTCCCTATTGATTATATCGCCATCATTCCAATCAATACTGTTTTTTATATCGTGAATAATTACTTTAATTGAATAGTAGACCAAAAAATCAAATACCTCTTGTTTATCCTTAAAATAATGATATAAAAGTCCTCTAGATATACCCGCTCGTTTAACAATCATATTGGTTGAGGCTTTATCAATCTCATTTCTGCTATACACCTCAAATCCGGCTTTGATGATTCGCTTCACTTTTTCATTTTCAGTATCAATATGTTTAAAATTTATATTATTCATTTGTAACTCCTTATCTCTTACCATTGACAACTTCTGTCTATACCATTATTATAAAGATACCGTCAGAAGTTGTCAATGGTAATTCAGTATTTTTTTCCTTGAACCCGTCGCGCTTTTTCTTCTCCTAAAAGTCAAACAGTTTCCCGGCATTCACCGCTTCAGAATCCGGCATTTGCTGCAAGAGCTCAGATATTCGTAAACAAAAGAAAACAAGCGTCCCCCCTAATTATTGGTAATCGCTTGGGTTTGTTACTGCTATTAAAATGGTTTCAGAAAGCGTGGAAAATAGTGGAATGCATGAGGATATTCTTGTTTATGGGATTATTTCTTTTTAGCCATTTCGCTCCATATGGATGCCACAATCACGTAGATAACCAAAAAGATTGCAAATATAATCGTCACCTTCGGCATCCATGATAAATTGAATAATTCCCCGATCAATATTGAAAAGAACATAATAGCTATACCTAAATAAACTGTTGCAACAAATAGATATTCAGTCTTTGTTTTCATTTTCTTCCGTTCTTCTGGATTTACTAAAAAATACATTGTTGTTAATAATGGACCTTTCTGTTGAAAAGCAAAAATTGAATACACCAAACAGACAAAGCCAATGATTGCAACTACTATCATTTGATATAGCTCCTATCTTTAATTTTAACGTATCTTAGTTTACGCTACTGACAACCAAAAAAAAAGTTATCAAAATCCTTCACATTTCATTTTACCACCTTTCCCATTGGCCCCGTGTTTACGTGATTGGCTGCAGGAAATTATATTCGATGTATATCATTGAAATTATTATACATCATTCCCTTCGTCTAAACAATTAATACCCACAGTTTTTTGCTTGAGCCCCATTAGACAGTACTGCCCTTTAGTTTATTAACCTCTTCTTCAATTCTTTTCTTATTTATCCGTTGAAAAAGTATTTCCACCTGATTGACCGGCTGCAGTGGAGAAACTGCCGTATACTGCCAGGTATTTTCAGGGATACTCAGAAACTCCCTTATCTTTTTGGAGCTAAAAGGGATGAAGGGAGACAGCAGATTAGATAAATTGGCAATAATCTGAACGCAGGTGTAAATAGTGTCCGCACAATCTGATGGATTCTGCTTTATTGTAACCCACGGCTGGCGCTCATCAAAATATTTATTTGATTTCCTTATGAATTGAAAGATCTGCTCTAACGCACCCTTGAACTCCCCCGATTCAATTTTGTTTCCTGTCTGTCTGTACAGTACATCAATCTGGCTGTGTATTTCTTTATTGACAGTTCCTTCAGGAACCTTTCCTTCAAAAGATTTATGAATAAAGACCAGGCTCCTGTTGACCAGGTTTCCAAATGCCCCTAACAATTCCCCGTTATGGCTGTAAATAAACTCCCGCCATGAAAAATCAGAATCGCGTTTTTCTGGCCCGTTTATAGTAAGGTAGTAACGAATCGAGTCAGGATGATAATTCTGTAAGATATATGGGACCCAGACTGCCCAATTACTGCTGGTTGATAATTTTCTTCCTTCAATAGTCAGATATTCACTAGAAATTATCTGGTCAGGAACATGCAGATCATCATACCCCTTGAGTAAGGCAGGTAATATTAACGTGTGAAAAGGAATATTGTCTTTACCATGTACATAAAAGGCGGTCACATCTCCCCTCCAGTACGTTTCCCAAGGGACGCCCTTGAGTTCACACCATCTCCTGGCTGCAGTAAAATAGCCCCATACTGCTTCAATCCACACATAAATTTTCTTTCCTTCAAAGCCCTTCAGGGGCACATCAATCCCCCAGGTTAAGTCTCTAGTCACTGCACGGTCCTGTAACCCTTCCCTCAGGTACCGCTTTGTCAGCTGGAGGGCATTCTCTCTCCAGTCATCATGACTGTTCAGATATTCTTCCAGGTCCCGTTGAAATTTTGACAAAGCCAAATAAAAGTGCTCCGTATCTCTAACCGATGGTGAACTCCCGCACAGGCTGCATTTCTTATCTTTCAAATCTATGGGGTCCAGGATTGCGGAGCAGTTATCACACTGGTCTCCCCGGGCTTGGTTGAAGCAGTATGGGCATATGCCTTCCACAAATCGATCGGGTAAAAACTGCTCACAGGTTATACAATAAGTCTGCTTTATTGTTTTGGGGTAAATTAAGCCCTTTTCAAGCAGGGTTAAAAACAGTTGTTGAACCAGCCGGTGATGATATTCCTGGTCGGTGCGGGTATATAAATCATAAGAAAATCCCAGCTTTTGAAAGCATTCAACAAATTCTTCATGGTAGCGGTCTGCGATTTCTTTTGGGGATACCTTTTCCTGCCTGGCCCGTATGGCTATAGGAGTGCCGTGGCAGTCACTTCCGGACACATACAATATGTTTTTGCCAGTTAGACGGTAATACCTGGCCAGAATGTCTCCCGGAAGCAGTGCGGCGATGTGTCCCAGATGAAGGGAACCATTTGCATAAGGCCAGGCTCCACCGATTAATATATTCATACTATTCACCTCTCAAATATATTTTTGAACAATAAAAAACTCTCGTCTCTTAGAAAAATCTAAGGGACGAGAGCAGATTCCCGTGTTACCACCCCATTTTACCAATACCTCACGGCATTGACCTCTTCGAGTACGACACATAAACAATGTGTTTATACTCTAGCACTATAACGGGTGCGAGAGAGACCGGCACAGCCTACGCCCGTAAAAAGGGTTCGAAGTGCAACTCAGAGGCCATGTTCAAAAGAATACTCTTTACCCCATTTCAGCAGGCCGGGGCTCTCTGTAAAAGAAATCCTCTTCTTACTCTTCCTCTTCATCGTTTTTAAACATTATTGATTTCTTTAGTATAGTATTGCTAAGTTATAATGTCAACATTTATCTGATTTTTTTATAATTGTACCTTCCAGTAACTTTTTTTGTTGTTTTTTTTAATTTATTCTTTTTTTAGAATAGTCAATTTTCAGGTTCATGGCGAATTTTTTGGACGAGAATTTGCTGAAAAAGTTCAATTTCTTCAAAGATAGGGCTGTGGGCTGAATTTTCAAACCATATGAGTTCCTTGGAAGGGGCTTTTAAATGATGGTAGTATTCTTCCACTAGTTCAAAGGGTGCGATATAATCGTGCCTGCCTGTAATAAAGTAGACAGGAATCTCCACCTCAGTGACCTGTTCCATGAGGTTTACCGTTAACAGTTCATCCCATAGATAGTATACCGAGGACTGATTGCCCCGCTTAAGGTTAAAGAAATCTATGATGCTGTATTCCGGAGCAAAGAGGTTTAATGAGTCCGAAAACAGATTCTTATTATTGTGTACATTACCGCCGTAATATGAGAGCCATTTACGTTGAACCAGTAGTTTGTCCCAAAATGTATCGTCAAATTCATAAGGAGCAGCACCGGCTGCCCTCAGCTCTTCTACAGCCTTGTTATTATTGTCAGCGTAAGCTGACTCCAAAGTGTAGTGGTAGGATATGGCTTCCCCCTTTGCAGGATTGACTACCTGGGCAGTGCCAAAATAGGCATGGTATAGTTCAGGACGCTGGTAAACTGCTTTCATCCCGATAATAGTGCCCCAGGAGTGGCCCATGAGATATATTTTGTCTGTTTCGAAACGTTCAATTAAAAGCAGGGTCAGCTGGTGTGTGTCTGAGACGAACTGGTCAATAGTAAAAGAATCTTCAGGGATACGGACAGAATATGATTTGCCGGCACCTCTCTGATCCCAGTTGACCAGTGTGAAATGCT
The DNA here is from genome assembly GCF_022558445.1 of Candidatus Contubernalis alkalaceticus. Taxonomy (NCBI): domain Bacteria; kingdom Bacillati; phylum Bacillota; class Dethiobacteria; order Dethiobacterales; family Dethiobacteraceae; genus Candidatus Contubernalis; species Candidatus Contubernalis alkaliaceticus. Next base: position 1,672,680 of record NZ_CP054699.1, read on the forward strand.
CCTCCAACTCCCGGTGAAAATGCCGCAAATTAGGCAGGGCAGAACCTCCAGGTCCACCGTGGAGGAAAAGAAGCACAGGATTTTGGGTATTAGTTCCTCGAATAGATATCCACTGTTCAACCTCACCCAGGACGACTGGCTCCAGAGTTTCAATACCGTTGACGGTATCGATGGCAAAGGCCCTGCGAACCTGGTGTTTTTCATAAGATATATAAAGAAGGCCTGTTCCTATTAATATAACCGACAGGGTGGTAATGAAGATAATAATGTATTGAAGAATCTTCTTTGTTTTCTGCATTGTTTAGTTCTCCCTGTTCTCAGAATTAAATGTTAACAATCACATTTTAATTTGTCTGATAAAGGCCTTTATCTCATCAACTATAGTATCCGCTTTTTTATGATGAAGATAATGACCACAGTCAAGGTATTTGTATTTTCCCACATCAATCTTCAGCACATAGTTAGACAGCAATTCTCTCCAATTAGTCCCTGGAACTTCTTTACCGTCAGAGATAAAAAAGTATATAGGCGTATGAATTGGAATTTTATTGGCTTGTACTTTTTTTGCATTGTCCAACAAAAAGTCAATTTCGCTTAACATGTTTTTGGAATAGGCACTTTTATAAAGTATTGCCATGTACTGTTCTTAATCTTCGTTGGTCAGGTCTTTAGATTTCATTAGGGGGAAAGTCTTTTCTACTTCAGACTCAGGCATGAATCGGGATAAACCCATTCTTGATACTAAATACATGAAATATAATTGAGTTTTGTGAGGCATTTGTAGAGATTGGTCAACAAAATCAGGAACCGTTGGATCAAGCCCAATGATTGCTTTTACCTCATAGGGATATTTCTGTGCCCAGTATATTGCTTCTAAACCCGACATTGAGTGAGGAACCAGTACATATGGCTCTTTTTCTCCGGCAAATTCCAGAGCTTGCCTGGTTTCTTTAAGCATGGTATCAATATCTCTTGGGCTTGATGACGTTTCACTCCAACCATAACCCGCCTTTTCTACTACAGCAATTCGATATTCATCCACCATTCTCATCCATAAAGGTTTAAAATCTATAGTTGGATTGGTGGTCCCATGACCAGACATGAAGATCAATGTATTATCCCCGTGACCGTCTACATAGATATGAGTTTTGTGATTCTTTACTTTGACTAGCTTCCCTGGTGGCGGATATTTTTTGGCTTCTTTTCGCAGTTGGTAGTTATGATTTATGGTAGAAGTGACCAGGAGAATTCCTATCAAGCCACATACAATTAAAAGAATTATGAAAATTATCTCTAATATGTTCACACTTACTCACTCTTTCCCCACATAGATCTTTCCGCTGGTAAAGACCTGCAGCACCACTGACGGCTCTGCTATATATGAGCAGTTAATCCAGCTAATGGATTATTACTCGACAGGATATACCTTTAGCATTTGTTTTGATACTTGTGATGACAACTCTTTGAGAAGATATTTTTGTTTCTCTACCTGTTCTATATTGTTTTTTTCTTTGTAATGCAGGTATAAAAAGTAATGCCCCAAGTATTTGATGTTTTGTTCTTTATCATTAATTAAAACACATACATCGTCTAAATTTATATCCGCATAATTTTCGTTGAATCCCGCTTTTCGAATAACATTCCACAAAGCGAGTTCGACTTTTCTTGTATGCTCTCTTTTCATTCTCAACCATCTGCCACCATCTGTATAAAATGCGCCCATCTTCCCTGGAATAAGGGATGCAACGCCCATACCTATCGGCATTGCGCTTAACCAAACAAAAATATTGCTATCCGTTAGAATTGCTAACGGTAACATTAGCAGGCCAAATATTATTGATGTCAGGGGTCCAAAAAGCAGCACTTTGCCAAACTTCTCAAAACTATCGTTGTCTTCATTCTGTGGAAATACTCCTCCAATACCACCCCAAAACGTATAGTTCTTTTCGATATAAAAAACAATTCTATCATCCTCATTACGCTTTAGTCCAAAAGGACCTACAACTAACAAAAAAAATTTAAATCCCTGGAGAAGACCAGCTAATATGTGTCCTAACTCGTGAATAACTCCAGAAATAAGATAGCTAACAATAAACATCAACAAAAATAATAATACATCTATCATCTAGCTTCTACACCTTTCAATCAAAAGAATATAGTCAACTAAAACAATGTTGACCTTGATCCATGTATTTTACAGTGTGGTCTTTCCTTCGAAACCGGAATCGGTGCCCACGAAGACCCAGAGGTTGCGGCCGGGGTTGGTATACGGTTAATATGTATTTGGTATAAAATATTCTACACAGGAATAAAATTCCCTGCAATAATGACGTAAGCGTTGATCGTGTCAAGACACGGCAGGTTTTTTGTCAAAAACCTCAGGCAATTTAAAGCATTGAATATTGAAAAGAACATCAGTTTCATTAAAAATATGTCTGTTAAAATGGTATGCAGACCGGCCTGAAAGCCAGCTGAAGATGGTTGAAAACGCACATCATATTGTCAACCAGGACAAACCGGAGGAATTGAACAAGATTTTGTTAGATTTTCTGAAAGAACGACAAAATGTAGAATGATTTACTGCCGCTATTACCTGAATAAACGTTACATTCTCCCAGGGCCTATTGACGCGTGAGGATGTAACTGAGGCTATAAGCCTATTCCTCATTCCAGCGGTATTTTTTATTCCGTTGTAATGTTTCAAGATTACAATTCAAGCACAGTCCGTTATGGCAGCATATCACTGTGCCGCATTCCGGGCACTGCCACTTTTCCTCTTCCTTTTTCAGGAATCCCTCCAGGCCATTTTCTTTAATAAATTTAAGATTTTCTATCATGCTCATATGGTATTTTGTGCGGTAGCGTTTATCCAAAGATTTCAATCTTTTGCAGGGAAAAGCTTTGCACTCATAGCATAATCGGACTTTCCCTTTTCCAAGCAACTCACATCGATCACCCATGTGAGTACAGTTTTCTCCTCTCGGAATACAGCCGGGACAATATTTCTTGCGGAATCCTTGTTTGTTCAAGTCATTTTTCATGAATTGATAAGAAATGCATAAGCTGCAATTCATTCCACAAGGAGCAATTAGCTTTTCATACATTTTAAACCCCACCTCCTAGAATGTTTTCCACATAAGGCACCAAATCCAATGCATCCTGTTCAGTTCTGATAGCTGATTCACTTTTTAAATTTTCTTTCATTGGCTTAGAATAACTGCTGTCTTCGGAAAGGCCACTAAGTCTTTTCGCACCTCTCCGGCTTCTATGGCCTGGTTAACCATGGAAGTAATGTACTGATCAAAGGCATCTCTAAATTTTCCCCAGATCCTCTCTTTAAAGCTAATTGTCCGGCATATTCTGCAGATGGTTATTGATCATGTAAGAAGACCTTTATATGTATATGCTGAACAGGGTAATGGAAGAAAAAGCAAAGTTTCTTCAAACGGCTATTCAAAAATTGAATCGTCCTCTCCATGAATTGGATTTTTTTGAAAGCCTGGCTTTTCAGATGGAAGTAGCCGTTAAATTCGCAAAAAAGAATTATCGCTATCAAGCTTAGTGAAGGCGTTCCCCCCTTTATGGAGTCCAGATGGACGAGAATTTAACCCCAGGCGTTAGGCGTAAGACATTATACGTGAGACAATACTGAGCCTGGTCGCCTTCCTTCTTCTTAAGACAAAGGGGTGTGGAGTCGTCTTTGACGCTGTCGTTGGCCTTCATCTTGACTGCCGGTTCTTACATGGTAGTTTTATCTTGAAACCTAACCTATCCTACTTACTTTTGACGTACGGAGGGAAAAAAGTCTCCTATAACGAAAAACATTATTAATAAGCAGTTGCCGTGTGGCATGCGATATTATAGCCCATTTACTCCCAATCCTTCCACACATCAGGTTGATAACCTACCGTAGCATTTTTGCCGTTTCTTACAATTGGAGTTTTGTAAAGCTTAGGGTTTTTGAAAAGAATTTCTTCTCGGACACTGCTACTTCCAATATATTGAAGGTTAAGTCTCTTATACTCACCCGTATCCTGATTAAATAAATTATTCAAACCTACGGCAGCTTTCACGTTTGCCAACTCACCTTTACTTAATCCATATTTAAAGAGGTCAATGAACTGATATTTAATTTTTCTCTCTTTAAAGTACCGCTCTGCCTTTTTAGTATCAAAGCATTTTGTTGCTCCAAATATTTGTATGCCCATCAAATAATCTCCTTAAGGAATGATTTGGAATCAGAATTATGCTACAGCGAAAGAACTTTATGAAAAAGCTTTAGCTATAGCAAAAGATGAAATTGATATAATAGCTGTACAGGAAAGATTAGAAGACTTCTTTTAAGATACACTTAATGATATGATTCAAATAAACCTTGTCTTCTTTCATACTTGCACCGCTTGATTAATAACCTGTTTTCTAAAAATTGGGTTAACAGCATTTTCTGTTACTACATCAACAGGTTTATTTAAAAGCTCTTCAAGTTCTTCTTTCAAACGTATTAATGTGTCCTCTCTAAATCTTTATGCTTTTGAGCCAGTCAATACCAAAACCGGAGCAAATGCAAATCATTTAATAATAAATCTCCGATTTCCCAGAACAATTCTCATGGAAAGCAAGGGTATGGCGCCCAGAGCATACACCAAAAACAATACTCCTCTTCCTTCAGGTACAACTGCCATCAGCCCTACGGAAACAAACGCCAGGATTCCCATCAAAATTAGATTGGCCCCGACCCACTTGGCGAGCCTCTCCTGGTCTTTTACTTTTTTCGGATCATAACCCGCCAGAATCTCCACCATTTGCTTTTTACCTACCAGATAACCCAGGACAAAACAAGTTAGCCCCATAAATGCAGTAATTGCAATCAATACCATAATTCAATCAAACCTCCCTCTTGCAAAATAATCTCTTTAAGCTCTATTAATATACTCTTAAATTCCAGTACCAGCAATTCTATAAAGAATTGAACTCCCAATGATTGGCCATTTCAACTGCCGTGGGACAATGTCACGCGATCTAGCAAGGAGTCTCACCAGCGACAGTGATACCTGCACCTCTCAAAAATATATTCTAATTTACCCCCTGAATACTGATACCAAAGTATTATTTCTCTATTGTTGTTCAACCTTTTCTAAGGGGAATAAGACTGCCAAATATAGTATAGCAATGACGAATGATATAACGGGTAAAATCCACCTGGCCTCGTCTAGTGGAAAAGGGATTACCAGCTGATAAACCCCCCCGGCAATCCAAAATGATGCCATTCCACCTACAATCCATTTTCGTATGGCGATATGGTTGAAAGAAACGTATGTAAGAATACCTCCCAGTGTAAGTAAATAACTAAAGGAAAAGTTCATTGCATACAAGGCCCAGCTAATTGGTGCATACAGGTCAGCCGCATGCTGTTCCCAGGGCAAAAACAAGGGAACGAAAAAATGTGAAAATCCCATAAAAAATGTTAATACTGAAGCAGCCAGGTTAAAAGCATATTTTCTCGACACTATTTGTCCTCCCATCTTTTTGTGCAGTAACTGCCTCAATTAAAAAGGGAATGGCCCCGATCCCCGATTTTATTATAGGTTTACAATCATATAGGCTTCTCGCAAAGCAGCTCCTGCTAATAATTAGGGACCGGTTTAGACTTGGAGAAAAAACTCTCTGACTTATTAACTGAGATAGTATTAGTTGCTACAGCCAAAAGCACACCTGCCATTATTTCATATAAACCAGCACGGCTAAAAACAGCCAATATAGGAGCCATTCTTTCTACCATTTGTATAGAAATGAATTTGTTCTTAAAGTGGCACCATACATAATCATCCAAGCTAATGGTACTAAATATCCAAAGGAAAAGTATTTCACACGTAAAAAAATATTACCTATAACATAAATAACCTCCCAATAAGATTTAAACTAAATATAGTTAAGAACCGCCCCCTAGTAACTAACCCAAAAATTTGTACCAATGACATTTTAAATTTCCCCCTTCTATTGATTATTTTTTAAAATAACAAACCAGCTTTCTAGATGTGAGCTGCTGTTATTCAATTTTTTTCAATTTTTCTTTCATTGGCTTAGAATAACTGCTGGAAAGAGAATACTTATCTCTGAGCAAATTTACGGTCTTATATAAGGTATTCTTATAATCCTTGTCTGCACCACCTGTTTTATATAGTGCTAAAAAATGATTATAAAGACCGGAGAACTCCTTTTTTATAAAATCAAAAAACACCCTCCTTGTTTTTCCCCTTAAATAAAGAGTTCCTGGCAAAACATAATGAACATTACTTTCTTTTGCTTTATTAAAAAGTGAATCAATGTTCTTAAAGCTGTCTGTCAGATATGGAATAATGGGCATTACATGCAATCCCACAGAAGCATTGGTTTCTCTAAATGTTTTGAGCATTTTGAAACGCCTGTTGGATTCCACCCCACCAGGTTCAATTAGCTTTCTTAATTCTTCGTCCACGGTTGTAATGGTTGCGGCGATATTAATATAGGTTATCCTCGACAATTCATTAATTAAATCATAGTCTCTAAGAATTAAATCCGATTTTGTTGAAATAATCGCAGGAGTTTGGTATTTGATAAGTAACCTTAAAATTTCCGGCATTAGTTTATAATGCTCCTCTGCCGGCTGGTAGCTGTCACTTACCCCGCCAATATTCACAATCTCTCTTTTCCAGTTCCCGCTGCTCAGCTGTTTTTCAAGCTGCTCTATAATATTTGTTTTCACATATATATCCTTACAATAATTATCAGAACCTAAATATTCATGGGAATAAATAGCGAAGCAGTATTTGCAGCCATGTTCGCAGCCCCGATAAATGTTTAAGTCCCAGCTGTACGGCATCCTTCTTTTAAGCTGGTTTAATGCAATTTCACAATTGATTTCCTTATATTTTCTAGCTCCCATTGATAAACCCTCGTTTGTGTATAATCTATTTTTCAATTTCCCGTTACGCCAAACTAATACACCTGGAATGTGACTACCAATATTATTAACCCTATGTGCTAATTGCAAGACTTTTTTCCGTCTTCTGATAACGGCAGGAAAAACTCGGGGGTTTGGCGAAACAATGGTTAGCATAAAAAGTTGTTTTAGATCAGGTAACAAGGGAGATTATGTCTATAATCATCCGTGAGGGACTTTAAATTATAATATTTGCACAGGGGGCTGAAATGACAAATCTCATCTTGGTAGAAATCAAAAAAGGCATCATTCTGTTTTCCATTCTTTACACATTTACCACAATCACCAGCAGCGCATGGCAGCTCTACACAGGCCAGTTGACCGATACAAACGTGCACTTGCTTAACAGAGCCGCTGTAATATTCATTGCTGTCGCCACAATCCATTTATTTTTTAAGGTTCAGGTCAAAAATCAAGTCCTGCGTTACCTGTTGCCCTATGCCATATCAATGGGTCTGGTCCTTGGCTATACCTGGCTCTTTGGTCGGTTTCAACCTCTGCATCCTGATGCGTACCGGGACATCTTCCTCAATTTCACTGTCATAGCTGCCATTGTGATTGCAGTTATGATCATCATTGAAAAGGTTAAACTAAGAAGAAAGTAAAATGATTCAGGAGGATGACTATGCAAGCACGACTGGAGGTTTTCACATGTATTCGCCTTTTACATTAAACATAAGTCCCATGGAACGATTGTTCCTCATCAATTTTGAGAAGGATCCGGACGAAATCTACATTGGCTTTGAGCCGCAGTGGTTTGATGATGTTTCTTACGGTACAGGCTTAAGAATTATAGCCTGGCGCAAGGACGGCTATATCGATGTGTACCAGCAACCTGGCCTGTCCAAAGAATATAAAATAGACGTAGCAGCAAAGGGGCTGGCTGATACCACTGTAAGTCCCATGATCAATGCCCGGTTTAGCGTGACCACAAGCGGCGTTGATGTGGCCTTCGCCTTTGAGGACAAAGCTGGCCGCAAGGTGGAAGTTGAAATTGTGGAAAAAAGCCAGAAGCCAACCAAACCCTTTTCGCTATTGGCGCCTGTGGGAAGCTCCTCGGCTAATCCCTCGTCTCTACCGGTCTATCTGATGTTTAAGTTTGATTTTGTCCGCCGGGCCAATACTGACGTAACCATCAGCATTAACGGCCGCACTCATAAAGCAGATACCTTCCCATTCCCACTTAATGGTTCTCGCGTGTACTTTATGCGCTACAGTGCCGATACATTTCTGGTGGACTGGTGCCCGGCACAGTCACAGGCGCTTGAGCCACTTAGAGGGGAAGGAAACAAGCTTTACGGGCCGAATGACACTTTTTATGAGCTTTTAGAGCAACAGAACTATCCCTCCTTTGCCCGCATTAGTTCAAGCCGCAAAAGCCATAGCTTTGCAGCCGAGTTTCACCCACCCTTTCCGGAAATCACCCACATCGCGGATAATACTTCCCTTCGCGGCGAATTCGTCCTTGGCGCGGATGAGTCTGCAGGGGTGGTGAGAGGTACTTATGAGGTTAGCCGCAGTGGTGAAGAGGTGGAAGTAACCCTTAACCCCAGAGGCGGGTGGGAGCCACGCCCCAAGACCCTTTTCCTGAAGTTCCTGTTTAACGCTGCCAAGATCTTCCGCCAGTGGCCAAAAACCTACCTGTGGACGGCTAAGATCAAGCTTAGTGAAGGCGTTCCCCCCTTTATGGAGTCCAGATGGACGAGAATTTAACCCCAGGCTTTAGGCGTAAGACATTATACGTGAGACAATACTGAGCCGGCTGGTCGCCGTCCTTCTTCTTAAGACAAAGGGGTGGGGAGTCGTCTTTGACGCTGTCGTTGGCCCTCATCTTGACTGCCGGTTCTTATATGGTAGTTTTATCTTGAAACCTAACCTATCCTACTTACTTTTGACGTACGGAGGGAAAAAAGTCTCTTCTGCTGTTAGCGGAAATGGGTATTCAGCAGACCCAGCTCTCCACGGCAGCAATGGCGTGTTTTACAGTAACCTGGAGTCAAAGCCTTGTGCCTGAAGTTAAAATAAATAACCTCCAGTTATGATAAAATGTGCTACCGGCTTAAGTAAAAATATATTACAAATAAATTAAAAAATATTATGAGTGGTATGCCATGGGTGAAGTGTAGTTGCTTTGTTTTATGGCGAAAAATCCTCATTCCCAGGTAAATACCAATAGCCCCGCCAATAAATGCTAACACAAACAAACTTCTTTCCGATATCCTCCAGTTACCGGTTTTAGCCCTGTTTTTATCTAAACCCAAAACAATAAAGCTAACAACGTTTATTATCAGGAAAGATGTAGCTAATTTTACCAAATCATCACTCCGTTTTTAAATTGTTTAACCATCTTCAACAAGCCTCGCTACATCCATGCTGCACTTCTTTCATATACCTTAAAGAACCACCCCAAAACGGTTATTATGTAAAGTATAATCCACTATTGTTGTAACACCACACTTACCACAAAAAACATTATTAATAAGCAGTTGCCGTGTGGCATGCGATATTATAGCCCATTTACCCCCAATCCTTCCACACATCAGGTTGATAACCTACCGTAGCATTTTGCCGTTTCTTACAATTGGAGTTTTGTAAAGCTTACTTATCAGCTATTACAAAAAGTCATTTATTATTCTTTTCATGTATTGCTTCCTTTTCTCTGAAGAAAAATACAAATGCCCACAATCTTGCAAAAGGTATGCTTCAACATTAGAAATTATTTCCTTTGCTCTTTGAATTACTTTTTCACCTGGGAATAATACATCATTTTCACCCGCCAGTAATAATGTGGGTGCCTGATAATTCTTTATCTCTTCTTTAATAACATTACTTGGCATATTAGGATTAACTTTAACATGGTGGAAGCTTATGCGAATCATTTCCAATGTATCTTTATCAATCGGTTCCCCTTTGGTTGTCATAGGTAAAAATGCTTTCTCGAACCACTTTTCTTTCTTTGTTCAATGTACATCATCATTGGTATTCCCATGCTGAAAATAAGTCTTGATTTTGAAGCATTATATATTCCAGCTGGTACAAGTAGTATTGCTTTTGAAATCTTTTCAGGAGAAATGCACATAAGCTTAGCTAGAATACCGCCACCAAAGGACTCTCCCATGCAGATAATTCTCTCAAAACCTAAGGAATCAATGACATCCGATGCCCATTCACCATATTCAAGTGTATTTGATGATAAAACGCTCTGATCGCTTTTTCCAGGGTGTCCAATAGTATCAGGTGCATATACTTGATAGTCTTTAATTAAATACAAGTTTTGTTTTAATGAAAATGGAGCGGTACTGTTTCCACCATGAAATAACAATATTGGCTTTGCATCTTCCTTGCCTACCTTTAAGATGTGGGTTTTCCCAAATCTTGTGTCCACATAAAACATCTTTATATTCTACTTCTAAGCTCTGAACCTGCCGATCATATAATTCTTTTACTATTTTTTCTCCTTCTTTTGTTTTGTAAATAGATACAGCCATATTTTTTGCCGCCTCTCCCCATATAAGTTTCACTGATAGAGATGTATCATTCTATTCCGAAAACCCATCGTCGCTATAATAGTTCTTTATTCTTCCAGTTTACTTTTTAAAATTAACCGCTGCTCCCTTAAGAAATATTATTAACCATCCAAAAGAAATAATAAACATCAGGCGCTGCCATATTCCGGCGTAGGGCGTATTAAAGATAAGTATTGAAAAGAACACGGCGATGACTGCCACCAGCACAGCCAAAAGACGTCTGGCTGGTTTTAATTCAATGAAAGCAGCAGAAAAAGCAAAAATAGTAAAAGAAAATCCTACCATGCTGGCAAAAAACGAATGTAGCTGGTCCTCCCGTAGGTTGTATAACAGGTCCATATGGAATGGGGCATGCTTAAAGATAGCGGTAAAAATAAGTGATAAACCAAAAATAGTCAACAAAATCTTTTGAAACCAGTATTTTTTTAAATAAAGCCAGCTTTCTATAATACAGGCGATTCCTAAAAAGAGAAAGACAATATTCATGATCCAGGCATTGGGCGTCATCTGCGCACCCAACTGACTGGTTGTATGATATATGATTGAATAACCTTCAATGCTGAAAAAGGGCAGGATAAAAATAACCAGAACCATGATAATGTATACCGGTAACAGCAGATGTCTTTTTCTAAAGCCAGATTTGCTCATTTCATTTCCCCCGGGGAAAACTGATGTATTCCAAGTCAAAGATTGAGTCCCTTTTCAATTAATTGATCCGGGAACTAACAGGCCAACCCTGGTTACAATACAATTGCAGCCATTTTTCACTGCAGTTCCTTTATAGATTTTACATATTGTTTCTTGCCTCTTAAGGAATTAATTAATTTCTCGTCTGCTGTCCATAATTCACAAGTTTTTTTTGTTTTTTCTCTTATTTCTTCTGATACAGCTAAAAAGGCTGCATCATACAAGGTAGGCATGTCAAAAGAACAACTGATTTTCCAGGCTCTATGTATTATTGAATCTCCTTCTAAGTATTCAATCCCCGGGAAATTAGTATAATTTGTCCATATCTCTTCACCATCTTGAAAAGTAATTTGCTTAGATCTAATTTTTTTCCTAATAATACTTCCCATTTCTGCCCAGGCAAAGGAAGGCAATATTATTATTTGATTTTTTTCTATGATGTTTTGCATTAAAAAAACTGCCTTTGAACTGTCTTGTTCTTCAAAAAAAACTTTTACTAATACAGACGTGTCTAAACAAATGAACTTACTCATACCGGTTTTTTCCTTCTCGTAAATCCCTTATTAACATAATAGAATCTTCAGGCACTCCTTTTTTAACAATCCGCTTTTTAACTTTCGTTATTTTTTCTAAGAACCTTTTTCGACTTTCCTTTAAATCGTTATCTTCCAATAATTGCAGCTTATCAAAGCTTTCGGCATCTATTATATATGCAACAGGTTTTGATCTTTGTAAAATAGCAATCGGCTTTTTATTTTTTACTAATTCTGCAAGTACTGCTTTTGCATTTCTCCTTATTTCAGTAATACTAACCATCCGCATAATATCCCTCCTAAACGTACCTTTAAAAGCATTATAACATTAAAAATTAAAAGAATAAAGATGTTCTCATTAGCTCATGAAATGTCAATGGAATATATTTTGGGCAAACCTTAAAAACCCGCCCTGGAAATAAATGCGGATCAATAGATCAATAGAGTGTGAAGAATGTAGAAAGAAAATTAAAGATATTGTGAAATTGTATCTCGACTTATCATGATACGTTTTGACTTTAGTCCGCCTTGGGAAAAAAGTGCGGACATCGGGTCCGTCCGGTCTTTAATTAAAACCAACCATAAACAGGTGTTTTCTCATAGAGGTGAATAGCGGTACCCACTTATAGAAAGCCTTAGTCGATCATTTATCTTTTCCCGGCTTAGTCTTCTTTCCTTTTGTGATTCAGCCCAGGTTTTCATACTCTCATATTCAGGATCTGATTTATCATCTTAGCGAGAAGACCCCTTCCTCTAAGCAAAGCGAAGGTAGGGGATGAATCGTTTTTCTCTATTCTTAGGCAGAAGACCTCCATCCTCTACAGGTGGGAGATGAATGCTGAAAAAATCGAAAACTGTTACGAACTATTGTTCCCCACTCTCCTTAATTGTGATATAATGGAAATATAAAAAGCAATTAGAGGGAGGTGAAAATCAGTGATTCGTACCCACAAAACAACCTTTCGGGTTTCCAAAAAAGACTTAGAAAGACTATTTGCTTGTAACCGCATTTCAGCCACAATTTGGAATGATTGCCTGAAACATGCTAGAAACCATCACCAGCAAACAGGCTGTTGGATTAACTTAAGTGAACTACAACAACTCACCCGTAAACAATATCACCTTCACAGTCAAAGCATCCAGTCAGTCCAGGAAAGATACTTACAAGCAAGGACAAATGCTTGGAAGGCCAGACAAAAAGGCTTTAAATATATTCGCTACCCTTACAAAGAGAAAAAACACTATCCTGCACGGTGGAAAAAAGACGGTTTTACAGTCCACTCTAACGGGTTAATTGAATTAAAAATGTGCTTAATTAATGGCAAACGCACACCTCCAATCCGGGTAAAGCTGGCTCACCTGCCCCAAGGTCAAATCAAAGAAATTGAACTAATTTGGGACAGAAAGCTAATGCTGGCTGTTAGCTATGAAGATGGCAGGCAGCCTAAAGAAAATAACGGACAGTTTACTGCCGCCATTGATATGGGTGAAATTCATGGGATAGCCTCCCTGGCGGACAACGGCCAGTCACTTATTATCACTTCCCGGAAGCTTCGCTCCCAAAAACGCCTGCGGAACAAAAAATATACTGAACTCCAAAAAAAGCTAAGCAGATGCCAAAAAGGCTCAAGAAGATGGAAAAAACTTCGCCGGGCACTGGTTAAAACCCAGCAAAAGACACAAAGACAACAGCGGGATATCCTTCATAAAACCAGCTGCCAGTTTGTCAGGTGGGCTGAAGCGAACCAAATTAAACAGGTAGTCGTTGGTGATGTGGAAGGGGTTCAGCGAAACACAAAAGCTCACAAAAAAAATCCCAAAAAGAAACACAGGAGCCGCAAAGTAAATCAAAAGTTGAGTCAATGGCCCTTTGGTATTCTGCTAATGTATCTTACCTACAAGCTGGCTGCAGCAGGGATTGACCTAAACAGGATAGATGAATCATACACCACACAGACATGTCCTGTCTGTAACCGGAAGAAAAAAGTATCCGGTAGAACTTACCGGTGTCATTGTGGCTATAATGAACACCGGGATATCCATGGTGCTAAAAACATATTAGCAAAACACAAATATGGAGAAATAAAAGATTTGGGAATACCCATAAGCAAGATAACGTATCTACGGCCCGCCAGTTAGCGGAAAGTAGTAGAAGCCCTGTTCCGGGCCAGGAGGAAAGCTAAACCTCTTGTTGTCAGGAGAGTCAGTGGATATTCGAGCATTCTTTGTGAATGAGGTTCCTCTAACGAGTAATCGTCCCGGGTATATCATTAGTCATTCTCCTGGAAGCCCCTACCTCTAAACTGAAAGTGTAGGTGGGGGAGGTTCACCTTAAGTTGATAGAGATTTACATCTAAAATATCTTCCGGATTACTTTTGTCATCACTACCACAATAAATGCTCAGGCACTCGATCATTTTTTGTATTGGGTGAAAATACTCGTTTGTAACAGATTTTTGAATTAGTCTGCCTGTTACAATGCTTATGTATCTTTGAATCTGTGTCCTTTCATCCAGAAACTCCTCCATAAATCCCACTTCATAAACGGTGTTATTCATCTTTGCTACCATACTTTTATTTGCAGTTTTTGAAAACACAATTTCGCCAGCATCAGCCATATAGTTATTTATCACATCTTCACGTATGCCTTCCATACGCAATGTAACTCTTATAGCCTCTCTAATAAGTTCTTTCATTCTTGCAAAACTCTTTGGTTTTGGCCTGTAAATAACCACCGGATATCTTGTTTCGTTATTCATCAGAATAACTGCTTTCCTTCTGTTTATATTGACAATATTGGCATGCCAGGCCTTTAGGCTGTCCGGGAAACATTCATGTCCCTCGGGGGACTTCAGCTGATCTCTAGTAATATTCATTTTGTCCAGTAAGGCTTTGGTGCATTGAATCAGCATGTATTTCACCTACCCTAAGAAAATGTAAACTGCTTTAAATAAAATGTCTTGGGCTGTGCTCACCTTCTTACAGGCCAAACATTGAATCTAATTATCGGTTTTTCATTTCGTATTCTAAGTCTTCTAATCTTTCCTGTACAGCATCTATATCCATTTCATCTTTTGCCATAGTTAGAGCTTTTTTGTAAAGTTCTTTTGCTGAAGCGTAATTTTGATTTTGTTCCAAATAATACATATCCCCCCATCCAATGTAGCCCCAGGGATTATCGGGAAAATCTTGCACTAAATTTTTAAACTCTAATTCAGCCTGTTCATAGTCACCCAGGCTTGAATAGGATTCTGCAATATTTCGTCTCATATTATGAATCATTAATTCCTCCTCGCCGGGGAAATTTTCTAAAAATTCTTTGCAAAAATGAATTCTTTTTTCAAGATAAAATTTATCTTCCAGTCCCGCGTTCTGCAACGCACATTCCAGGTCTTGACAGAAGTTTCTAATAAAAAAGTTTCCTTTATACTGTTTGTCAAGGAAATCCAGATTTTTATAATTGAGGTTGAACCTGTATTTTAATGCTTCCCATACTTTTAGCCAGATATTGCAGGCTGTTTGAGAATCATTTGTTGATAAATGTTCGAAGCCCTTTTTAATCAATTCACTCATTTGTTCTTTTGATAATAAGTGCGCTGGTGCTAATCTCTCCCATAAAATCCATGCAGCCAACCAGGGAAAATCTTCTTCCCTACCTTTTACCCTTACCTTAAAATTAGTAAACCAGTTCTCTGATATTTGTTGTGCAGAATAAAAATTTTCTACATCTCTTAAAAAAACCTCTTGATCAAATGCGATACCGATACTCTCTAACCGTTGAATAATTTCATTAGTGCTTATATTGTTTACTTCTTCGTATGTCATGAAATTTTGCATATATTGAACAAAGCCTTCATTCATATAACTCTTATCAGGCTTATCAATACAGCATTTTTATATTTTTTATTGCTTCCACAAGGGCAGGACTCATTTCTACCTATTTTCCCCATAGTTCGATTCTCCTTACGCTTCTTATTTCTTAATGCTCTGCCTCGAAGAGCATTGACTTTATAATGCAAATTAGTTAATAATGTATATAATTGACCTTTAGTGCAAGTGGTCAGTTATGTCATTTCTACTTATCATTTGTGTTCTTCTTGTTAGAACCCTTGTATTCGCTAATTGGATATCGCTTTTTATTAATTTCCACCTTACGGTTCAATTCATACGACAAATCAAAGTTATATTTTTGAGCGAAGCGTAATATAAAAAAAAGGATGTCTGCTAGCTCCTCTCCTATTTCAGTTCTTATAGTTTCGTCAGTTAGCATATTATCAACTTCTAAATTTGACTTAAATCTAAATAACTGTAATAATTCTGAAGCTTCCGTAACGATACCAATAGATAAATCTTTGGCATTATGATATTGGTCCCAATCTCTGTCTTCACAGAATGTTTTTATAAGTTTATTTAATTGGTCTATGTTTAAATGTTTTTCCAATGGTGCCTCCTGTAACTTCAATATGATAAATAATAAGGAATATATTTCTATATTCCACTTTATTATCCTTCTTAAATAATTTACATACAATAATGCATATCTAATTTAGAACTTCTGTTCTAAATACCATTGAAGTGACCTCTTTACCCTCAACGATTCTTTTCACAATAACAATTGGCTCAAACTTAAGAATTCCGATATCAACAATTAAGCCGCTGGGTGCTTTGGCATAGTTGCGGATTTGTGGGGTTTCTTTGAGCATGTTTTTAATAAAGTCGTCTGGTTCTTTTTGATCATTTCCAAGGATATGTTTGATTTTCTCAAAAAAAAGCTGTTCGTCAGTGATGTCGCAGAAATAATAACCCCGGCTTATGGGTTTAAGGCTATATTGGTGTAGGGGGATTACCAGGTCGGTGGAATAATAACCGGGTGCTTCTTCCGCTACTATTTGTATTTTTTCTCCTACAAACAACTCTCGAATAGAGGTTAATTTCTTATGATAGAACCTTGATGATTTATTTATTTCTTTCAGTTGAGCTAAAAGCTTCTTTCTTAGGGATTCTCTAACTTTGCTGTCAACGCTAAAATCAGCAGATATCATTGTTTTTGCCATTAGAAGAAGCTTTTCAATCTCTACATCTTTAACAGGCCCAATATCATCTTCCCCGGCCAAAATTTTATCCAGGTATGCCAGATAAATACTTGCTTTTTCCTCAACTTTCATAGATGTTCACCCCCTGGCTTTCCAGAATAATTCGCAGCCGCCGCATGGCCCGAAACAATATAACACCGGTATTACTTTCACTAATGCCGATAAGTTTGGCAATATCTCTGTTTGAGTGCCCGCTCCAGAACTTCAATGCTATAATATCTCGTTCCCGTTGATTTAAAGAAACTAAAGCCTTTAATAAATGCTGTTTTGTTTCATTAAAAGCTGTGATCTCAGCAGGATCAGGCTTAGAATCAATGATATCCGCAGTTAAATTGAGGGAAGTAAAATTGGTCCGATTACGACTGCGATAATAATCAGTTATAGTATTACGAGCAATACTAAAAAGCCATGCGGAGAATGCCGCCCTTTCCGGTTGATAGTGTCTAATTTTAGAGAATAATTTTTCAAAAATCTGACTGGTTAAATCTTCAACAGCATTGATGTCGGCAACACGGTATTGTACATATAAATTCGAGGAAAATAATAGTTATAAAGCTCAGTAAAGGCACTATCATCATCAGCCTGGGCAATTAATGAATTTTCTTCTGTTTGAGACAGCAGAACTATCCTTTGTAAGCACCTCTTTCAAAAAAAACCATTTAACAGGTACTTACTTCATCGACAAATTATTTAAAAAGTTTAGCAAAATATTGTTCCAGGTTGCAGTTTTAAAAAATGTTGTCAAATAAAACAAGGTTCATGCGTTTTAAATTATTCTTCATTACTTCCAAATTTAAAGGTGAAAATTGATATTGAATAGAATATTAATTTAACAAAATGTGAGAAATAGCTTTAAATAATCCAGTGAAATGAGGAGATAAAAAATATGGAAATAATCCTCAGCCTACTTATTGGAATTGGACTCAGCGCGACTTCGGGTTTCAGAGTTTTTGTACCTTTATTAATTATGAGCATTGCTTCACTGTCTGGACATCTGGAGTTTTCCCACGGTTTCCAATGGATTGGTTCTTACCCTGCCCTTGTAATATTTTTAGTGGCAACCGTTATAGAAGTTCTGGCATATTTTATCCCGTACCTGGACAATATTTTGAGTCTAATAAGCTCACCTGTATCTGTAATTGCCGGCATTATTATTACCGCTTCTGTGGTTACAGGAATGAGCCCCCTTCTTACCTGGACACTGGCAGTTATTGCCGGTGGGGGCTTTTCACTGGCTGGAAAGGTTACCAGTAATGTGGTTCATACCGGTTCTACAACAATGACTGGAGGAAGCGCTAATCTAGGAGTTTCCTTTGTGGAAACGGTTATTTCCACGGTAATGGCAGTACTATCGGTCTTATTTCCCCTGCTGGTGATTCTATTTGTAGGGATCATAGGGTGGGTTTTAGCAAAAATGATGAAGAAGATGAAGCCTGGTTCCAGCCAGGACTTTACTTCACCTTTGAAACCCTGGGCTTACAGCTCACCTCTGCGTCCAGCGCTTCCATGATAATTGCAGGAGTTCCCGCGGCCGCTTCTCTAATGGCCAGCCTCTTTCTTAAGGAAAGATTAAACCAGCGGGAATGGACAGGCATATTGTTGTCTGTGGCCGGGGTAGTGCTGCTGGCTTTTTTCGATGACAATCCCCAATATGCGGTTAGTTCTGTGAAGGGTAATTTCCTGGTATTTCTGGCGGTTATTTCTGCTGCCGTATACATGGTCCTGGCTCGACGCTTAACTACGAAAATTTCGGTTATGAACATTACTGCATACCAGTTTTTTTACGGTGGTTTATTTTTTCTTCCGCTGTTTTTGCTGCAGTATAATGCCATGGATTGGCTGCTCATAGAACCGGCAGCCGTGGCAGCACTGGGGTTTTTGATTATTCTATCTACTGTTGCCGCTTTCCTGGCCTATAATTATGCATTATCAAAAATTAAAACTTCTCATGCCGCTGTTTTCATTAATGGAATACCTCTGGTAACTGTGCTGACTGCAGGCGTCGTTTTGGGTGAACAGCTGGGATATCTGCAGATTCTGGGGGGATTTATTATCATCACCGGAGTAACCCTTACCAGCTTGAGGACCAAAAGAACGAAAGAAGAACATGCTGTAATGCATCAAAAAAACGAGAATAAGAAGTTATAATTCTTTTAGAAAGGATGTTTGTAAAATGCGGGTAAAAATATTTGGTTCATTTTTTACGGTCAAAGAGTTGGAGAATAAAATTAATGATTTTTTAAAACAAAACGAAGATAAGATTGAAGTTATTGACATCAAAATGTCAGGTACTTTTGGCAGCCTCTATGCCACGGTAATCTATAAGCTTATCTAATAGTGTTCCTGTCACTCCGGCCCTCTTTGTAAAACAACATATATAAGAAAGGTTTTTTATATTTTCAAAAACGATATTAAAGGTGTTTGTTGACAAATAAAACTGGGGAGGTTCACCGAGGCTTCATCTAAATGAGCATTTACCTTAAAAAATCCAGCACTTTTGTAATAAAGTTTTTTGCTGTATACGCATCATGCCCCAGGTCGGGATATATTAACAGCTGGTTGTCTGGTATATGTTCAGCCATTTCCTGTTGTACTTCAGCCCCTCCAACAATTTTGTCTTCCCCTCCTCCAGCTATCAGGGTGGGGCATTTTATTTTACTCAGTTCCGGATAGGCGTTGTGGGTGATACATGAGTTAGCCTGAATCAGATAACGCTCCTTCGAAACTGGTTTTCCTGTTCTTCTTATCAGCCAGTAAAACGGCCGCCACTTCCTCAGAGCTTTTTCGATGTAGGCTTTTTCCATGGTATCCACCGCCAGGTCCCCATAGCGTTCATTTTCTGCCATGTCTATCCAGTTTACCACAACTTTTTGTATGG
Source organism: Candidatus Contubernalis alkalaceticus (assembly GCF_022558445.1). Taxonomy (NCBI): domain Bacteria; kingdom Bacillati; phylum Bacillota; class Dethiobacteria; order Dethiobacterales; family Dethiobacteraceae; genus Candidatus Contubernalis; species Candidatus Contubernalis alkaliaceticus. The sequence continues at coordinate 1,692,377 of NZ_CP054699.1, forward strand.
TCTGGTTTTGACGGGAAAGTGTAACCACAAGCACTAGTTTTTTGACTTTTTCTGGGGAATCAATGGCAAGCCATTGAGAAATCATCCCTCCCTGGGATACGCCCATAACCACAGCATTGTTTAAATTTAATATATCCATGGCGGCTGCCTGGTCCTGAGCCATCTCTCTGGTAGTCATCCCGGGCTTAAGTTGATTTTTACGGCTAAAAATCCAAACCCGGTATTCCTTGGCAAAGCCGCGATACATAAGCCACATTAGCATCCCCGTACCCTTAACCGTCTTGAGGCCGTCGGAAAGACCGGGGATGATTATTAGAGGCTTGTTCCCTTTCCCCAGGGAAACGTAATGCATATTGCTGTCTTCAATCTGCAGGACGCCTTCTTTGATATGAAACATCCCTGTACGCCGCCTTTCTTTTTTAATAACTCCATCTGCAAATTTAATTAAGCATATCCAGCGGTATTTCCACAGTTACGGTACCGATATCATCATAAGCCCAGTATCCCATATTAATCAGAGCTACAGCTGTGCGGTCCGCAGGAAGCTTCCATTGGATTTTCCAGCTTCTTTCCTGTATTTCCTTCGGTTCTTCTCCGGGAAAAACGAATCTGGCTGTGGATTCTGATTGGCCCGTAACCTCTGGAAATTCCGTCATATGTATACTGCCTTCATCGTCTATGACCTGCCAGTAACTTATTAAAAATGGATCCGGGTTCTTTTCATCTACCTCAACACTGATAACCGCCTTTCCCTTTTCATTATTTGTATCAAATTCTACTATCTTAACCCTGCGCCCATCCGGAGATTGTGAGGACCTGTCACCTTTAAATGGCAAAATTGTTTCTCCTTCATGAAACAATAAGCCAGACAGCCCGATGGTCACTACAGAGTCTTGGGACAGCCCTTCCAGGGGTTGAAAATGCACCTGATACTGCTCTTTCCAGGTTCCATCCTCCTGCAGAGTTCCCTGTCCCCCACCTCCTCTAGACCCTACCTCATTTCCGTCCAGTGAAAGGGTTACAAACCTGGATGACAGGTCAGGTCCATGAAAGTCTCCGTGATATTTTATTACTAGCTCTGTTTGGGTAGGAGCAAGCCGTAATTCTTCCACAGTAATCAAGCCTGCGGGGACTTCAAACTCTTTATTGATTAAAACACTCCTGGTAAGCTGGCTTAATGGTTCCCTGGTAACGGAGAACGATACCTGCCAGTTTCCTTTTATATCTCCGATACTTTCTATTATGAAGGTCAATATACCATTATATTCCGGAAGAGGGTCAAATTCCATGCTGCCAACGTAAACACCGTCTATAACATCTCCCCGGGCGCCCATGCCGGTAACAAACTTACTGCCGTTGAACAAAATCTCGTCAAAGTAAACAGGCTTTGGGGAACTGCCCTCCAGTGAATAAAAAACAGTAGTTTGAATGGGGTCAGCCAGCACTTTATGGATATTAACAGTATAACCCCTAGCCGTTGTGCTCACCAGTACTTCCTGAAACATATCGTGTTCCTCAGCCCATTCCCAACCCTTCTCTATTTCAGTCCATTCCCCAATATATCTGTTAATTATGGGTATATTTTCAGCGGCCCAGGTTCGTACTTCGGGAACATTCATAACCAGAACGGCGAACAACAATACAGCGGCTGCAGCAGTGGTGCTTATCCAAGCCAGCAGAGGTTTCTTTTTATTTCTTTCCATTCTGGACATTTTTTTTACATTTTCCTTGAGCATGTTTGAATGCTCCTGGGATAATCTACCCCCGGCAGCCCAGTCATTTAAAACTTCTTTGAATTTCATATCCATATCCCTATCAAATTCTATGTTTCTCATAACGCATCCCCACTCCTTTCCCAATTTTCTCGCAGCTGGGCCAGGGCCCGGTATAATCGGGATTTCACAGTACTTAAAGGGACTTCCAGTTCCTCCGCAATCTCACGCAAGGATAGATCAGCCAGATAACGCAGTATGACAACCTGACGCTGGTTATCACTCAATGATGCCAAAGTGAGCCAAACATCCTTGTCTTCAAATACTTTTTCCGGTGAAAGTAATGTCTGTAAAGCTTCTAAATACTGCTGTTAGGTGAAATGAGTATTCAGCAAACCCAGCAATTTTGGTGCGAACTGAAATGGCACGGGTCCGGCAGTAATCTGGCTGACATCACCGGCCAGATAGATATCCAGCGGCGGGCAGTAAAAAAGCCATGAACCGGAAGCTCCCGTGTGTCCAATTATCTCCGGTACAGGGCGGAATGGAGAAATAATACGCGGGATGCGAAATCGCATGATGCCAAGGCTGTACTCTATGGGCCAGCCAGGACCAATGGGACTTATGGAGAAGCCAAATTGATTCCACCCCTCTCTCATGAGGTTTATTGTGTCCGGGTCATCAAAAACTCCACCACTCACCAGTGCCCGCATAAATGTAAACAGATCGTTCACTGTGCTGTTTAAATCTCCAAAGGATCTCATAGCTTCAGGAATGTTCAGAGGCTTGTCTTGATAATAAACTGTGGCAGCCGGCTTCAGTGGTTTTTCCGGTGAGGTACCGGGATGGAAAGTCTCTTCCAGCCCCAGAGGTTTATAAAGCAATTCCTCAAACACGGCATGAATCGGCTTACCGGTTACTGTTTCGATGATGGCAATCAGCAGTTGGAAATTGGTATCGGAGTAGCGAATCTTTTTTTTCTCTGCATCTAGAGGCTGTGGAGCAAACAGCGGAGTGTTTACCCTCCGGACAACTTCAACGATTTCTTCAATGGTCCAGGTCCGGTCTCCCTCCTCCAGGATCCTATCAAACAGGCTTTTTTCTCCTTTGGGATGGATTTCTATATAATCAGGCAGGCCGGAGGAATGACCCAGCAGGTGTTGAAGGGTGATCTTGTCAGTGTAATCTACATCGTTTATTCTGTGCAGACCTTCAATCAAATCCCCCGGCAGGTAATCTGACATGGGATTATTAATAGAAATGCGTTTTTGTTCATGGAGTTTAAAGATTGTGGCTGCAATATACAGTTTTGTTACGCTGGCAATCCAGAACGGGGTGTCAGCTTTCATGGGGGTACCATCCGGATTGGCTTCCCCTTCGAATCCAATCCACCGGAAGGAGCGGTCTCCGCTTTCAACAGCAGCAATAGCGTGCTTTATATGTTTTTTTCTCATCAGGTTTTGCAGGAGAGCCTGCAGACGTTCGTCAAGATCACCTGATTTTGTTCCGGGTTTGACTTGTTTTTTTCCATCGCTGAAAGACATTTTCAGTATCTCCTTTCATGTATTCAATCTCTAGTTATATTTCCCTGCATGAATTTATTACCCAATGAATTCAGCAGCTCCTCTTTTGGTTTTTACATGATTGGCTGCAGAACATCATATTCGGCATTATTTTCATGAACTTGATAGGGGCTCAGTAAAAATCCCAGAACATTAAAATGTTTATCAAAACCGAAGACCTTCTTAATTTTAGCTTTTTTGCAAATGGCAAAAGAAGTACAGTCAGTGAAAGATAATTTATGGTCGGAAAAAATTTTAAATATTTCCCAGGCTTCTTCCACGATAGTCCTATCTACCCATTGAATTGATAACATATTCATTTGTTCCGCTTCTTTCCAGAGGTTCATTCCCTTAACTGCAGTATCGTGAAAATTATTATAATTTAACCAGGTTAGAGTTTCAGACATAACATAATTAGACGTATTTAATGGAATACCATCTTTTTTAAGTTTCATAAGATATTCCTTCGCTGCACTGTGATGCTCATCCTTTTTGTTCATACAGGCCAACCATCCCCCGGTATCTACAAATACTTCATTTTTCATGTTTTTTAGCTCCATATATATAATGATCATGATTAGTTGATCCGTCGGTAACATCTGAACTAAATAGTCCAATCAATTTCAGTAAAGGGTCTTCATCTTCACCCTTTATTTGTTCTTCATTAATGAAATGCTTGATGGACTGACGGATAAGTTCAGATTGAGAGATATTATTTTTGTCAGCAATTTTTTTAATTTGTTCAACCAAAGCTTCTTCTAAATAAATCTGTTTGCGAATCATCAAATCACCTCCTGTGTGATGGTGTATATTATTAACATTATTATACACCACTCCCCACTCTGATATTTATTTTTCAATAAAAAACTCTCAGTTAAGACGCAGTCAATCGTTGATTGCCTCGATGCCTAGCCGCTTAAGCTTGTCAAGGTGATCTCGCATGCTTTTGAGCTTCTCCGGAGAGTGCCCCTCCCAGTCCAAAACCTCGCTCATTACTCGTAGTGGGTGTTGGTTTCGGTAGGATCTCGTTGGATTCCCCGGAAACTTCTTGTCCGTCAGATTGGGATCATCCTCAATGGGACCTGTGGGCTCTACACAATAGATTCGACCCGGCCCGTCGCCCGCTGCCAGTTCAGCTCCCCACGTAGCCGCATCCAATGTCGCAGTCAGATAGACGTAGTTAGCCTTCTTTCTCTCGCCATAGTTAGAGCTATAGCCAGGTTCCAGCATGTCCCCCGCCTTCAGGTCGGCTTTTGTGCCGTGGTAGAAAGGTCCGGGATCCATTGTACTGAACGGCTTCCGTTCGTTCTTCATATTCATTTCTGTCTTTACCTCCCTTGGGAAACAGTGTGTTGCCATTACCCACTCCTCGAATATCATAATTTATTGGCAAATATCTTTACACGATTGTTATTACATCAATAACATAAAACCAGCTTTCAGTTTGTCAAGTGGGCTGAAGCGAACCAAATAAAGAAGTTAGTAATTGGTGATGTGGAAGGGGTTCAGCGAAACACCAAGGTAGGGAAGGAAAATGGTTTGAATTCATATCTGAAAAATAATTACTGGAAGAAGAAATACAGTGGTAATCATACTGAGCAAACGGATTCTCAAAAAAGATTACTACAGAATCTATATGAGAGAATTGTACCCTGCTCATACGCAGGGATTGGTGCTGTCCTGGGGGCAGTACCATCGGTGAATTATTTATCATCTGGTATAAAAATTGCCGAGCAGTAATTTTAATCGTTTTCATCTCTACCTTCAGTACAAAGCTCATCTAAGTATCCATCATCAAGAGCCGAACCCCTATTCTTATATGGAACTGTCCGGGGTCTACCCATTTTATAATTTTTACATGATTTTGGACCATAACAAAAAGATTCAAACCGGTATTTCTTAATATTTCTATCAAAATCCCATTGAATTTCAACATTGGCCATATTTGCCCAAATGCATTTAAAGCATTTTGTTTTCCACAAACTTTTACTTAATAATCTAGCTCCTCTTTCCTCATAGATTTGCATGGTTGGGGGCACCATTATCCATGGTGGTGATAGTACTTCAATAGTTTCATTTACTCTATCCAAAAGTTTTAATGAACCTGCCCTATAATAATCTGCAAATTCTTTTTCATTATATTTTTTTGTCCATGCTGTGCCTTCGAGCAAATCACCTATCCGAAACAATCCTTTTAACTGCTGTTTTTCAGAAATTGCGACTGTAAACTGCTTTTTGTAGTCACTACTTTGCCCTTCGATAAATAAGTTGTATCCTAAATGATAATGTGTTCTATTATCTGTGAGATATCTCCAAACTCTTGTTCTTGGTTGAATAGATATAATTTTTCCTGTCCAATTTACTTTTGAAGAAATATTTTCAGAGTTATATTTTACCATTGCTAATCACAATCCTTAACATAAAAGTAATAACTCACTACCTAAATTATCTCGGCGAAATGGAACAAACGTTTGCATTTATTTGACTTTTAGTGCAAGTAGTCAATAATGAAAGCTCATTTCTACTTATCATTTGTGTTCTTCTTGTTAGAACCCTTGTATTCGCTTATTGGATATCGCTTTTCATTTATTTCCACCTTACGGTTCAATTCATATGACAAATCAAAGTTATATTTTTGAGCGAAGCGTAATATAAAAAAAAGGATGTCTGCTAGCTCCTCTCCTATTTCAGTTCTTATAGTTTCGTCAGTTAGCATATTATCAACTTCTAAATTTGACTTAAATCTAAATAACTGTAATAATTCTGAAGCTTCCGTAACGATACCAATAGATAAATCTTTGGCATTATGATATTGGTCCCAATCTCTGTCTTCACAGAATGTTTTTATAAGTTTATTTAATTCGTCTATGTTTAAATGTTTTTCCAACGGTGGCCTCCTGTTACTTCGGTATGATTAATAATTTCTTTATTATCTTCAAAATAACCTACATAAAATAAGTACATTTAATTTAGAACTTCTGTTCTAAATACCATTGAAGTGACCTCTTTACCCTCAACAATTCTTTTCACAATGACAATCGGCTCAAACTTAAGAATATCGATATCAACAATCAAGCCGCTGGGTGCTTTGGCATAGTTGCGGATTTGCGGTGTTTCTTTGAGCATGTTTTTTATAAAATCATCTGGTTCCTTTTCATCATTTTCAAGTATTTGTGTGATGTTCTCAAAAAAAAGCTGTTCGTCAGTGATGTCGCAGAAATAATAACCATGGCTTATCGGTTTAAGGCTATATTGGTGTAGGGGGATTACCAGGTCGGTGGAATAATAACCGGGCGCTTCTTCCGCTACTATTTGTATTCTTTCACCTACAAACAACTCTCGAATAGAGGTTAATTTCTTATGATAGAACCTTGCTTTATCAATGTCTTTTACTACTTTAAGTCTTCGTTTTAAGTACTCTCTAGTGTTTTTATCTACTGCGTATACGAAGACGCCTTTCATGCCTCTTGACAGTAATGTCTTATAGGTGTTTTGTGCTAACCTGAGGAACTGTGTCTGGCTGTTACTACCGATTTTTTTATCATGGCACTTTTTCACATCTGCTTCCCAGGTTTCTGTTTTTGGGTTATATCTGAACTCTTCACCGATGATGACGCCTACGTAATCAAATTCTAAACCCTGACAAGTGTGTATGCAACCGATTTGGTTCACACCTTCCGGGTTAACTGCCCAGTCAGATCCACTGGTAGGTATTCCGCGCGCTCTTTTTGTTTCTTTATAGGAATCCTGTGGGTTCCATGGCATCTCAAAAGTCAGGGTATCTCCGTCGTATATTTTGACATCATTCATTAACTGGCCGTTCTGTTGTAATGTCTTACTCCAAGGCCATGCGTATCCGGCCAGTAACCTGGAGTCAAAACCTTGTGCCTGCAGTTGAATGAGATGTTCTTTCATTACATTTGGGTCATCAACTATATAAAACTCTAAGTCGTCAAGGTTTTCCCAGCCGCTGGCATTAGCGGTAGAGCGGATACCCAAAACATCATCAAGCCAGTTTAAATACCCCTCTGAACCGGTACACCTGAATTGGGCATCCAGTTCATATTCGTAAATCTGGCAGCCTAGCTTTTGGGCGGTTTCTTTTACGTGGCTATATGAGCCAATATCCTTGGGACGGATCATTTGATTATCGTCGGTAAAAAAGATCGTCAGATAGGTCTTTTCAATAATGCATTCCACCAGGCTTTTCTCTAACTTCTTTTGCATTGGCGGCGGTGTTGAGCTGATGCGATGAGCCTCATCTACGATGGCCACCTGAAATGATTTCTGGCTTTCAGTTAATTCGCGGTTATAGAAATAGGGGTGTTTGAAAAGTCGACCGGCTCTTTCGCGGTCTATTTTGTTTGCCATACAATTTTTAAATGCCGCATTGGGAGCTAAATAGACACATTGTTTTTCTTCTCTCAATATTTTACTAAGGAGGTTCAATCCCACAACAGATTTACCTGTCCCAGGACCACCTTTAATCATTACTACATATCTTCCGTTTGTACCATCAAGCTGATGATCTCTGACAATCTGCATGACTCTGTCAAAGACCACAAGCTGCTGATCCATTAATATAAACTCTGACTTTGCATCGATAATGTTATTTATGTGATTAATCAGTTTTTTGCTGGGTTGGGGGATTGAAGATGCAATATAGTCAACGAGTTCAAGCCCGTCTCCTTTTTCCACATGGTTTTTAATAAAATGACCAATTCTTTTCGTATCTGCTTTTGTATATACAGGACTCTGATCAATATATAAGCTGAATTTATCATCAAAAAGCTTATCCTGCTCATTCTTCTTATAGTTATGGAGATATGAGCATGAGTATAATCTCAGGGCATCTTCACCATCAGTATGAAAAACTGCTTGTAATTGGTTACCTGAACGGCTGGATGGTTTACTTCTCTCAAAGCGCCCCCTGTATAGGTATAGACTTGTCTGTCTGTATTGGACTCCTTAACGCTTTCCCATTGCTTCAGTTCTACAATTACCGCATTGGGATTCAAAAACTTATCCTTACCGGTGATCATAAAATCCAGGCGCATCGATGACTGAGGCAGATGATATTCTATTAATACACCGCAATTAACACTGTTCAGCTCTTCGTTGATGAGTACTTCATTCATTTTACTTAATGAATTCTGAAATGGAGTTGTCAAATTTGGGTTAGCCCCAAAACTCGTAATTTTTGGATTCGTTAATAAATGGATTCCTTTTGGAAATACTATTTACGGCTCTTATCTACAGGCAGAATAGTGCTCTGCTGGAGAGCAACACGAGCGGCCTGTAGAGTTCTGCCAGGGATAGCCAGGGGAATCGTTTAATAAACCCTGGTTGTCTTCTTTTCTATCCCTGGGAGAACCAAAGCGAAAAAACTCCGGGGGTTCGGGGGCAGAGCCCCTGAATACTGTTTACCCTGCCTGGGATAAGTTTTCCTGATAATAGAGCGAACGCTTGACCAAGGGTGGGTAGCCTCCATTTGTAGTGTAAATTCTTTTTCGGTTGTAGTAGATTTCAATAAATCTAAATATGATGCTTTTGACGGTTTCCATTTTCATGGTTTCAGTTTTAAATTTGTAGATGCTTTCTTTTTTCAGTGTGGCAAAAAAAGACTCCATCCGTGCGTTGTCAAAGCATTTACCTGTGTTGCTCATGCTTTGTATTGCTCCATATCGGGCAAGGGTTTGACGGAAAAGTGTGCTAGTGTATTGACTCCCCCTGTCTGAATGGAAAATCATACCATATGCCTGATGTTTTTTGACACCGGCTGTAAAAGCTTCGACGCAAAGCTCAGCGCGCATGTGATTAGCCATTTTTAGTCCGACAATGCTTCCATCAAAACAGTCCATTACGGCGGCTACATAAAGCTTACCGTCAGCCGTTGGAATTTCTGTAATGTCACTCAGCCATTTTTCATTAGGTGATTCAGCTGTAAAGTCTTGCTGGATCAGGTTTTCACTAGCTTGTGCAGCAAGATCAGCCTTGGTTATCCCCTTGCTGTGACGTTTTTTCTTCAGCATTAGATGGTGTTTTTTACAGAGCGCGAGGATTAGATAATAACTGCCCTTATAGTCCTGAAAAAGTTGTAAATGCAGATATATCCTATACGCTCCATAGTCCGGGTTGTCTGCACGAATTTGAAGAATCTTTGCCAAAAGAGCATCATATTTGTAGGGCCTGGACTGTCTTTTTAACCACTTATAAAATCCGTTTTCACTAACCCCTAATACCTCGCACATGGTCTTTATGCTGTGCTTAGATTTTCCTTGGGTTTTTTCCAGGCATATCCACTTAAACAGTTCTCGTGCAGCTACTTCTTTTGGCTCATTGCGAAAAAAGCCAGGGCTCTTTTCAAAATATCATTGGTTGCTTCAAGTTCCTTGAGTTGTTTTTCTAATGCTCTGATTTCAGCGGTTTTTGGATCTACACGCTTATGACCACTGCCGACAATAGCCATATTTCCATAACGATTTGCATTGCTTCGCCATGTGTAAAGAGTAGTGACTGGAATTCCCAGCTTTTCAGCAGCTACTGTCGGACCTACTTCACCGGACAGCTTAATGGCTTCTTCTTTAAATTCTTTATCATATACTCGCATCTGGACACCTCTTTCTTTTTGGGTTATTATTTCCAGAATTACGAGTTTTGTTACTTAACTAAAATGATACCACTCCAAAATGACCTTCTCTCCGGGTCAGAAACCTTTCTGCCAAGGGTTCGGATAAATTCGTTCTCCAGCTTATCAACAATCTTATTGAATCGAACATCCAAATCAAAATGTGCAGTACTGCTTCTGTAAATAATCATATTAACCCTACCTTTGAATTAAAAGCTTGTCTTAACTTACCATTGTTTTCTTATTTCTATATAAGACCGGGCCAGAATCGGCTGCAGTTATCACACGATCATTATTTTCAATTTCTTGAAATTTATGTTTGACACCCTTTATAACTTTTAAGACTCTTGAGAGCATTTGATTGAATCTGTTACTACAACTCCAAGCCAAATAGCTGCTAAAATTTTTATTTCTGTAACCATAAAAAGTTGACGTTGAACTGAATAAATGGGGATAATATTACCAAATAGCATCACAGAAAATGGATGTGATAAAAAAACCAATATTAATGCAGGAATACCTTGATATATAGATTTAGACCAATTAAATTTATGATTACTGTTCCATCTCTCTATTAAGCTAGGAAGTCTAAGCAAAATTCCAAATATTAAAGGCATTAATAAACTAGCCCATAATAACGGGTATGGTCTATATGTTCGTCCTAACATGATTCTTAAGTGTATGAGTAGTTGACCAAAAATTGTTATATATAAAAAATTATAACTGGCCATAATAATCCTTTTTCTATAAAGTGCTCCTTTACTAATTTCACTTTAACACCCCCTTTCTAAAGAAAATCTCTTTTTCGGGGTCTGTAATTCCACTAACTCACACTAGCCAAAACGTCCGTATACAGCCAAGACACCAGGGGGTTGGCCCAAGTCATTTACTTTAATAAATAACATTTTTATTTATCTTACATTTTTAAAGCTTGTCTTAACTTACCATTGTTTCTTCTTTCTATATAAAAAATCCTCTATGGCATATGCAAGAAGATTTGTAAGCGTCTAATAAGTCAGTGGATATAAAAAAAGCAAAAACTAGTGTAAACTAAGTTTTTGCCTCTTTTTCTTTACTTGCAGTTTTCCTGGACATCCTGACTCCATGGAAGATAATCTTTGAGGTTTTCCCGTTAAACCGGACACTATTAAGTTAGCTATTCTCCTAGATTCAGCCAATTGCTGATTATTTCGAAAACCCCCTTCTTGTAGTCATGCTCCAATGCCAAATTGCGGCATTGGCAGCCCTTCTATAGGGTGATAAATCGTCTTGGCTGTAAAGGGTCTCCGGCTGCGCCTCCGTTGAACTCGCTGCGCTCGCCCTTGACAGCCTGAGTTAGTTTGAGCTTTTAAGCAGCTAATTTCTCTGCAAAAGATTCTCTATATCCTGCTGGCGTCATGTAGCCCAGGGCCTGGTGTCTCCTTTTGCGGTTATAAAAGATCTCGATGTACCAGAATATGTCTTTATGGGCTTCTTCGTGGGTCTGATATTTATTATGGTAGAGCATTTCACATTTGATGGTGCTGAAAAAGGTCTCGGCACAGGCATTATCGTAACAGTTCCCTTTACGGCTCATGCTGCATATCATGCCGTGTTCATTTAGTAGTTTCTGGTATTCTTTACTGCAATATTGGACCCCGCGATCTGAATGATGAATCAGTCCCTCTATGGGCATGTACCGGTTAATTGCATTTTCCAGTGCTCTTTTGCAAAGTGATGTTTTCATATTATCTGCGGTGGCCCAGCCTACAATATCTTTTGTATGTATGTCTTTAACGGTGGCTAAATACAGCCAGCCCTCTGAGGTGTCCAAGTAACTGATATCTGTTACCCATACGGCATTTGGTCTGTCGGTTGTGAAGTCCTGGTTTAAAAGGTTTTCTGCTACCGGCAGCTGGTGGTTTGAGTCAGTGGTAGCTTTAAATTTTCTCTTACGTTTTGAATACAGGTTGTTCTCTTTTTGGATTCTATACAATCTGTTTCGACCACATTTGGGGAATTTTTCTCGAACATCTTCAAGTAATTTATCCAGTCCATATATGCCGCCGCTATCATTGTAGCTTTCTTGGGCAGTTTCAAGTATTTCCTGATTTTCAAGATCTCGTTTACTAGGTTCTTTATTTTCCCAGTCATAATAACTGCTCCGGGTTACTTCAAGTACTGTGCACATATTCGCAACCGGAAATTCGGAGCTGTGCTTACTAATAAATGCGTAAGTTATTTCCGGTCTTTTGTCACGAAAAGTGCTGTCGCTTTTTTTAATATTGCTACTGCCTCCTCAAGCTCTGCATTTCTGCGTTTTTCGGCCTTAAGTTCCGCTTCAAGCTCTGAAATCCTTGCAGTTTCAGGCTTCTCCCGGTGCCTTTGTTCGTTAATCCAGTTTCGCAATGTCTGGGGATTGATTCCAAGGTCCTTTGCAACACTTGGAATGGACCGTTTATCTTCTTTAACAAGTTTGATGGCATCATTCTTAAATTCATAACTATACCTATTTGAATAATTTGACATTTATATCTCCTCCACATGATTTATTATACCTAACTCATGTGTGTCCGACAAATCGGGTATAAGTCACTTCAAGGAACTCTGGATGTTGCCCAAACTGTACGCCTGGAAGCTCGCTAAAGATGAAATATAGGTATTTGTATGGATTTAGGCCATTAGCCTTGGCACTTTCAATGATACTGTAAACGGCTGCACTTGCTGCAGCTCCTTTAGGGCTTCCGCTGAAAAGCCAGTTCTTTCGTCCAATAGTGAAGGGACGGATACTGTTTTCTGCCAGGTTGTTGGAAATAGAGCAGCTACCATCCTTAAGATAATTCGTTAGCTCCTTCTTATGGTTTAGGGCATAGTTCAAGGCTTCGCTCAATTTGGATTTGGGAAGCACCTTTTTCTTTGTGGAATAAATCCACGCCCAAAAGGCCTCCAAAACAGGCTTTTCCTGCTTCAGACGCTCTACTTTGCGCTGTTCACTTGGTAGCTTCTCGAGATTTTTTTCAATCTCAAAAAGTTTGTTGCAGTAGGCAATGCCTTGGCTTGAAAAGGTAGCTTCAGGTCGATGGGCATCTTTGGGAAGTGCATCGACAAACTTCCTTCTGACATGTGCCCAGCACAGGCATCTTATGATTCCTGGAATCTTTTTGTACCCAGAGTATGCATCCGAGTGGAGATACCCTTCATAGTCTTTCAGGAACTCCTGCGGGTACTTGCCGCTCCTTCCCGGTTGATACTCGAAGATCCGGATGGGGTGTTTGGCATGCTGGCCAGAACTGTATAACCACATGTAGGAATCTGTTGTGTTCTTGCGCCCCACTTCGTTCATTACTTGCACGGGCGTTTCATCTGCATGTATATAATGCTCCTGCATCAGCTTTTGGTGCATCAGCTCCACCAAAGGACGCAACCAGTCACGGGATGCAGCCAGAATCCAATTGGACATGGTAGCGCGGCTTAGGTTCACACCAAGTGTCTTCCATTCCTTTTCCTGCCGATAAAGGGGAAGGGCATTGACGAATTTCTGATGCATAACCCAAGCCACTGTAGATGGAGACGCCATGGAATGCTGAATTACCGGATAAGGCATCGGCGACTTCTCCATGTATGGTTTTCCATCTTTACGACAGGTTCGGCACTCGAAGGTTTCACGGTAATAATCAATGACCCTGACTTTGGCAGGAATATACTCAACTTCGGTGCGGATAAATTCTTCACCAACTGATAAAAGAGTGGTGTCACATTCTTCACAGAAGCGATCTTCTTCAGCAAGAGTGCAGAGGCGTTTATCGCGAGGGATATCTTTCAATAGCTCCATTCGCTGTCCCTTAAATTTCTTTCTTCGATAACCCTGCACTTCCTTAAGGTCAGGTTCTGGGGCCTTCGGATTCGCTTCTATTTCTGCCTCATCAAAAAGAGACATCTGTCCCGTGGGTAGGGACGATGTCTTCTCAGAGCTTTTCCCGAAAAGTTTACGTGTCAGATACTCGACTGTATCGTGGAGCTTTTTGTTTTCCTGCTCCAGTTGGGATATACGGTTTTCTAATTTTTCTAACAACTGCTCGGATGCGCTCATAAATGATGGTTTCCTTTGGTATTTTTACTATATTTAGTATAGCATAAAAACGTCCAGAAAGCCAGTGTTTATGGGCATTCTTAGCACTTTTTTTAGTTAAAAACCACCCTCTATCTTAACTTTTTTTACGGCCTTTGGTTGGTCAATGGAAAGTCCCTCCAAGAGCCACCGAAGCTCCTGATTTGTAATAGAGCGAACTGCTTCGGCGTTCATTGGCCACTGGAACTTTCCGTTTTCTAATCGCTTGTACAGGAGCACGAATCCATCTTCTTCCCAGTAGAGTGCTTTGATTCGATCGCGGCGCCGGCCACAGAAGAGAAACAAACTGTTCTGAAAGGGATTTAACTGAAAGTTTTGTTGGACGATAGCAGCAAGTCCATCAATTGCCTTTCTCATGTCAGTATAACCACAAGCAATATATATTTTCTCGGCTTTGGAGATATCACCGAACATTTTGTAGTGCCCTTAAGGTATTTTCGATTAACGTCGTGGATGCATTGTTGCGAAGCTCCAATGTAACAGAACCAAACCGCAGAATAATTTGTGAAGTCGACTCTGAAACTGGACCGTCTGCATTTGCTGGAATGTTTACTGGTACGATTGAACTATTTTCTTCAAGAGATGGGATGGCTTCGCATGCCGCCTCACGTACTTTCCGCAACCAATAGTAGTAAGTTTTTGGGTTGATGTCATGGTCAGCGCACCATACCTTGACGGTTTGTCCACTGCTGCGACATTCGCGGATAATTTGAGTCCATTGATTCAGCCTGTTTTTTGCAAGTGAAAATTCCTCACTTTTGCAAAAATTTTCCCCCAGGCACCGGTGGGGAATTTTTATGTTAACTTTTGGGCCATTTTCTTTGAAATAACATAAAATCATAAAACCAAAACACCATTTATGTTAAAATATACCTGTTTTAAAGTGCCATGCTGTACAAAAGCTACCTACTGAAAAGAAGGAAAGCTTCTCCAGACATTACAGCATGACACCATTGGCCTGGATTATTATTGCGGCAAGATCCCGCACCCCTTGTATCTAAAAAAATAGCACTTCATTTTCACTGACTCGGCTTAAAGCTAGGTTAATGAAGACTCTCTCATCCGATTGCTCGGCCCTGGGAACAGCAGCAGGTGGCAATGATGCAACACCCTATCCAATATGGCTCCTGTCATCTGTTCATCATAAAACACATTAACCCATCTGGAGAATTCAATATTTGTGTTTATGATTAAGGACTTTTTTTCATAGCACTCGGATACTACTTCAAACAGCAGTTGGGCACCTATCCGGTCCAGGGGAACGTATCCCCACTCATCTTATGAAAAGTTGTTTGTTATGTGAAGTTGAGAACAGGAATTCCTGAATAGCAATGGTCTTCCTGTTCCGAACTTTGCATAATAATTTTATACTAAGTTTTTAAGCCAGTCCATCATTTCCTGTTTTTCTTCTACGGAATAATGTTCGTGGGGAAGCACAGCTTTACCGGCAGCCTCGATAGCTTTACGCTTAATCTCGGGATTCGCTTTCGCATAGACTTCTGTGGTCAATACGGATGAATGGCCTAGAAAATCTCTGATGTAAACAAGGTTGACCCCGGCTTCAAGAAGGTGCATCGCTTTACTGTGGCGAAGCGTATGAGGCGAAACTTTATCTGGAAATAATTCCGGTTTTGTGCGCCACCCTTTCTCAACGTATTTTTGCAAGATGTAGGCAATGCCGGCTCGAGTCAGTTTGCGATGACTTTTGTTAAAAAAAAATGGTGCCGTCAAAGAAGTATCTTTTGATGCACACCGGCAGCTCTTGACATACGCATTCAGAATATCCAATGTTTGCGGCATGATGGGAATGATCCTGGTTTTGTTTCCCTTCCCGGTGATGCGAAGGGTGCCTGGTTTTTCAAATCGAAGATCGCCAAAAGATAAATCGACAATCTCCTGAACACGAGCTCCTGAATCGTAAAGGAGTGTCAGCACAGCCAAATCACGGATTCCGTCCGCTGTATTTGCATCCGGCAACTCCAAAAGGCATTGGACCGTTTTAATCGTCAGATAATTTACTGGAAATATTGGCACTTTTCGACTTTTGATGCTGAAAATCACCTCGCAGCATGCGGCGTATTCCGGCGCATAGCTTTGGACATAACGATAAAATGCGTGGATGGCCGCCAGACGCAGGTTGATACTGGTGACCGAATAGGTTCTTTCCTGTTCCAGCCAGGAAAGAAATCCCTGAAGGTATTCGTTATCGATGATGGCAAAAGTCATGTACGAGATCGGCTGATGTTTACAGGTCTGATGGTATTGAAACAACAGGATGAAAGCATCTCGATATGATTTAATAGTATTGGTGCTGTAATCAGAACGGTTCGGGATATGTTTGAGAAAATAGTTTGACAGCATTTGGTGAAACGGATTCAGTTTATTCATGTGGCACCTCTGGAAAGATGCCGCCATAGAAATCCTGCATAGGGTCAATGATGGAATGGTAAGCTGATTCCGTCAGTCGAAGATACTTTTCAGTGCTTTCAATCCCACGATGGCCCAAGTATTGGGACAAGATCGGAAGACTACAGTAAATATCCATGCCCTCTGCGACCATCTTCTCCAAAGCATGGACAGCAAAGGTATGCCTGAGGTCATGAACCCTGGGTGAGGTGCCATTTGAACGATAAATACTCGCCTGCTTCATGAATTTTCGCATCTGACAATATACAGGTGTGCTGTTGTATTCACCGCCATAATAGGACGGATAAAAAAGACCGTTATACCTATTTGAAATATTCATCCGATCCATGTAATACCAACAGTAGTGCGTCAGAGAGATTGACATTGGAAGTAGGCGTTCACAACCGTTTTTGCTGTCTTTTAAATGAATGATGCCGCTGTTCACATCAATTTGGTCCACGGTCAGCCCAAGGGCCTCGTTGATCCGAAGTCCACAGCCATACAGCATTCTGAAAAGCATCGGATAGATAATATGATATTGTGGATACCTTTTTGATTCAGGAATGAGGTCGACCACTTCTGCTAACCTGTCAATTTCATCATGTGTGAAGATATAGGGCACGAAACCATCTCGAATTTTGACAAAATCTTTCAGAGGATACACATAGAAAGAGTGGTTATAGGTTCGGTTCATGAACAGTGCAAACTGTCGAATAAAGCTCATGCGGATATGCTGGGTCTTGGTGGATTCATCAGGTCGATAGGCAACGTAGTCTTCCACCATTTCCTGAGTTAACACCAATGCATCCGGAGTCATCTTGTATGGTTTAAAAAAACGATTCATCCCGCGAATGAGGTAAAAAATTGAATCACCCATCTTGAAGCCAAGGCTTTTTTTGTAATCGACGTACCGATGACAACATTCACTGAAAGGGCCATCAAAGTCCTGATCATAAATATTGGCTTTACCTCTCATAGGGCACCTCCAGTGCAACCTTGCGGAGTTGCTCCGTATCAATGGCCAGATAGCGCTTTGTAGTATTGGAATTTTCATGGCCAAGAATCCCTGAAATAATAGGGTAAGGCGTATTTTCCTGCAAAAGACTGTTAGCTAGGCTGTGTCGCATCGAATGCAGCCCATGCTTCCTCCCGGAATAGTCAATCTCTGCTTTGTCAAGGTAGGAGGCAATGATATACTGAAAGGTGTTCATATCACTGTAGGGTTCAAAAGGCGCACGCATTCGCACAAAAAGAAAAGGCGAGTCGCTCTTTGGCCGACTATGCCTGATGTAGTCAATTAAAGCCAACTTTGTATTATCATACATCGGCAATATGATAGCGTTTCCTGTTTTCTGCTGTACGAATTCAATCGTATCTCTAGACCATTGAAGATGCTCCATTTTCATCAAACGGATATCACCGGCTCGGATTCCAAACTGCACCGCTAGGATCAAAATGGCATAGTCACGTTTTCCAATGCAGCTATTCCTGTCAACGAGAGATAACAGCTTCTTTCTTTCTTCAACGGAATAGGTAGAAGGAATTTGATGATTCTTTCGGGTAAATACAATGGGAAAAAGCTGGCCGCAGGATTCAGAAACCTGTCCTGATCGAAAAAGAAATGAAAGAAAATCTCTCAGTGTAAAAAGAATACCGGCTTGTGTCTGCTCTGTATAACCTTTCTCCGAGAGGCTTCTGACATAATCCAGGATGATGGACGGGTCCAGGGAAGATAATTGATTCACCTCATTTTCATGAAGATAACATAGAAAGCTAATCATATGAATGCGCTTTCCTGTAACAGTTTTCTCTGCCAGCAGTTGATCCCAGCAATAAGCCACATAATTGTCGATGTTGCTGTTAAATATTTCCGGGGCTTTAGAGCCTGGTTTTTGGTGACAGCGTCGTATCTCAACACCGTTCCAAAGGTCATCGAGTACTTTCAAATGGCGGATGCGATTCCTCTGATGATCTTTTAATGGGCTGTTCGGGAAAATTCGATACCGGTTCTGAAGAATTTCCATGCACACTTCGAAAGAAAAGGTGGTGATGCCTAATTGCGTACATTCCTTCAATAATTGATGCCATGTTCTGTGATACTGCTCCTTAGTACTTTTACGATAGCCTTTTTCCTGCAAGGTGTGTTTCGCCTGGTCAATTAACTGTGCCAGAGAAATGGTAGAATTCAATCAAAGACCTCCTTTTTGATTCTACCATAACACATTATTATGCAAAGTTCGGAACAGGAAGATTGTTAAAATTAGGGGATTCCTGTTCCGAACTTCACATAACAAACAACTTTTCATAAGATGAGTTATGTAAAGCTTCGCATAACTCATCACAGACTATAATATCTGCTTTTAGTATTTGCTTCATAAACTTTGACAAGGTACCGTTTTTCTTTGATTCTGAAAGCTTATTCACCAACGCTGCTGTCCTAAAGAACTTAGTTTTTATGCCTTTTTTACAGGCCTCTACTCCTAAGGCGATTGATAAAAAGGTTTTTCCGGTACCAACATTGCCATACATAACAATATTGGTGTTTGTATCAATAAACTCGCAGTTCTTAAGATATTCAGGTGTTACGGCTTTTGGCAAGGTAACTTCATCAAATTTGAAGCCTTCAAATGTCTTGATTGTGTAAAATCCAGCACTTTTGAGGAGTTTATCTTTCCTAGCCGCATCACGATGTTCCAGTTCCGATTTAAGTAATTTTAACAGGTATTCCTGATGGCTCTGGGCTTCTATTTTCTCAGACATTTCCACAATGTTTCGGCTTAATCTCAACTCTTTGCAGCAGGTGGCAATTTCACTGGTCAGCATTTTGTTCACCTGCCTCATTGAGTTTTGCGTCATAGTCAGCCAGATTGGGAGCATACAGTTTGAACTCTGGTATATTTTTTGCTACCCTGATGGGGGCAAGTTCAATCACGTTTCCGTGTAAACGATTATGGAGGCTTACCAGACTGTCGGTATCTGTTACATCGTATTGCAGGGCGCTAGCAACTGTTTCTACAGCACAAGTAAACCCGCTTTTTTCTGTCAGTGTGGCAATTATCTGTAGGATTTTGCCTTTATCGCTTTTACTGCATTTTTCCAGATAATCATTAATGGATTCGGGCAACATTTGGTAGATGCCAGTATATTTCAATGCTCCAGGACAACGGGACAGCTGAGTCAGGTAAGGAAGCCACTTCATGCTCTGTTGCTTGTAGTTTCCGTAAAACCGATCATGCCGGACGATTTCCCGATGGCTTTCATCCAAGGGAATTACTTTATTGGCCGTAATTTTAATTAAGACCCGGCTGTTTGCATATTTGGGGGACACGGAATATTCATAAAGGCCGTTGTTAAGATAAAATCTGCCATATCCGTTGGTTTTAACGGTTATGTATTTGCTGACATCTAGAGGTACTGCCGGCAATTCCAAAAGTGCTTGCCTATCTTCAGAATGCAGCATTTCTATAGTGCCGTCTTTTCGATAATGCTCCCGTTGGGCATCGATTTCACATTTTTGCAGCAGCTCTTTGTTAAACTCAGCTAGGCTTTTAAACTGTGGAATTGGCACTAACATATTTCTTCGGTGGTAGCCGACTTTACCCTCAACATTGCCTTTTTCGTGCCCAGAGTCTGCATTACAAAAGGCTGCTTCAAATCGGTAGTGTTCCATAAATCTTATAAAACCGTCAGTCAAGTTGCGCTCTCCGTTTTTCAGAATCTTGGTGACCATGGTGCTTGCATTATCAAACCAAATTCTTTGAGGAACGCCACCGACGTGTTCGAAGATGAGCATTAGTCCTTCAAAAAGGCATTCCTGGTTCTCTCCCTTAAACAATTGGCAGTAACCTTGGTTGCTGTAAGGGAAGGAAAGGTTTAGGTATTTGCCGCTGTGAATCTGGCTGTTTTCATAAAAATCAGCGTCTCCAAAATCACCTTGTGCTTCTCCCGGGATATGCTCCAGTGGAAGGTGTCCGGATTGTTTACATTTGCCGAATATCTCTTTTTTCTTCTGAGATACATAACCGGCTACAGATCTGTAAGAGCAGTCAAATTCTTCTTTGTACTTTTCATTCAGTCTGTTAAAGACTCTCTGGGCTGTATGCCGTTGTTTGACTTTGGCTTTTTTGTCGTCTAAAAGCCATGTGTCTATATCTTCTTTGTAAGGGTCAAGTTTTGGAAACTGCGATGTTGACTTGATAGTAGGCTCCTCTTCATTCCAGTCTTCTTTTTCAAGATAAATGTTTATTGTCTTTCGATCATGCCCTGTTTCCCGTTTTATTTCGCTAACATTCTTACCTTCCTCGAAAAATAGTTTTCTGATATACTTTACTTGGGTCATTGTAAGCATCCTCCATTCCTCCTCGTAATCTAGTTCCAATTACAAGGATATTATTTTTGGGTGGTGCCTTCAATGGCCTTTTGCAAAATTGGGGAATTTACTGTTGCAAAAGTGAGGAATTCCTTTTGCAACTTTGTCCAATTCTATTATGCAATAAATAATTCAGCCGGTACTTTCTAGTAACTTCCCTGGTGTTCAACTCTAAACCTCCTTTTGGAGTTTTTCGACCTGGTCGAAAAACTCTACAAATTCTAATTTAGAGAATTGTCTCATATTACTAGGGAAGTTACCATACACCGACTTATTGGGCGCTTACTTTCTTTCTTCGATAACCCTGCACTTCCTTAAGGTCAGGTTCTGGGGCCTTCGGATTCGCTTCTATTTCTGCCTCATCAAAAAGAGACATCTGTCCCGTGGGTAGGGACGATGTCTTCTCAGAGCTTTTCCCGAAAAGTTTACGTGTCAGATACTCGACTGTATCGTGGAGCTTTTTGTTTTCCTGCTCCAGTTGGGATATACGGTTTTCTAATTTTTCTAACAACTGCTCGGATGCGCTCATAAATGATGGTTTCCTTTGGTATTTTTACTATATTTAGTATAGCATAAAAACGTCCAGAAAGCCAGTGTTTATGGGCATTCTTAGCACTTTTTTTAGTTAAAAACCACCCTCTATCTTAACTTTTTTTACGGCCTTTGGTTGGTCAATGGAAAGTCCCTCCAAGAGCCACCGAAGCTCCTGATTTGTAATAGAACGAACTGCTTCGGCGTTCATTGGCCACTGGAACTTTCCGTTTTCTAATCGCTTGTACAGGAGCACGAATCCATCTTCTTCCCAGTAGAGTGCTTTGATTCGATCGCGGCGCCGGCCACAGAAGAGAAACAAACTGTTCTGAAAGGGATTTAACTGAAAGTTTTGTTGGACGATAGCAGCAAGTCCATCAATTGCCTTTCTCATGTCAGTATAACCACAAGCAATATATATTTTCTCGGCTTTGGAGATATCACCGAACATTTTGTAGTGCCCTTAAGGTATTTTCGATTAACGTCGTGGATGCATTGTTGCGAAGCTCCAATGTAACAGAACCAAACCGCAGAATAATTTGTGAAGTCGACTCTGAAACTGGACCGTCTGCATTTGCTGGAATGTTTACTGGTACGATTGAACTATTTTCTTCAAGAGATGGGATGGCTTCGCATGCCGCCTCACGTACTTTCCGCAACCAATAGTAGTAAGTTTTTGGGTTGATGTCATGGTCAGCGCACCATACCTTGACGGTTTGTCCACTACTGCGACATTCGCGGATAATTTGAGTCCATTGATTCAGCCGGTACTTTCTAGTAACTTCCCTGGTGTTCAACTCTAAACCTCCTTTTGGAGTTTTTCGACCTGGTCGAAAAACTCTACAAATTCTAATTTAGAGAATTGTCTCATATTACTAGGGAAGTTACCATACACCGACTTATTGGGCGCTTACGAAGATTTTTATGTATTGATTAAAAGACAGAACTTTTTACTATATTCTCTTATCCAGTGTCCACTAATATGGGAGCAGTCCCCCAGACCCCTTCTGGGAGGAGCTGGTACACCGTTAGGTTTCCGGTTACTTCCGAGCAAAGAAAGATTAGATATAATTCATTATTTAAAGGCATTAAACAACTCTTAAGAAAGTTGCAATTTGATTACTATATAGCCCCACCGCCTCTCGCGGGAAAGCTCGTGTTATCCGAGGTGGCCAGTAATATTAACCGACCTGCCTTATCCAATCTCTTATTGAGGTACCAATACGTTCAATATCTTGATTACCGAGTTCGCCACTATGCATAATTACATTGCGGGAGCGCTCCAAGGTATTGATTATTTGTCTTACCCAATCTTGAGAGTGTAAATAATCCTCAAACAAAGCCCAATTTTGACTAATTACTGATGCTAAGTCTCCAAATTCAGTATAGTTAATAAGGTTGTCCCCTCTAGGGGTATGCCACTTAATTTTATTTTCTTCTAATTTTCTAGCTTCGGCTTTATTTCTAATTTTTTCTGAAACCGCTTGTTCCCACCAACTTTCACCATACTCTTCAATAAGTCTTTTCGACACAAATTCTCGCACAGAATTCTCAAAAGCTGCAATTGCTGTATATACTGTTGCCATCTTTCTTGCACCTACAACATAGTTTTCATCTAACAAATCAATAGATAATCTTGCTGCAATTTCTTGTTCTAGTATAACTGATAAAGGATACTTATTTCGTTTATCAGTTCTATCTAAAGCCTCTTCTGTTAGAAGGCCTCTAAACACATAAGAATAAATTTGATTAGGCATTTTTTATCGCCACCTTTTATAATAAGTGTTCTTTTAAGCTTCTAAAAATTGCATCATAAACAGCAGGATCTCTGGTTTCAGGAAGATGAATCTGAATATTATAATGAAGTTCTCTAAGACATGAACTATCCTTTTCTACTTTATTTTTAACTATTTCTTTTGTACCAATAATTTTTTCCTCTCCTAAGTCTTTCTTCTTAGAATCTATTTTTTCTCCTTCTCTCTTTTCCGGCAGTTTACTCCAGTCAGCATAATCACATAATGCTTTAAATGTATTAGCCATTAAGTGAATTACTTTTTCAGTTTTTTGTCCCTGCGTTAGTGTTTTAAGTTTGTTTTTTACCTCTTCTATTGACATATTATAAGCATTATTGTTTATCATAAATAAGTCTTCATAAGCTTCTTTAATAGCTTCGGCCATTATAATTCCAGACTGGCTTTGATCAAGAAAGTCATAATACCTTTGTGTTGGAGCAGAGGCTTCATCTAAAAATCCTAGCCCCTTCATAACCGCAATATATAATCTGTCATTTGAACTTGTAAACCCCAACTGACTTAACAAACTGTTAGTAAATCTCTCAGGTGCTCTCGCTGATAAAATCGCATTAAAAAACTCATTGATGTTCTTAGTTGTCATTAAGTACGCATTTGTTAAAGACATTATATTCCCCTCCCAATATTTATTTTTTTCTATTTTTTTCGCCATTTCGGATAACGTCCTGTGAATTCCCTAAGTCTGGTTATTACATTCATCTACTCTGAGATTTTGGAAATTCACTGTGAAGTTATCAGTTCTCCAAAGGATAGCTAAATTCTAGGAATTTCTGAATACGATCCTAACAAATCATCCACCGTTAATCGATGTAATGTTAGATATTCCTGAACTTTTTTATCGGGAATATCCATTAAATCTAGATTCTTAAACTCCATAAAGAAATTATTTACATTGGTAGTAAGGCGCTTCAAGTTGCCCTCCCTAATAATTTCCACATTAAGATTGAATCCCGCAGCATGACTTACTTTTTTGGTTGGAATAATCATTAATCTTTTAACTTGAGCGTCTCCATAAGTCTTAGAGAACCAAGCACAAGCATTATTCATTTGACCCGTTTCATCTTTATTTATTTCCTTTCGACTAGTGCTAACTTTGCTTTTGCATTCGATTAATAAGTACTCATTATCTCGAACTTTCCATAAATTATCGGGGCCTTCATTCCATTCTCTATCAGGTCGTTGACTAACAAAACCTAAAGCTTTTGCTAAATCATCGATTGCTTTTTCGAAACGTTCTGCATCGACACCAAATCTAAGAAGACTAAGTATACTATCTATTTGAATTTGTAGCTGTTCAAAATTTTCAAAACTTTGAATCCATAAGATAATATTCTCAATTCTTCTAAGACTAACTGAAGGAATCTTTGTAATTGACATACCTTCTTTTGGTTTAAAGAGATAAATGTTATTCTTATGAGCAGAGATTTGATATACATTTGCTTGACTTTTCGATGCTGAATAAGTATATCTCGCCATTTCTTGTAGATACCAGCCCTTTTCTTCATCAGTTGTAATATGCATGTCTATAAGGTTCTGAATTGTTTTACAAGCTTCAGTACTATTTCCTTGCGCATATTCTCTTTCCGCTTTTTTCTCAGCCTCAAATATCTCTAAAATCCTATTGGAACTTTTACTTTGAACCATATTATCCATATTTTCGGTATAAAATTCTTTCCAACCATCGTCTCTCATTAAACAGTGATTAACTAAGTTCTTCAATGCCATGTTGGGAGAAATCTCATTTTTTATATCATCTTTAGCAAAGGCAGCTATTTGGAGACCTATTTCAACTTGAGTATTTGTCTGTTGAGAAAAGTGTTTTCTTGTTTCTTTGCTTCTTATAGTTTTGATGAGTTCTGTCCCTATTAATAGGATTACACAGTAATCTTTCTCTCCTCTTACTCCTCTACCAAGACCTTGCTCAATAATTTGTGCTTGCTTTATAGCAATAATTTCGCTTTTACTACGACATAACTCCATATATCTATCTTCAAGAGCTTCCGAAAAAGGTTTTGAATCAATAACCAATATCCTACAGCAATGATCAGGAAGATCTATACCATCATACCTATTAACGATTACGAGTGTTTTTTCAAAATCTTTATTTTTAAGTCTCTCTATTTCTTGATATATAGATGTTTTATCTGCTACTACACTTCCATATTTCTCCCAATCCGATGTTCCTTTGAAACTAGGGACTAAAGCGACAATACCAAACTTTGCCTTACTTTTTGGTTTTGCTAAGAGATTAACAATTTCAGACCTCTCGAGAGATGAATCTATTAAAGAAGGAATTAATATCATTTTTTCTCCGGACCATTTTTCGTCCTTAATACAAAGTGGGTTTGAAACTGTTTTTGCATCTAATCCTAAGCCTTTAATAAAGAAAGAATCATCATTTACTGTTGCCGACATGAAAATTCTGTGCTGAGCATGCCAATATGATCCAAATATCCCTAGTGGTAGGGCATAAGGAGAGATATCTAAGTTTTGTCCAGAAATAATGCACCTACACTCTCTAAGAATATCTTTAATCAATGGCCATACGAATCTAATTTCTGGGATGCTACGATTAGCTGATAATATTTTGGCCACTTCGGCAACTTTATCTTGCCAATCCCAGTATGGTACACTTAAAAATGCATCATATTCATTGTTCTTAATATCTGCATACGACCCTACTCCCTGCTTCTCTAACTCAGGTCCGAATAGCGTTAATATATCTTGATACGCCTGTATATTCTTTTTTAACGAGATAGTAAAGGTATCTTTAATATAGCCTATACATGCATGGGCATCATCCATTAAGATTGTAGATATTGTTATAGATTTTGCTCCAAGTCTAAATTTTGTCTCACCATTGAATAACTTTTTAACTGTAGTTATTAAAATTGCTTTCCCATCAATAAAGTCATCAGGCAATTCTTTATCTATCACTGTATAATTGATACCAAAACTTTCGGCTTGCTTACAAGTTTGTTCTACAAGGTAATTATCCGGACATAAGTAAATCGCTGGACCCGTTTCCTGATTTATTCGAGATTGTAGAATTAGTAAACCAATTAATGTTTTTCCCTGTCCAGTATGTAGTTTGAGTATTACGTCTCTTTGTTGTATAAAGTCAGCATACCATTGCTGCAATATTTGCTCTTGCACAGGCCTTAGTGGACCTTTATCACTCGCCCTGTCCAGAGTCTCATAAATTTCACATGGATGAATAGTTCTTGCAATTTCTCTTTTCCCTAATCTTTTCTTGAAATCTACCATTTAAAACAACTCCCTCTCATCTCTGATACTGATAATTTTCATATAACTTAGTTATGACCGTAACATTGTTCTCATGATATGTAGAATATGGAGTATTCCCGAATGTTTGATAGTTTGTGAATACTCCATATAACATATCATCATTCTCTTCTCTAATCCTATCTAATGGATTTTTAATGCCAGAGATATGCTTTTGTTAATGTGTGTATATATTTCTGTAGTCTTAGTGTTTTTGTGCCCTAATAGTTTCTGGATATATCTTATGTCAGTCCCTCACTCCAGCAAGTGCGTGGAAAAAAATTTCTTAGGTTATGCACCGATACTTCTTTTATTATTCCAGCTTTTTGGGCTGCAACTTTAAAAATTTTTTGCACTGTACGCTCTGTGATATGGCTCCCCTTTTTGCTTCCTGGAAACAACCAGTCGGCAGGTTTAAAGTTCAATATTTTTAAAACTTCACCCCGGCTATTACACCCTATAACACTCATACCTTATTTCCTCCGTTACTATCCTTCTTCTATTTCAGCATCTTTGTCGTTTTAAAGGCTATATATTATAATTTCTACATAAATACAACATCTTCCTTGTTATAAATTGACATGTTTTGTAATGTTTTGTCGGATATAATTATTTTTATAAAATTTTCCTGTATCTTATGAAAATAAAAATTTTAGAACCCTCCAACTGCACTAATCTAGCATTTAAGACTATGTAGATAATACTGTAGAAATAAGGCGCGTAATTCACGGCAAACGCAAATATGATTTTCTACTTTAACACTGCCCGGAAATTCTTCCAGCAAGCTTCTGGAACTTGCCTTGCAATATTTAAAGAATCTACCAAAAGGTTCCCTGTCCCTCATCGCGTTAAAGGGTACTCTTTAATAAATATGAGATTTTCTATCATACTCATATGGTATTTTGTTCGGTAGCGCTTGTCTGAGATTTCAACCTTTTACAGGGAAAAGCTTCGCACTCATAGCAAAAACGGACTTTCCCTTTGCCAAGCAATTCGCATCGATTAGACATGTGGGTGCAGCTTTCTCCTCTTGGAATACAGCCGGGACAATATTTTTTATGGAATCCTTGTTTGTTTAAGTCATTTTTCATAAATTGATAAGAATTTCAAGAATCACATGTTCTTCTTCTTATTTTCTGCATTTGCAGGTCATAAGCTTGAACTTCTTTAACATCAGTATAATCAATGCCAACCTGATTCAGCTCATCAAAGTACCACCTGGGAAATGATTTCAATGACCTTCCACCTTTCTAATTTTGTGAGTTTTGTCTAATATTCCAGGCAGAAAAACTATGCTGACAAGAATGAAATTCCAGCTGTCAACATTCATCAGGCCGCTGTCATAATAATTATTTACAGTTTTTCAGCCAGGTCACTGCTCCATTTTGAAATTTTATCCCATTTGCGGAAATCACCTTCAGGTACTTTTAGTTTTTTCAATAGAAAGCGGAACGGTAATCCTACGGATTTGCTGTCGTACTTTCCGGCAAAAAGCCCGATGCTCAGAGGCTCTTTTATCTTAACCAGGGGATCCAGATAAGCAGTCACCGTTTTCTGATTTTCAGGAGTATCTTTTTCCATGGTCATACAGACAGTAAAGTAAGCAGTTTCTTTTTTAATCAGCTGTTTACCATATTGCTGTGCGAACTTCATTGCCTCAGGCAGTAACCGTCCTACCCTTGCGGCGCTGCCAATGATAATAGCCCGGTACGGTTCGATGCTTTTAACCTTTGAGGCAGGAATAATATCTACTTCAAATCCCAATTTTTTTAATTCTCGACCTACAGCTTCTGCAACACCTTTTGTGGAACCGCTTTTAGTCGCATAAGCTACCAGAATTTTACCTGACATGAAATCAGCTCCTGTCAATATTGATATAATACTTTCGTCTTTCTAAAATAACAATAGTATGGCCACTAAGTATTACCATGCTCTAAAAAAGTTTAGAGTTCAAGAATGTTTTCATCTTTTAATTCGTCTAAAGCATGGAGCACAGAAAAATATACGACAAAATAAATAATTACTAAAATAACTATGGGAGCAAGAATAGCAAACAGAGCTTCTACTAAGCTGCTTACTATAGCTAAAAAAATAAATAAAAAAATACACAAAGCGATCAACTTAGATTTCCTGCGTACGACTGTAATTAAAGCATCTTTATCACATAAATCATTTATGACTTTCAAAGTAGTGTTTTTATGGTTTTTTACTGCATTTTTAATTGCCAGTTTAATCGCAAAATAAGATAAAAAAAGAACCAGTAAAGGCATACCAATTGAGAAATATCCTACTATTAAAACTTCAGTAACCCCTATTTTCCCAAACACTTTAACGCCCCCTTAACAATTATTCATATTCATCATGATATATTGTCTCCATGTCCTTAAACCTATCACTTCCCGGGATTTCATCTATAATTGAATCCATTTCCTTAAAACATATCAATCCAGTGCCGCTTTTTAATATCATACAGGTTTTCATTGTAAGTATCACTATATTTCATGCTAATTGTGTTCCATGAATTACTAAGGGCCTGTAATATTTTTAGTTTTTCAATTTGCCTGTCGTCTAACTCCATTATATCGGTGTTCCTGTTTTCCATATCCTTGAAAATTTGTGTGAAAAACGTTGCAATAGCATAAGTCGTTCCGTAGAGACGAGAATTACCTCTCCGAGGTAATTTTTTTAAAGTTCTTCCCAGGCTCTCTTATCATCAAATAAACTTGTGTCGCTATCCAAGGGTCCTTGAGCAGCGGAAACGGAAGCAAATAAAATTGTGAAAAATAATAGTGGTATAATTTTTGGCCAGCATTTCTTAAGCATTTTTTATCAGCTCCTTATTTATAATCAAACAGCCCTATCATTAAGTCACTTGAGCAGGTTGCCGTTAAAATAGCGGAATGTTCTAACTGGAGGTATTTATTTTTATAGTCAACGCTAAAGAGTGATAATTCAATTTGTTCTTCTTTTATAAAATTTATCACTTTTAAAGCTCTTTCTAATTCATTCATTATCTCTTCATCGTGAAGATTTTTATGTTTCATTGAAATTCCTATTTCCAGAGTATTTTCTTCTTTGTAATCTGGAATATCCCGCATCTCAACTAAGCGGTTCCATTCTGCCATTCCTTCACTCTTGAATCTTAATTCAACAATATAATTACGTCTATCAGGATACACTTTTTCAATAATTGGGCTAAAGTCATTTTTTGCATTATAGTTCCAAACTGCCTCAACATAACCATCAACAAGATCTTTTGTTTTATAATCCTGTCCAATATTAAAAACTGCTTTTGGATAATTTTGGGAATATCCACGTGCACTGTAAATACCATGAGGGATATAATACACTGTTCTTTCTATAACCAGTTCTTCCTGGTATTTTTCCTGGAAGTAATTTTTACATTCCTCTTTAAATTGAAACCTGCCCCACGGGGTTCCGTAGTGTATTAATAGTATAAAGGCTAACACACAACCTGTAAATTTAAACCAAATGTGGATTTCAGAAAGGTTTTTTTGATTCAATATTTCATTAATTTAAAACACCTCTTTCATAATAATGAAATATTACTTTTATTACTTTTTCCAAAATATTGTGTCGGTAGAATTACATAGCTTTTAAAACCGAAGTTCAACCCGATAACTTAAATTGCTCCCATGTATAGCTGTTTTTTAAAAAAAATTCTATACTACATTTGGCACTTCCACTTTTTTAATTTTGTAAGCATTGAGAATTTTTTTATGTTCTTTTTGTACTGTAGTGATCGAATACTTCTTTTTGCTGTCAGTCAGGTTAATGTCAAGTAAGCTAATTTGGCTTAGCTGTCTTAATATTTTCCGAGAAGACTTATTAAGCTTTTTATCCATGGCAATATACTCAATAGCAGTAGTTATAAAATAGGCCAATACGCAGATATATACATGCCCCTCAACTCTTACTTTTTTACGATGATTAACAGGTCTGATGTCTAGATCATTTTTGATTACTTTAAAGGCGTTTTCTACCCTGTTTAAATTTTTATATGTGTTTATAAGCTTTTCATCACTGTAATCTTTTTTATTGGATTGAATTACGAAAGTGCCATCCAACTTCTCATCGCTTTGTATTTTTGCTGTTTTTAGCTCATAGTGAATTTCAAAACCCAGATTGTTCTTTTTACTGTCAACAGTTTTTACACTGAAATATTTGCGGGTAGAGTTTAGCTTTAAGATAAGCCCCACTCTTTTCATGGCTTCATCCCGAGTGCTGATATTTTTGTTTTTACCCAGGCTACTATTTAGCTTATCTAACTCTTCTTTAATGGCTTCAATACAAAATGTGCGATATTTTTGGTCGTCTTCCCGTTTCTGAGTAT
Organism: Candidatus Contubernalis alkalaceticus; assembly: GCF_022558445.1. Classification (NCBI taxonomy): domain Bacteria; kingdom Bacillati; phylum Bacillota; class Dethiobacteria; order Dethiobacterales; family Dethiobacteraceae; genus Candidatus Contubernalis; species Candidatus Contubernalis alkaliaceticus. Next base: position 1,723,143 of record NZ_CP054699.1, read on the forward strand.
TAAGACATAACAAAAGCCTTTGGTTCTCTGCCGAAGGAAGAAATACGGCATAAAGGTCCTTTTTGATTTTTCTCATTTCTTTTTCATCAATGAAAGTATTTTGAATAAATTTCTTGGTCCAGGCCCGGGGGATGGCCATAACATACTTTTGATTAAGCTGTTCAATTGCATCGACATTATCAGCAGTTAACATCCCTCGATCACCGACAAAAACAATCTCGTCTATGGGGTATTTTTCCTTCAGTTCGGATAAAACCTCTGTAACGGTTGTTTTGTCTACTCTATTTCCCGGATAGACCTTGCATTTAATGGGAAATCCATCAGAGGTGGTGACAAGTCCAATCACAATTTGCTTTCTATCTCTGCGTTTATCTCTGGAATAGCCATACTCAGCTATGATACACTTACATCCCTCAAAATAGCTGCTGGTTATATCGTAATAAAGTTCTTTATCGTCCTGATTAAACTTTTTAACCGCTGTATCATATAGATACTGTTCTACTATGCTGAAGTTTCCCTGAAGAATTTCTAGGCTGCGGTATAAACTCTGTAAATCTACTTTTTCTATATCCAGAAAATGCTTAAGCGGTGTCAGTGGCAACCATTCTAAAAGGGCCAATTTACTGTCCGGCTGTATAATCCTCTGGAATAGCATAGCCTTAATATACCTGATTGCAGTAGGAACGGTTATATGAGGGTCCGATGAAACAAATTTGGAACTAAAATGCTCCAATAAATCTAGTTGTTTAATTAAAGAATCGATAAGAAAAAAATTACCATAAGGAACAGCTGTTGAAAAATCAACCTTATCTATATTGGTGAAAGAATCGAAATCACGAGAAAAGGCGATCTTAAGCCTTTTGGCCGTGTCCTGGTCTACACTACCAAAGTAGAGTAGACGTCGATGTTTAATCTTTCCCTGTTCCCGGTAAGACTCTACTAATTCAGCGTAATAATAGGTCTTCCCGTCTTTTTTACGGGGAGTTATCTTAACAAACACTCGGCATTCCCCCTTAAATAGTCTATACTACTATTATAAGGGATAATGCCTCGTATATCAAGAATTATTTGGATATATCACCAATAAATATGTCCAATAGTCTACACTACATTGCCTGGGTAAATCAGCTAAAATAGGCTATTTTCAATTTCTAATTATGCTTTAGGTTGAACTTCGGTTAAAAAACAGAGTTCATATTTTGACGCTCACACAGGGAAAGCCCTTGGACAAAAACGTGGGGGACTGGGACCCCGGGTACATTTTGGGGAGTGAATTTTAAATACTTCTACTAATAACTTCATCTTGATTAAAGCCAAAACTTACAAGTCTGTCCCTAAATACCTTTTCAGGTTTTTAATTGCGCAAAGCCTAAAGCCAAGTTCATTTTTAAATCTTCCCAAATAGTTGTTTATCTTGGTTTATTTCATGTCCTAAATCTTTTCTTACAAAATGCAATTCAGGGAGAACAATCTTTATCTCCTGTTCTTCTTCTTTCTTTCGCCAAAATACAATGAAGTTAACTTTGGCAAATTGGGGCTCATAACCATTTTTCCGAATTCTCTCCAATTGTGTTGCACACTTTTGAGAAAATCTGAAAACACTTTTCCCCTTATCCGTCAGCCACTCCTCGTTTTTATACTCCAAGATATCGCCACTTCGCAAGGACTCAACTAAATATTGCCGTCCAATGAAATAATCCAGCCATATATCTCGATAACTTAACTGCATTGCTAGTTTTCCCGGCAATTCGTAGTGAGCCCTGTCTTCAGACCTTGTCAAATTTACCACCTGAATATGATCCAGGTAACGCCTATTCAAATGTATGGTTAGGTTACTTTTTGCACGTGTTATTGCCACATAAAGCTGTCGCTTCTGCTCTTCTGTGCCGATCTCGAAGTTTTCAAGCAAAAGAAACACATTATCAAATTCTTTGCCTTTTGCTTTATGAATGGTTGAGACAAAAATAATTTCTCTGGATTCTGAAATAAAATCTTCAAGTCTAGATTCTTTAACAAATACTTCAAAATCAGTTATATACTTTCTTTGCGGATAGATGGCTTCAAAATCCAGGATAATTTTTTTGCAAATATCCAGTATTTCACTTTTCCCATATCTCTTCACGAGGGCCCTTTTTGCCATGTTCCAGATATCATCACTAATAATTGATGTCGTTGGATCAATAGATAATTGCTCCAGAAAGAATCGAAGTTCTACAAGATCGTATAAATAGAACCCTTCATTAGTTTGAATCAATCTTGCCAGTATTCCTTTTTGGAGCAACAGGCTAGTCACCTGAAGCGCTTCATCATTGGTATGAGTTAACACACAAGTACTACCTATAAGCTCTGTACCAGAAAGATCTTCAATAAAGGGAACAAGCAGTTTGTTATTAGTGTACCGTATAATCCTTATATCTCCATTGTCCTTACTATGCGCCAAAATTTCATTTTTCTTTAAACGTCCTCGTATCAAACCAGAAAACTGATTAGAAAATTCAACTAGATTTCTTTTGCTGCGATAGTTTTCCAATAGTTCGTAATTTGCTGCCTGATTCTCTAACATAAATTTTCCCATATATTTTGCACTTGAGCCACGGAATTCAAATATGTTGTGATCGTCATCATCTACAACAATGACCCGCATATCTTCATTCTGTACCATTAAGGCTTGCACCAGGCTAAACACATCCTGATCCAAATCCTGTGCTTCATCAATGACAAGTACTGTTTTTGTAATCCTGCTAGGTTCCACTTCCCCGTTGAGAATTTTCTCAACCGTTTCCTTTATTGCATTTTCAAACTTCTCAGCATTACCGACTCTGCCAAGCAAATCAAAACAATAAGAATGGAAGGTCTTAATCTCAATAAAATTCGCCGTACTGCCAACTAGTTTTATTAGTCGTTTCTTAAACTCAGTAGCTGCAGCGCGAGAGAAAGTAAGCATTAATAACTACTCATGCTTGACATCTTCCATCAAAATCAGGGAAGCTAATTTATGAACGAGAATTCTGGTTTTACCACTTCCTGGGCCTGCTAAAACCGCAATATGTTTATTTTGATTATCCTTAATAATACTCAACTGTGTTGGTGACAATTCACCAAACAATTGTTTAAATTTCCCAGGGCTAATATTTCTCCGAATCTCCTCTCCTCTGCTTCCTTTAAAATACTTCTGCAGGAAAGTAGTATAATTCTGGCGGAAGTAATCTTCTACAAATTGCAGGGCTTCCCGGTAATTATCAATCATTTTTTTGGCATATTCCCCTACAATATGAATCTGCTGTACCTTATTTTCATAGAACTGATCCAGCTTCTGATAATCTTCTATTTTATATCTTCTTTTATTATCTTCCTCCAGCCGTTTGATGGTCATAGGATTATAGACCACCAAGAAGCCGCCTTCAATTTTTATTGCATCAATACGAGATAAATAAAAAAGTGTATCCTCAATATCTGTAATACTAACCTCAATTTTAAATAGGTTCATACTCTCTTCATATGCTTTCTTTAATTCATTTACCGAAAAACCTACCAGTATTTCTTCAGTCTCGACTTCTCCTTTAAACTGACTGCCTTGAGAATAAAGATATTCAATCACAAATTTAGCAAGTTCCTGCCTTTTTTCTAATCGGTCCTGGAACTTTTCTTTGGGCTCCAGAGTGATGAGTCGCACATGATTTTTAGAATACTCTAAGTTCGTATATTTAATCCTCTTTTTAATTGCCCAATAATTTAAAATCACCCGTATTTTATTAGGCGTTACTTCTTTACACCCTATTCTTTCCATTTCCTCATTCAATTCTTTTATATTATAGGTAGCCTCCTGCTCTTCAAAAACCGCTGCTAAATACTTTTCGATACTGCTAAAAGACTTAAAAATCTGCAATGAACGGTTTATCTTTTCTCCTTGTTTAATATAAGCCATGAGATCCTTGGTATCTGCCAGAATTCCTTCTTCACGAAGCAGATTAAGGGTCCTAATGACCTTTTCTTTTTCAATCCCCAGATGGTCAGATATATAGTCCACCCGTGATTCTGCGTTCTGATCTTGAGCTTGACTTCGGCTCCTGCTGGAAATAAGTTTTTTTATAATCCGTATAGCATCTTCCTTTTCTTTATCATCAAATAGCTCTGAAACATTGATTTTTTCAATAGCTTCCTGTACATTTCTACAAAGGATGCTGTCTGCAAAAACTCTTGGCATGTTCTGGCCCCGCCGGATATACCCCGATTCTTCCAAAGCAGCAATGGCAGTTTTTACACGCATTTCAATTTCACTTATGTTTTCATCCCAACCTGCCTTTCTGGCAATTTCCAGGGCGGATTGGGAGATAGTCATGAGAAAACGGGTAATCCCTTTGATTGCTTTCCAAACCTGTTGGATTTCCTTAATGTTAATTTTTGTCTGATTTAATAGCACAAAATGGTTATCCAGGTCATCCTCGCAGTATAAAATATAGCAGTCTGCCGTAATTTTCTCATCCCTTCCGGCTCTGCCTGCTTCCTGGATGTAGTTTTCCAAAGAATCTGAAATTTCAAAGTGGATGACCATGCCTACATCCTTCTTATCTACACCCATACCAAAAGCAGAGGTGGCTACAATGATGGGTACCTCCCCGGCAATAAAAGCATCCTGGTTTTCTGATTTTTCTTTCTTATCCATTTTGCCATGATATGGTTTGGCAAGATACCCGTCCTTGGTTAGCCTCTCGGCAAGCTGATAGGCTCTCCTTGTTCTGGAAACATAAATAATGGTGGGACATTCTTTCTGTTCTATTAAATTCCTTAACGTATTATATTTTTCTTCCTGACACGTTTTTTCTATAACCTTGTATATCAAGTTAGTCCGAGCAACACTGGTGGTAAATACCTCCAAATCTATTGACAGCTTTTCCTTAAAGTAGGCCTTAATATCTTCAATTACCTTTTGCTTTGCTGTGGCTGTAAAGCAGGATACAGGGATGTTTTCTGCAAGATTCTTTTTCTCCTGTATGGTTTTAATAAAATCGCCAATATACAGATAATCAACTCGGAAATCCTGCCCCCAGGCAGAAAAACAATGGGCCTCATCTATGACAAAGCGAACAACCTTTCTGCCCAGCAATATATGCTCAATGCTTCTGGAACGCAGCGATTCCGGAGATATGTATAAAATTGAAGCTGAGCCGTCCTCCAATCTTTCAAAGGACTTCGCTCGTTCAATGGGATCTAATAAATCGTTAATTGTCACCGCATCCATTATCCCTACTTTTTCCAGGTTGTCCACCTGATCTTTCATCAAAGACTGTAATGGGGAGATAACAACCGTAAGGCCTTTAACGTTTTCTCCACTCATTAAAGCAGGCACCTGGAAAGTGATGGACTTCCCGCCTCCCGTAGGAAAGATAGCCAAAAGTGACTTATTATCAATGGCTGCTTTCACTGCATTTTCCTGCAGCGGTTCTCCACTAAAGGTTCTATAGGCGTCAAATCCAAAATACCGTTTCAACCCCTGGTGCGGATCAAGGGCTTGTTTACAGTAAGAACATCCTTTAAGACAGGGGTTATTTCTTAAAAGATTCATTATTCGTTCTACTTCAGGATAATTCTGATATTTATATATTTTCATTTTTACCTTATAATTTCCTTCTTATGGTAGAAAATATTATCGAAAATGAGAAATAATGCTCATAAATTTGAGCATTTAAGGTTTAAAAGCTATTTTTAGGGTTGTTATTTTCAACTGAAATAAATCTAGCATTTACGAATTTTGTTCTAATACCCGGACCGGTTCTAGTAGTGAATCAGCAATACAAAAAAACACCTTATTTTTGCAGGCGTTGTTGTCTACATTTTTCAATAATGCTTGCACTTTGTTTGAAATTTTCGTATAATAAGAATGTAAGAAATTCACACTTTTGCTCGGAGGTGATTTAAATGTTAACTGAAATTAGAAGCAGATCTCAAATAACCATCCCGGTTGAAATAATTAAAAAGTTAGATCTTAAAAAGGGTGATACCTTAGAAATAAAAGTTGATGGTGATCAAATAATATTACGTCCTGTAGTTACGGTGCCAAAAGAACAAGCTTTTTTTTGGACTAATAAATGGCAACAGGAAGAAAAACAAGTAGAAAAAGAAATTGAAAATGAGAAAATTAATTCAGCTGATTCCAAAGAACAATTATTCAAGGACCTGGAATTATGAAATATTACTATTCAAACCTTTTCAAGCAAAAGACAAAACTATTAGAAGAAAACGTTAAAAAAGCTTTAAAAAGCAAACTAGAGCTAATGGAGGAGAATCCAAAACATCCTTCTTTAAGAACCAAGAAAATCAAGGGTACTAAAGATATATATGAGGCAAGTATTACCATGAATTATCGTATGACATGGCAATACTATAAGGATGGTATCCTTCTGCGAAATATTGGTGAACATGATAAAACCTTAAAGAATCCTTAAATGGCTTTATCCTGAAGTAACATGCAAATTCTTGTGGAATCCTTGTTTGTTCAAGTTATTTTTCGTAAATTGATAAGCAATGTATAAGCTGCAATTGCAAGGAGCGATTAGCTTTTCATTCATTTGGCACCTATCTCCTACAATAGGATTTTGGACTAGAAAATTAGACAATGTCTCAGAGTGCACATCCTTATAACTCATTTTCCAAAAGCCACTTTATTGCTTAGTACAAACGTAAGTCGCTAAAAAATTATTATAATACTCTGCTTTATCTATCTTAAATCCTGCTCTCTTTAACATCTCCTCTGCTATCCAATCCAAAGTAGAAAACTCTTCTTTAATATGAATCTCTGTTTCTCCAGCAATCTCCTGTCCAGCGTTCTCTCTTATGTGAATTAGCAGCTCATTGAAAAACTTATTATAGTTTTCAACATTAGAAGGAAACACTACATCTCTTAGAAAAAATTTGCCGCCATCTTTTAACATTTCATAAACCCGTTTTAATGCAATCATTTTCCAAAAATCCGGAAGATGGTGCAAAGCCAATTGTGATATAACGGCATCAAATGGTTGCTTTTGATGCTCATAGGTTAAAAATCCACCCTGGACAAGAGTTATGTTATTTCTATTTTGAGCTTTCGCTTTATGCCGGGCAAACTCTAACATGGTACCAGACACATCTAAAGCAATCAATTCTTTACAATATTTAGAAACTTCTACAGCCAACTCTCCTGTTCCTGTACCAATTTCAAGAATCACGTGTTCTTCTTTTACGTTGATTTCAGCCATTATTTCTTGAATTTCTTTACTTATGTCCCTTATTTTCTGCATACGCTGGTCATATGCTTGAACTTCTTTAATATCAGTATAATCAAGGCCAATCTGCTCCAGCTCATCAAAGTACCACCTGGAAACTGATTTCAATGAACTTTCCACCTTTCTAATTCTTAGGTTAGAGTAAAGAAAATTATGCTCAACCAACCTTTACTTATAATCGAACAACCTTTTTTTTAAGTTACTTGAGCAGGTTGCCGTTAAACGTGTCGGAAGGGTGACCAGGATGCAAGATACTCCGACAGTGATAAAGGTAATGCTATTTGTTGTCAAATAAAACATAAACATCATATTTTAAGTAGTTTTTTATCGTTATTTGCAGCCATATGTTATGTTTAACCATCTTCAACAAGCCTCGCTACATCCTTGCCGCACTTCTTGCATTTACCTTTAAGCACCACCCCAAAACGATCATTATGTAAAATATAATCTACTATTGTTGTAACGCCACACTTACCACAAAAAACATTATTAATAAGCAGTTGCTGTGTGGCAGGCGATATTTTAGCTCACTTCTTTGCTGCCTTAATATCAGTAACTACAGTATTTCTTTGTGCGTTATGGTAATCAATAATTTCTTTTATTGCATCGGTCAATATTTCAACCGTTGCTTGCTCGGAATACTTTGAAAGGGGAGTCCGTCATTCTTCCTGTCCTATTCCCATCTCTTAATTAGCCCCCATAAGGGCATCTTCTATCGCTTTTAGAATTACAATACTGCTGTAAGTAGCCTGGGAAATTACATCTACATCCAGGCTTTGGGCATCCAGCACATGCCCGGTCAGGACCTCCGCCGCCTCTCCCTGGCCGTGGTTGTGTTTAACCAGTTCAATTTCACTTATTGCCTGCCCCTCCACCGTCACCCGTACCTCGGCAGCTACGGGAAAGGAACTGAAGCTACCGGTGTAGGTGCCATTTTCGATGCCGGCGATATCGATTTGTTCCAGGGACAGGGTCCTCAGGGCTTCCATATTGGATTCAATTTTTTTTATAGCTCCTGCCAGGACCAGCGCCAGAACAACTATTAAGGACAGAAAAACCAGGGCGATCTTTTTTATACTGCTCATAGTTAACCTCCAAATCCCATTAGAATAACTGTGTCAGGTTTTCCAGGGCACTTTTCATGGTTTTGACTTTTCTGGACCCGGACCAGATGACAATCCCCGAACCCAGGACCTCCCCACCCTTACCCTCGCAGATCTTCTGCATGTGCCTGAGGGCCCGGTTTGCCCCCGTCCAATAGAAAGGCAGGTGTTTGGTGACCAGAAAGGCCACCTTTTTCCCCTTCAGGGAGGAAAGTTGGTCCAAGTAATCTTCCATGACCACACTAAGGGAGAAGGCCTGTACCGGTGAACCGAAAACGAGGGCGTCGTAAGGTTTCACTGAGGGTACGGCAGAGAATTGGAAATTCCTCTTTCCGGGAGATACTTCTCCGCTGATGGTAACCTGTTCGGTGGTAACTTTGTGGCCCCTGGCGGCAAGTTGCTCCTTCAGTTTTTGTGCCACAAAATAGGTGTTCCCCGTTTGAGAATAAACAATGATACCAATATTCATTTTTAACCTCCCGCACTGATTTCAAGTCTTCAACAACTGCTAATGCCTGGAGATTCAGTAACTTGTCTTGCATGAATTACCAATCTCGTGACATCCTCACGGGGTCAATAGACCCCGTGCATCCTGGTAGTTCAGGATGACAGATCGACTTTCGATCCTTTGGTTTGCGCCAGTTACAGGGTTAAAACGATAACTGACGATACTGAGCACTTCGCCCAGGCCATGCCACATGGCATAATTATCGTTTTTTAAAAAATTAAGCACCGAGTTAATATCACGTTCCACCTTAAAGCCACACTTTGGACAAAGGTAAACCCTTTTGTTTGGTGGCATCTGCTGTTGGCTGCCGCAACCGGAACAGGTTCTGGTTGTACCCCTCTCATCGAATTCTTCGACCTGCTGAGCGTTCATAATGGCTTTGTAACGCAGGTATCCGATGAGTTTCTTGACAGGGTTGTTATTTTGAACCTGACGGTTGATGCGCTTGTCAATAATAACGATGCCCGTAGCAGCAAGGGTCTGCCCTTTGTTCCAGTTACCTATCTTAAAGTTTGTATCCGGGTGGTTTTTTAATATCTGGTTAGCCAGTTTGTGCAGGTAGTGTTTGTCTGGGTGCGTATTTTGCGGTACAAGCCGCTGATTTTCTTGTTCAGCCTGCGCCAACGCCCGGAGTGTTTCTGTTTTGTATCTCTTAGAGACTTTAGATGATTGATTAGCAGGTAATGCTTTAAGTTTAGCTCTCTTAAGGGGTTGATGTCATACTCTACAACTGAATAATCTGTCTTTATACCGGTCAATGTCATCTTGCAACCTGGGTCAAAATAGATAGTATGGGCATTGACCCGTTTTTCGGGCAGCTGGACATGACGATTCAGCGATACGTACCATTTCTTGTCCCGCTGGTCATAAGAAACAACAACATTCTTGACCGCCTGGAAATCATACTCCCGTTGTGGTAATTTAATCTCAATCCAACTGGATTTATTCTTGCCGTAGGCCAGGCGCAAGATGCCGCAGTGGATTTCAAAGGAAACACCCTGCTGTGGGTATTTCTGGGTGAAGAAATATTTGTATGATTTGAACCTCGGAGGCTTAACACCTGGATCACCTTTTTTATGCTTGGTGAAATACATCTGCCAGCTGGCATTGAGGGATTTGACTACTTCCTGTAAAACCTGGGAAGAGGGCACTTTCAATGCAGTGTGTTGTTGTTTTAGCAGCGGAAGCTGTTTTTTCTGTTGATAATAGTTGGTTTTCTTATCCCTATCATAATGCTCTCCGTTCAATCGGTTCCAGACGTCTTTGCAAGCATAAGAAACCGCCCAAAGTTTGTCTATAGCTGTTTTGTTCGGGGTAATGCGTATTTTGTCAGATAGGTAAAAGGCACTCACTATTTCACCTGCTTTTTTTGATTTTCAATATATCTTTGGATAGTTTCCTGTGTAATACATCCTGCAGTTCCATAATACGTTGATGGGTTCCATATTTGATTTTTCCAATATACTTTCCTTAACTCAAGGGAACTGTATGAAAAGCTTCCTGCCAGAAATTCCTTTTAGTTTTTTTACAATATCTCCAGGCGCTTTTTTGGGATGTGCAGTCACAAAAAGATGTATATGATCCGGCATAATTTCCATGTTGGCTATTTGAAACTCGAACTCATCAGCGATTTCATAAAATAGCTGATGACAGTAATCGGCTATTTTACCAGTTAAGATCTTTTTACGGTATTTAGTTGACCAAACAATATGATATCAGATGTTGTAAACGCATGTCCTGGAACGTATGTTCTCCATGCAAATAGTATAGCATGCTCATGATGCAAATGCAAGTGTTGTATCCATTAATTTTGCGACATATAGTAGCTTTTCCGGCTTTCATCTCGGGGTCAATAGACCCCAAGGATTCCCGCCGGTATTTTCTAAATCTCCATGCACATTTAGATGAATAAAACACACTTACCATGATATAGAAATGGAGGAGTAATACAGTTTAGCCAGAAAGATTATTTTTGGTAGCAACTAACACGTATGCTGCCGTATTTATCAGCAGCAACTATTACTACATACAACGCGGCAAGCAATGGTGCTATTGGCTGCATATCATCTCCACCACCCATTTGATGCACTGAAGGAGAAATATAGGGTTCTTTCATTCATACACCTCCCTTAACTCCAACAAGTCAATTTGCAGCGTTTGATTTATATGAGAGTTTATATATTCAAAATCATTTACATTGTTAATCATTGTATTTGTTTTAATATATCTACTTTGAAAATAACAGCATTGCTGGCCATGTCCGTCATAACGTCATCCATGTGAGCCTCTCCTCCCTGTGGTCAATAATCACGTCGTTCACGTTGCTGGCATTAATAGCGTCGTTAGCGACGGAAGCTTAAGATCCGATATCTCGAATTATATGGATTAGCAGAAGTTGTAAATCAATAATATATAATCTAAACGATATTGTCTATTAAGCAGCTCAATTTTTTTTCATTATTCTTTATAAAAGCCTTTAATATCAATTGTTTTCTCTACTTATTCTTTCTATGTCATCCTTCCTGTTCTCTTTTTTATTTACGTTAATAAATGTAATCCATATGCTAATGTTTATAAGTTGAGCACCTATAACTAACGGGCTAACCCCTAAATCAGTAATTAGATTTTGTAATATAGTAGGTTCAAATATATCATGTATTGCTAGTACTAAACCTGCTATACATAATAATACCCCCACAATTCTAAATAATTTTTCTGTTTTTTTGCTTACTTTTGCAATCATGCAGAATATAAGCAATCCAAAATATGCTAACACTAAAACTATTACTACTATTACCCCTAAAATACCCATGCTAATTTCCTCCTTTTTTTTAAAAAACTACCTATAGTATTTATCATAATTTTACTTAATATTAAATTTTTGCAGCTATATAGAACTCAAAGAGCTGGCCTTTGTTTTAGTTATTTTAGTTATTTTAGTTGTTTTTATGTACGTATGAATTTTTAGCTTTGTAATAGTAAGGTTCTTTCAGTCTTCATAGGTTCGCCTAAAAGAAATTTTGTCCAGTTTTATCTTTTTTGGAATCTTAAGGAAGTATTAAACTTATCTTCATGCAAAGATAATTATCCATACAATACTATTAATACCTATTTTATACATTTACATTTTAATCTGTAAATTCCTTCCCGATTCAGGTAATATTATCGAAAAAACAAAAAATACTCAAAAATTGAGCATTAAAGTGGATTTTATCTAGTTATTTAGAATTATGTCAAGCAACTGCACTAATTAAACAGTGTGTGCAGACTTTGTTTATGAGTCTAGCTGCCACTAGAAAAATTAAATATTTCATCAATGGAAGCATCAGTCCTTGATGAACTGGGCATAAAAAGCTCAGTGAAAACTATGTCCAGTTCCCCTAATTTGAGATTATTTTTGTTTTTAAAGGGAAATTTCTGTTTTTATGGAATATTAACATCATAAAACTGCCACAGCAAAGTGGATACATGTTTGAAAGAATAAACTCCTATTATCAGGCAATGTAATCAGGCTTTGAAAGCTGATGTATGGATTGCTGTATATTCGAAAGGGATAGAATACCATGCAGAGCACTTTAATTGATAACATAAAATCTTAACTGTAATTATTCGTCAACAAGTTTTAATAATTGTTGACGTTTGGAAATAACAGTTGGATGCATGGTTATTGAATCAAGAGGGGTGAATATATTGATTCAGGCACAAAGGATTAAACTTGTAGCGATTTCACATCATATTACTTTTACTGTGAATCCCGGTGAAATTATGGGCGTAATAGGCAGCCCGGGCAGCGGAAAAACAACCCTCCAAAAAATTTTAGCCGGTACCATACCCCCTCCCTCCGGAAAAGTGATTTGCGCACAAAAACGAGGGATTCTCTTTGAAGAAAATTTTTCATATGAACGTTTAACCGTTAAGGAAAATCTATCTTTTTTTGCATCTTTATATGGAACTGCTTATAAATCTGTAAACCGTTTAGTGGAAGAATTTAGCCTCCAGGAATTCCTCAACCACAAGTGTTCGCTGTTGGAAACCGGTATTCTACGCCGTTTAAACCTGGCTGTAGTTCTTCTCGGCAGCCCGCAGGTGCTTCTTTTAGACGAACCGTTTCTAAAAATAGATCGCCTGTCTCACTTTGTCATGCAGGAAGTAATCAACAATCTCGTAGAAGAGGGATGCTCTTTAATATTGACAACCTTTGGCCAGAGAGAAGCGGTTAATTGCTGCCAGCGTCTTCTTTACCTGGAAACAGGCGAGATTGTTCCGACTGCTTTAGATAAAGTTAACGATGAGAAAATAATCAATGAAGATGGAGATAAAAAAACACAAAAATCACAACTGTCTTCAAGCCCCTGGCAGAGAATTCCTGTTTATAAAGATGACACAACGGTTCTGCTTTCACCGGAGGAAATCTTATATATTCAGACCACAGGAGGGCAGATGGAAGTGGTGACCACATCAGGTACTTTTGAAGCTCGTTATACTCTTTCAGCTTTGGAGGAGAAACTGGTAGGAGAGGGCTTTTTCCGCTCTCATCGCAGCTGCCTGGTCAATTTACAAGAAGTCAAAGAAATTGTAAAGTGGAGCAAGAATTCTTTCGAACTGAATCTTCGTACCCCCGGCTTTAAGGTACCATTAAGCAAACACCGGGTAGACGAACTTAAATCCCTTCTTAATCTGTAGCACCCCAATGCTCCAGTCAAGGCTCTTTTTTCTCCACCTGGCTGATATTTATCGCACTGCCGCTCTTTTCTAATTATAATATTAAAAAAACGAAGGCAGGTGGTTGAATGACGGTGGCAATCGAAACCATTAATTTAGGGAAAAATTTTGGTAAGGTGCCGGCAGTGAAAAATTTGAATCTTCGGGTTATGAAAGGTGAACTCTTTGGACTGCTGGGCCCAAACGGTTCGGGTAAAACTACCACAATTAAGATGCTGACCGGGCTGCTTACTCCTACCGCAGGAGAGGTAAAAGTGCTGGATGGGAAATATACTCCTACAAACCATGAGTACCGGCAAAAAATTGGGGCTACGTTTACCGGAAGTCTGTATGAAAGACTAACTTCCAGGGAAAATTTGCAATTTTTTAGTTCTCTTTACCAGGGGAAAGACATACACAGCCCCGACGAAGTTCTGCAAATGGTTGACCTGGAAGACACCGGTAGAAAAACGGTAAAACATTTTTCCCGGGGGATGCGTCAGCGGCTGGAACTGGCCCGTGCCCTTATTAACAAGCCTCAGTTTCTTTTTTTAGATGAACCGACACTGGGGCTGGATCCACTGGGAGCCCGCAAGCTGCGTCAGGTAATAAAAAATATTGTTGACAGCAGGGTAACCGTTTTTCTTACTACCCACTACATGGAGGAGGCAGATGAATTATGCCACCGAATTGGTTTTTTAAATCAGGGACAGCTGGTGGCAGTGGATTCGCCGCAAAATTTAAAAAAGCGTTACGGGCGTAATGAATGGAACGTGGTTATAGAAGAGGAAGGACAAACCCGGGAGCTTTTTTTGCCCAGGGAAAAAGAAAATCACATCGTTGAACTATTGAACTGTGGAAAGCTCCGCTCCCTGCGTTTAGGTGAAGCTACCCTGGAGGATGTATATGTCAGGCTTACCGGAAAGGAGCTGGCTTCATAATGTACCATGCACTTATCATTTTCTTAAAAGACGTAAAGGATATGGTTCGCAATATGTCATTTATTTTTATTATTATGATGCCGCTGATAATTGGCGGAGGGTATACCTACCTGCTTCCCGACGGCCTGATCAGTGTAGGTTACCTGGGAGAAGCACCGGTATTCCTGGCAGAGATGGCCGAAACTGAGGAAATATACCTGAGGGAATACACCAGAGAAAATGAACTGAAAGAAGCATTGGGACGAAATATCCAGATAGGAGTGATTCTCCCCCAGGGATACCAGGAGGCCCTGGAAGAGGGAAACCCGAAAAAAATAACGATTTTGGAAAACACGGAGAATCACCCGCTGGCAAATATGATTTTGTTTATGTACCTTAGCGCTGCAGGAGAACAGGTTATGCCAGATGTAGAGGTAGAGCGTATCGTGAAAGATGACGAAACACCCCCTAGGGGTATGCATACCCAGATCTCAGTAATAAGTGTGGTTATGGGATTAGTAATGATTGGTACTCTGCTGGTACCCTCCTTGATTGTTGAGGAAAAAGAAAAAGGAACCCTGAGAGCGATGGTGACCGCAGGGATCAGTTTTCCTGTGATTATTACCAGCAAAGCCATTACCGGATTTTTATTGTGCAGCATAGTAGGCCTGCTAACCGCTTTGGTTAGCAGCTTGAATATAAGCTCTCCGGGTGTCTTTTTCACTTTTCTAATTTTGGGGGCAATACTTACTACTTTAACAGGTCTAATAGTAGGTGGATTGACGGAAGACCTGATGACCCTGAATGAAATATCATCCATGGTGATGATTTTTTTACTGGTTCCCGTTCTTCTTCAAAATGTTGCCCTTCATCCCATTATAGAAAAAATCATGATGGTAATTCCCACTAATTGGATAATAGATGCTTTCTACCTATCCCTTTTACCAGCAGTTGATTGGGGCAGGCTGTATTTACCTCTGTTTATTTTAACCGCTGCCAATTGTATACTGTTTTTTGCAGCGGTAATTACACTTCGGAGAGCAAGCGAGCGGGTGGCATAGTAGTGCTATGGCTAACTGCAGACGAAAGCTTTCTAAAACTATCTTTTCTTTTTTATAGTAATACTAGCCAGCAGCTTCACTTCAGTGAAGCTGCTGTTATTTCGGAGTTCTGTAGTACTTTTGAACAGCTTGAATTCCTTCATAAATTTCATTCCGTGAATAGTCACAGTTAAGCAATGTTTCATCAGTCAATTCGTTTAAATCCTTAAAAAATGCAATGGCAACTTTTAAGTGCTCTTTGCTTCTATTGCGTTCAACCTCTTCAAAAAGAAGGTCCTCTGCTTCATTAATCTTTCTATCCTGAATTAATTTTTTCAATCTGTAATATAAAAAGCCGCTGTCTGAAATGTTTTCTTGTTCATCAAATATCTCAATCGTAATAATATCTTTTTTAAAAAATCTGACTGCTGCCTTCGACAGGTTTTCTATTTCTCGCATTATATAGTCATTGTTAAACATATGTTTTCCTCCTGGTGGGTGTGTTTTTTAGATAATTTGCACGATAATCATTTCTATGGATTATATTAGAAAATACCAGCGAGTATCTTTGGGGTCTATTGACCCCGTGAGGATGTCACAGAGAAATCCTTGGTCCCCACCGCTCAATCTCAGCACAAGGAATTTTAGAAATCAGATAGCTAGATGTCAAGTGTCCTCAAATAATGAAAATAAAGTTTTCTATAATTCTCTTTATACGGCAGTGAATTGGAAATTCCTCTTTCCGGGAGATGCTTCTCCGCTGATGGTAACCTGCTCGGTGGTAACTTTGTGGCCCCTGGCGGCAAGTTGTTCTTTCAGCTTTTGGGCCACAGAATATCCTAATAGGGGCCTGTCCCTCACCGTGTTACTGGCCCCGAGAGAGAGTTTCTAAAAAATTGCCAAGGGGCAAGGGCCGGAAACTACCGGATAATAGCGCTCCGGCAAGGTTTGCACACCCCGTATTCCTTGATATGTTCCCGCAAACAAGGTGACTCGAGTTGATGGCATTGATGTCAGAAGTTGATTTTTGACCCCCGACGTATGTGGGAACATATCAATCGGTTTTTTACTTATTTTTAAGAAACCGAGGTATGAGGGAACATGTCGATTAATAACGAGACTGAAAAATCCCTAGATAATTACTCTTTTTTAATTATTTTGTAAGCAACCTAAGAATAACAATTGTTATGCCTGATAGATACAAAACTGTGAATATAACTTTATTGTCCTTAGCTAACCATTTCGGAAGAAATATATCAAATCCAATTTCTCTTTTATTATCGTACTTTTCTGCGATAGTTGTTAATGGACATTTCCATCCATTTAGAAAAAGTATTACACCTTCTATTCCTACTATTAATATTGCAATAAATGTGAATGCATTAACTATGTTCTTTATTGATGAGTAAAGTATGTAGGATATTAATATCACAAAAACAACCCAAATGATTGTATGGAATAATTTAATGAAAAATAATTTAATTGTTTCATTTTTGTGCATTTTATAAATTTCACCCCATAGTAGAGATTATCGCACAGCCTACTTTAAATATTTACATTTTAACATATTTTTTTATTACAACTAATCAGAAAAACTTTTGCTCCCAATCCTTCCTTGGTCATGACCATCTTCCTTTCTAAAAGGGGATTGTCATCACCATACACCGGCTTTACCCGGCAGAAAAGGCCGAACGGGTCTGTACCCAAAGATTTTGTTTCACTGCCTGGTGGACAACGCGGCTTAGCCATCCAGTTGTCTCGCCTACGTACTGCCGGAGCCGTTGGAGTCGGGTTCCGGGAAAGGGAGTTTTTTCCACTGTATTGTCTTTTGTCATGGTGTTCAACACACCCAGCAGGTGGCAGGTGAGACCGTCAAACCAGGAAACCCAGCGTCTAATGGTGGAATTTTCCACAATGACCAGTGAGATGTTTCCTTCCAGAACGGCTTCAACACTTTTGACTGCATGGCGTTTGTAGGGGATCACACTGCCGGGAAGTTCGTGATGGATCCTGCTGCAGGATTCACATTTCAACCGTCTGATGCGGATGGTCTTAGTCTGAGGGTTGCCTTCACTGGTTTCAATGATTTTCCTGTTGCGGCTTCCAATGACAGTGGCTTTCTCGCCACGACAACAGGGACAACAAAATGGCTCCAGACTCCTAACAAAAAACACTGGTTTCAGGGTTTTCAATCAACTCATATTCTGATAGAATGACCATAAGAGTTGTGTGAGACGTCCCTGAGACTGCTGTGGTGAGCAGTCTATCAAAAAGGGGCGTCTTTCCTTTCTTAAGAGTAGTTATGGTCATTATATCTGGCAATTTTCGGACAGGCAAGTCAGTCAGCAATTGGTCATTTTTTGCTATCTTAAACAATTATTAGTTGATTCAATGACTGTAAGATTCAAACCTTCATATGAAATATTTCCACTAGAAGTTCCTACCTTGATATATGCATCTATACCTGGATAAAGAAAAACTGTAATTGTGCCGGATTGAGAGCCAATTTCCAAGTCTTCTTGAATAGCTGAAACTTCAACTGAAATGCTACCACGCTTGGTACAGATCTTATGTATACCGCCTGCTTCGGTAACGCTAATTTTGCCATTATCGGTTATTGCATTTACTAAACCAGTAACTCCATTAATTTCAATCCCGCCTGTGGACGTTTGGACTGAGACTTCCCCAGCAATATTCTTTACATTGATACTGCCACTTTATGTCTGTGCAATGACATCTCCTGCGACATTCTCAACATTGATACTTCCTGTTGAATTATCTACCTGGGACACTAGTATTCCTTCAGGCACTCTTATTTGGTACTCAACGCCAACTATTAGGGATGCTCTATTACTGTATTCACTGCTTATAACAATTCTATCGCTAACTTTTACCTCAATATTTACCTGATCCAGAAATAGCCCTAACACGCTCTGTTTGACAGCTACAACCTCTATATAGTCCTGTTCCCAACTTGTAATTGATATGCTTCCTGTTTTGTTGTAAACTTGCAGTAGTGCCCCTGGCTCAACAAAATATTTTTCAAGGAATTCTTCTTTTTTTATACCAAACATAAATATCGCACCTCCTACAATTAACACAATGAGCAATGCAAGACCTGCTATTAATAGAATCTTATTGCACCCTTTCATTCTATTTGACCGCCTTTCTAAGATTTGGGTATAAATAAAAAATGACTTGATAATTTTCTTGCATCATTTTTTTCTCACCAGTTTTTCCTAATGGTATAAGCTATCCTATCACATAGGTTCCCTGCACTTTTTTTTATAAGGCCCAATTTAGCCTCATAATAATAGTCAGAGTGAAACCATCCCTTTTCATTATAATAAGAAAAATCACGCGAGCAACTATCTTCAAATTGTAAACATGTTCTTATTAATCTAAAAAGGATTAAACTAAAAAATGATGGCGTACTTAATTTTGACTGAATAAGTCCTTTGTAAAACCTTTCAGCAGATTTTTTCATTTCTTTTTCGATCCATTTTTGCTGATAATCGGTGATTGGTTCTGATGTTCGCACACAACTGCCTTTAATTACCTCAAAACCTAATCTCTTCCCTACGAACTCCAAATATTTAAGAACTCCCCTTCCACCAAAAACTCCTTGGGTTACGACAGCTATATAAGTTTTACTAAAAAAACATGGACGATGAAAAATATAAGAAGATCTATCTATAAAATTTTTCATTCGAGCCGTCACCTGAAATCCATAAACAGGAGTAGCAAAAATAACCCCATCAGAATTATCCAATTTCTCCAGCAACTTATCTCTATCATCTTTTAAAGGACAATATTGTTCTCCTTTTTCAAAACATAGCTTGCATCCTTGGCAAAACTCTAGGTGAAACTCGCTTAAAAAAATATACTCAAATTCTATATCTACATATTGCATCAAGTTGCTTTCCATTTTCTGGACAGCGTTATAAGTAGCGTTTTTGCTCTGACTCCCAATTACCGCAACCACTTTCTTCATAAGAACACTCCCCCATAAATTGCTCTTACTTTACCTAACAACCTTGTATCATAAGGAACCCAGCTAAGAGAAACGTAATCATGTTTCAAAACCCCAGTTCATAATAACTAATCACTATTTTTCGCTTTGCTTAAAGCAATTTCCAAGGACTTAAGAAATGCTTTATGAGTGACAGTTGCACCGCTGGTTACATCCACCTCCAATGATTGTGCATTGATGACTCTGTTGAACAATTCACTGGGATGATACTTGTTTTGTCGAGTTAGTTCAGGCTTTAATAGCTGGATATCTGTGACATTTCCAGAAGTCACTGTCACCATCACTTTTTTTGCTCTCATTTTGAGCATACCACCATCATATTCACCAAAATAAGTGCCCTCTTTAAGATTGTTAAAATCCACGTTATTAATAGTAAGATTTCTGCCCTCAAGCCGTTCAATAGCTAATATCGTCCATCCTGCTGCCAGCGCCAAAACCAGAAACACCGACAATAATTTTAGTTTTCTTTTTAGCATTTTAACTTTTCCTCCCTTGACCAAGCATGTTTATCCTTTTTTTATTCAATTAGTGCTTTGAGCAGAGCGTCTTCAACCGCACTGAGGTAAGTTTTTGAGGTAACGGTAGCTCCGCTGATGGTATCCACATCCAATGATTGTAACGTAATTATGGAATTAATTAATTCATTCATATTCCCTTCAGAGACTTCGGATGGATGGTCTTCCTCCAATAATTGAATGGCAGTGATCTTTCCTGAATTTATTGTAACCTGTAGTTTCTTGGCCCTTAATCTGAGATTTCCGGCATAGCCGCCATACTCTCCAATATAAGTACCGTCATTGAGATTATTAAAATCTACAGCGCCCACAGAGAGACTTCTGTTTTCACGCCAGGTTTCAACGGCTAAAAATGTTACAAATCCTAAAACTGCTACAAGAGTAATCACTAGTACCACTAACAGTATTTTTCGCACACATAGTTCCTCCCTTCATTTTTTCAAACATACTATCAAACCGAAATCCACGTTTCTTTGCTCTCACGGAGATTATGCTTCTCACTTTTCACCCATCCTTTTACAAGAGTGAATGAATATTGAATGTAATTCATTCATGTAATAACAAAAAATAACTGCCTGGTCTATCTATTCCTTATGACAGTCAGTTAACCCTTTCATTATGAACTCTACTAAGTAATATATAATCTGCGGAAAGTGGTGAACTCCAATATCTCCCTTATGAACGTCGATATAATGTACAGAGTTCAATAAAGCTAATATAAGCTCATCATCCAGGTCAATTCTGATTTTATCTTCAGCTTTCCATTTTTTTATCAGTTCTGATGCAGTGCTCTGGAACAACTCTCCTATGCTTTCTATACCGTCTTGTTCATGGAAATGTTGCTCCAATTTACTGACCAGTTCCTTGTTATTCCATTCCCTTAGAATCTTATTTGTGTTCATTGCGTTAAGATTCTGTGTCACTAATTTTGTAACTAGCGCTAATGGATCATCTTCATTGAGGTTAAAAGATTCCAGCAAGCTCTTTTTTTGCTTTTCATTTTCTTTCATAAGGACTTCAAAGAAAATCTGCTCTTTTGAGTCGTAGTAGTTATAAAATGTACCTACACCTATTCCAGCTAGCTTTGCAATGTCTGCAACACCAATTTCTTTAAAGCCTTTTATATAGAATAATTCCCTCGCACTTTTAAATATCTCTTGTCGTTTGTCTAACATAAAGTATCCCTCCGAGTGAATGAACATTTTATTTTATTCATTCGTATCTTATCATTATTCTTAATAATAGTCAACATCGGCTCCAACGCCCGACTTAAATTCCACCGTAAACTTCTCTTCAAAAACTCTCACTTTCTTAATAAGCCTTCTTACTAGCTGTTCATCATATTCTTCCAATTCTCTTGGTTGATCATCTAAGAACTCTGCCATTTCAATAATGCGTTGTCTTTTTCCTTCACGCTCTGCATTTTCAATCAGGGCGTTTTGCTTCAATTCCCTAAGGCGATAGATCTCATCTGCCACATCCTCATAATTCGCTTTGGAATTGGCCAGTCTTAATAATTCTTTTGAAGCTCGTCCAGTTTTTCATCAATGTCTTTTGTGGCTTTGTCGCATTCTTCATTTAAAACGGTGGCAATATTTTCGATTAAGACTGCAAGGAAAATGTCTTTTTCGGCCAGCACATCATTTATTGCTTTTACAACTGCTACCTTTAAAGCCTCTTCATTGATGGTTGGGGAGGGGCAGTCGGAACCTTTTTCTTCAAGGCGGCTGACGCATCGCCAGACAATGGACCTGCATCCTCGATTGTTCCAATGAACCCTTTGGATGGCTCCATCTATTCTGTCTCCTCAACCCTACCATTTTTGAGGTCGTATTTTATCCAAAAAAACACCCTCAATATGTTCCCATGAACGCATATCGAGGGGTTAAGTCGAGTGGACAGATTTACTTTCATTTTATGAAACTTAGTAATTTCAATACTTTTCGAACTTTAAATTATAGACATCAATACTACGCACTCCACGTGGCTCGAGAGGATAGCATTGATGGCAGAGGGCGATTTTTGCACCTTGCGTATGAGGAAACATATCAATGGGTTTTTGGCTGTTTTTCCGAAAAGGGACGTTCAAGGGAACATATCAACTTTCTTTGCTTTTATAAAATTGCGGCATATCTCGCTGTCATTTAGACTTTATATTTTCTTTGTTTTTAATATAATATCCAGAAATTAGTCCCACAAAAATTCCTGTAAGATGAGCAACACCACTATCTAATGCTTGAGGAATTAAAATTGCAGAAAATACACTAAAGACAATCAAAGCTAATACCCACCACATAGCCTTCGATTTTAGTATTACTGTACTAGGGCGCATAACTGCGAATGCAGAAACTACTCCCATAACGGCTGCAGAAGCCCCCGCAATAAGCCCTGTTCGCTCAATTATTAATCCGTTAAATGGAAATGCCAGACTACCCATCAGCCCTGCTATCAAATAGACCATTACTACTGTTTTTGCGTTTGTAATCTTTTCTAATCTTGAACCAAAATATAAAAATAAACCCATATTTAAAATTATGTGAATAAGCACTTGATGTGAGAAAAATACAGTAACTAATGTCCAAGGTTTTTCTAGTATCAAAGATATCTCATGATTCAACAATAATTTCGCTCCAAGGCTAGGAATTATATTTAAAGCGATAAATACAATTAAATTTATAAATATAATAACTAACGTCCCTTGTCCATCACGGATTATTTCTTTGTACTTCTCGACCATCTTGTTATTCATTTTTAGTCCTCCTTGTGTTATGTTTTTAAGCACTTCTGTATCATCTCTACCAATGGGAAGAGTATTTACGCTAATCGGGGCCAAAGAAAAAGCCTTTGGCTAATATCCCTTAAGGCAAAGTCCCCTATATATGAAGTTAGATTTCTTGTTTCCAGCGCATTAGCGGTCATCGTTGCCACCTCGATAGACTTTATTTAAAACACTAATTACTTCTTCCCGGGAAATGCCTGCCGTCGAAGAAAAATCTTTGATTTCATGCAGCCTTTCTGACAAAATATTTAGGTGTATTTTCTTTATTTTTGCAGCATCAATCTCAGCCACAAAGCAGCCTCGGCCCTGCAGGTTAATGACTATGCCTTCCTTTTCCAGTTCCTCATAAGCCCGTTTTACGGTCACAACTCCAACTTTTAAGTCCTTGGACAACAGTCGTATAGAAGGGAGCTGTTCCCCGGATTTCAACTTCCCCGTAAGAACCATTTCCTTGAATTGTCCCCGTATTTGTTCATATATGGGCGTTTGAGACAGGGTAGAAATAAGAATATTCATGTATGCCACCTCATCCTACTGTTACCATACAATAATCACAGTAGGATATCAAGGTTGTTTTATTCAACTCTCATCATTCAACTCACAACATTAGCCCTTTGTCATCCGGCTTCAGCGGGACATGGGCTCAATCTTCAGGAAGGCGGCTGCACCATCATTTGGTTTGGTCTTACCTGAAGTCTTGAACTCTATAAGGCTTTACACCTTCCCCATTTATTAGCAAAACACGCTTTTCCACCACGTAATCCGTTAGCTGATCCAGTTTTTCCGGCGACAAATCTTCAAAATTGATGTGCCGCTTAACCACAGCCACATGAGAGATGTTTTCCTGCCTGGCTACCTAACTGAAAGCCTTTCTGTTGTTATTTCTCCGACTCAGCGGTTCACAGGCAGAAGAAAATTAAACTTGTAGCTACATCTCTTTGTGATATTTGTTGATATAATAGACCATAGAAAACACTATGAATAAGTAGGCCGCAAATAAAGTTAAATATACATACATATCAACTTGCATGAGTACAAACGCTAAAGTCAGCGCGCCGTATACAATCAGCATCAGGTCATACGCTTTTGCTTTAGCTTTGTTGCTAATTGCCATGTTGCGCTCATCCTTTGTGTCAATTTCTATTTGCTTGGCAACATTTGGGCTTTTATTTAATATACGGTTCTTTATTGCCGAACCAAGAGTACCTCCGAATAAGCCTGCGCCCACCCCGATACAGATATAAGGCAGCGTGCGCATGATGCCCTGCGCATCCGACAGCGATATTACAAGAATAAATCCCGTAATCAGCAATACAAAGCCGAATACCGCAAGCGCAACATGTTTTTTAATACCCTTATTTATCATTGCTTTGCTCCTCCTCAAAAATAAAAATCTCTTCGATGCGCATTTCGAAGAATCGGGCAAGCTTGAAGGCAAGGATAATAGACGGATTATATCGCCCATTTTCCAGGGATCCTATCGTTTGTCTTGATACTTCCAAAGCAGCGGCCAGTTCTTCCTGTTTTATACCTCTCTGCTTTCGAATTTCTTCCAACCGATTCTTCATAGCCGACACCCTCCCATCACGGAAAGTTTGCTTTTCATTATTATTGTAGCACTGTCAGAAAAAATGTCAAGTGTACTTTCCATGAATAAGTCAACTATTTCTGTATGTCCTCACTGCCAAAGCCTTACCTTCAAATTCAAGTATTAAGACATAGACATGACTTCATCGATAATTATTCAGTCAAGAATGTATCGCTCTTCTCGAGCATCTGAATAAAGGCCTTTATTGTTGTTGCTTTCACGTTTTTACATTTGCGAGCCAAACACTTGTCAGTTAGTTTCTTTAACCCGTTTTGGGCAGCGTCGTAACGTACCAAGCTTATATAATACTGCTGATTAACTTACATCTATCCTGTCTCCACACCTATACAAAAACGACCGTTATCTAATCTGTCAACTCGGCCCTCTCTCAATTAATGCCGTTGACATGTTCCCACACATAACAAAAATAGGGCTTCCCAGTCAATCTGCCGCCAGCTATTTTGTAGCATTAAGCAGCACACGCTGGAAAGCCCTTGGTCTTCCCCAGGTTTAATCCTTTCAAATGTAACATATTTTTTTTACATTTGGTTACATGCGAATCATGTACTCACTGAGTGTTGCATGATTTCAAATATTGCCGGGAATAACGACGATATCAATATCTGTATACCTGTTGCCAGATCTAAAAACCCATGTCCTATCATCAAAGGTGTCAGGGCTCTATTTTTGTTGTAAATAATGCCCAGAACAATCATCAAGGGCAGGAATGATAAAAATCGAAACAATATATATTTCCAATCAAACAATAACGGAATAAAACTATGTTGTAAGGCATAAAAGAATATGATATAACTCATTGCCAGAAATTTATTGCCTGTATTCTCTTCAATCTTGTTAAACGAATATCCGTAGTATAAGGGTAGTTCCGCAAATACGATCGTTACAGGCAATAGGATTATATTAATGATAGCAATCCAAATTGGAATTGGCTGGATTAGAATGGTTAGAACATGCCCATAAATAGCGAGTCCAAAGACATACATCCCACCCACTCCAATTGACATCATCAAAATGATTATAATCAATAAGTTTTTAAAGTTTAATTGCCCTTTTTTATATTGAATCAAATCCCTGTAATCAGAGCCTTCGTATTTGCAGACTAAAACTAAAACAAGAATTGTGATCACATTGAAAACAATGCAAAGAACAGGCCACCACTTAGTGCTTTCATCCAACGATTGATTTGTTATCGCAGCAAAAAACAACCCGCCAATTATAAATAAAGCACTCCGAAAAAGTGGTATGATATAGGGTAAACTTTTTTCCATTTCACTATTTCCCCCTCTTAAAAATTCAATGCTTTGACATGTTTTCTTAATGGAGCAATTTATCTTCTGCAAAATTTCTACACAGAATTCCCAACATCTACCACATTGTTTAAATAAATTTGTCTGATATTCTCCACTTACTCCGGGCCTATGATCTAATCATGTATAATTTCAACTTTCTTGTATCTTTGTTGTTTTGAAGATGTTTTATCTATTTTCTGAATACTGCCTGTTGTTTTGTTGACGTAATTCAGAAACAAAGTGCCAAGCAGCAATCAATTCCCATGAGGAATTCTTTTCCAAAAGTAACCCATAAACAAATCTTTAACAAGGAAAATTTCACCATCATTCAGGTTCCTGGTTTCATTAATAGCATCCTCCAGCAATTTATTCACATCAAACATTTCTCTCCCCTCACTAAACAATGTTGTTATCCTTCTGGTAATCAACATTGTATCACAATTAATGTTCATTATCATAAAATATCACAACAGTTATAATGAAAGTAAGCGTCAAACTGTGCCCACATAGTAATCTTCCATAAAATATGCGATAATTTTCCTCAAGTAAACCAAGTGAGGAGGATTTGCATTTATGACAAAAGAAGAACTGAGAAAAATGTGGGAAGCACGGGTATCGGCTTTTAGAGTCAGTGGGCAGAGCACCACAGAATGGTGCGCTACACATGATATTAAACTTCATCAGTTACGCTACTGGCTTCGCAAATATAAAAACATAGAAAACTCTGCTGCTCCAGCACAATGGATGTCAATAGAAATAGACAGTTTAGGTTCCAACCCTGGGAACGCCATGCTAGTAAGAATAGGCAAAGCAGCCATAGAAGTAAAACCAGGATTTGACAAACAGCTACTCTCAGACCTGGTAATGACATTAGCAGACATATGCTGAACGAAAATACCGTAGAACGGGTATACCTGGCCTGCGGAAGCACGGATTTGAGAAAGGCGATCGACGGATTGGCAGTTCTGGTAAAAGAAGGCTTTGAACTGGACCCCTTCTCCCCCTGTTTATTTGTATTTTGCAACAGAAAGAGAGATAAGCTAAAGATTCTTCATTGGGAACACAATGGTTTTTGGCTATATTATCGACGTTTGGAGCGAGGCAAATTCCAATGGCCGGAACAGCCCAGCTTTAAGCCGATAAAAATCAGCTGCCGTCAGCTGCGCTGGTTACTGGATGGTCTGTCCTTAGATCAGCAACAGGCTCATTCGGCAGTAACAGCTCGTACGGTCATATAAAACATAGCAATTTCACAAAAAACCACTGTTTTTAGGAGGAATTAGCCTTATATTAGTCGAATTAATAATATATGAAAACAAAACCTAAAAATACCGCCAATTCTATAGATTACTATCAAAAACGCTGCGAAGAACTGGAAAAAGAAAATGCCGAGCTTAATGCCAAGGTAAACTGGTTTTTAGAACAATTTCGGCTCAACAAACAGCGGCAATTCGGATCATCCAGTGAAAAGACCAATCCAGATCAAATGCAGCTTTTTGATGAAGCAGAGGTAGAA
Source organism: Candidatus Contubernalis alkalaceticus (assembly GCF_022558445.1). Lineage (NCBI taxonomy): Bacteria > Bacillati > Bacillota > Dethiobacteria > Dethiobacterales > Dethiobacteraceae > Candidatus Contubernalis > Candidatus Contubernalis alkaliaceticus. The sequence continues at coordinate 1,750,415 of NZ_CP054699.1, forward strand.
GCACAGCCCCTTCTGGCTGAGCCTACAATTGAAACCATTACTTACCAACGACGTAAGAAAAAGAAGGGCCACCGTGAGGCCATGTTAAAAGATCTGCCCGTGGAGACGGTAGAGTACCGCCTGCCAGAAGAAGAGCAAATCTGCTCTTGTGGTCATCCTTTGCACGAGATGAGCACGGAGGTCAGGCAGGAGCTTAAAATCATTCCCGCTCAGGTAAAGGTAGTAAAGCATGTGCGCTATGTCTATTCCTGCCGAAACTGTGAAAAAAATGAGACAAACAACAGTCCTATAGTAACTGCTCCAATGCCTAACCCTGTGCTAAAGGGGAGCCTGGTTTCCCCGTCGTTCATGGCCTACGTTATGAGCCAAAAGTATTTAAATAGCATGCCTCTTTATCGGCAGGAACAGCAGTTTAAGTACCTGGGAATTGAATTATCCCGTCAGACCCTGGCCAACTGGGTGGTCTACGGAGCTGATAAGTGGTTAAAACTTCTATACGACCGTATGCACACTCACCTACTAAATCATGAAGTGCTACAAGCAGACGAAACCACCTTGCAGGTGCTAAAGGAACCGGAACGGCCAGCAGAATCAACTTCATACATGTGGTTGTATCGAACCGGTCGGGAAGGGCCGTCCATCGTCCTCTATGACTACCAAGAGACACGGGCCAAGGTCCATCCCCACAAGTTCCTTTCCGGTTTCAAAGGTTATCTGCAGGTTGATGGCTACGCTGGCTACAACGGTTTATCGGACGTTACCCTAGTCGGTTGTTTGAGCCACGCAAGACGGAAATTTGATGAGACGCTTAAGGCTCTGCCTAAGTCCAAAAAAAATGCTGAAGTAGCAGCAAAGAAAGGCCTGGACTTTTGCAACCGCCTATTTGCTATTGAACGTGATTTAAGCGAAAAAACCTTTGATGAACGTTATGAAAAACGCCTGGAGCGCAGCCGTCCTGTGCTGGATGCTTTTTTAGCATGGCTTAATCAACAAAAACCGCAGGTGCTCCCAAAAAGCTCTTTCGGTCAAGCTATTAATTACTGCCTAAACCAGTGGGATAAGCTTGAAGCTTTTATGCTGGATGGTCGCCTGGATATTGATAATAATCGTGCTGAGCGCTCCATCAAGCCTTTTGTAATCGGAAGAAAAAACTTCTTATTTGCTAATACCCCCCGGGGGGCTAAGTCCAGTGCTACTATCTACAGTGTCGTTGAAACGGCCAAGGAAAATGGATTAAATCCCTTTAATTACTTGAACTATTTGTTTGAGAAACTGCCTAACATAGATATTGAAAAACAGGATATTCTGGATCAACTGTTACCATGGTCTGATACTTTACCTGATAGTTGCCGGTTAAAAAATAGGTAGTTTAAATACCCTGCCTTAATTAAGGTGGGGATTATTTTACGCTTACGTTTAAATAAATTTGTCTGATATTCTCCACTTACTCCGGGCCTATGATCTAATCATGTATAATTTCAACTTTCTTGTATCTTTGTTGTTTTGAAGATGTTTTATCTATTTTCTGAATACTGCCTGTTGTTTTGTTGACGTAATTCAGAAACAAAGTGCCAAGCAGCAATCAATTCCCATGAGGAATTCTTTTCCAAAAGTAACCCATAAACAAATCTTTAACAAGGAAAATTTCACCATCATTCAGGTTCCTGGTTTCATTAATAGCATCCTCCAGCAATTTATTCACATCAAACATTTCTCTCCCCTCACTAAACAATGTTGTTATCCTTCTGGTAATCAACATTGTATCACAATTAATGTTCATTATCATAAAATATCACAACAGTTATAATGAAAAAACCGCCAAGCAAGGAACTACTTTCCTCAACTGACGGTCATGCTCTGCTTATATATATCTTAACACAGGACTTAAACTCAATAGTTTCACCGCAGTTGCCGCAATACACAATACTGGACAAGGCGTACTTGCTGCTATAGACACGTTTTTTCCCAATTTTTCGGCATGCAGATTTGCTCGTCGTATCATCTCTTCTTGTACCATCAAATAAATTTCGCGTGGAATGATTGGCTCGTGTCTAATGAGCTAACTATTGATACAATTTAGCGATATTGCATTAACGCTAATAGGTTTGATCTGTTAAAAGGTTTAGGATTTCTGCTAAAAAGTATGCACACCCCCTCTAGTTTTTGATATGCTTCCATGACCACGATGGCTAATCTACAATAAAATGATACAATTCACACCCCCAAGCACCGCTACTCTGTATGTTTTCAAAATGCATATTACGTTTTTAAAGAACCAACTATTCCAGTGATTGAGTCACAACTCCGGCAGAGTGAAAGCTAGATATTGTTATAGCCCGATATGAGCCAGGCCCACTGCTTATCCTTCATCAGGTAACCCAGTACGACAAGCAGCAACCCCATACCGATATGAACTAGCGGAAGAAACAGTTCAGGTGCCATTGGTACACAGACTCCCTTCATCGTTTTAGTTCTTAACGATCGAAAATCTCGGCAGTAAATTCAGTCACTAATTTTGAAGATCCCTCTTGAAATAATGCCAGCACCAAAATACCTCAATAAGTTCCCAGCCTTCCCGGCCGTATTCGTTTAGCCTCCTGGTCGTAGCCTCTCCCATTCCCCAAATGAACACACACTTATATTCATACTGTTTCAATTTACATCTTCCTTTCCTGTATAGTCAGGTAAGTCTGAAAAGGTGTTATAGGAGCGGAAAATAAACTGCCAGCTTTAAACAGACAGTGCCAAAAGGAATGACATCTATCTCAAAACTTTTTGTTTAATTCCCCCTCAAAGCCCTTAGTAAATGCTCGTTCTGAAAGAGAACATCGCCAAACCGCCTACTACAATAATTATGGAGATCAAACCAAGGGCAATTCCGACGATGCTACATACTTTATCCACTACAGCATAATCTATTTTTTTAATTTTTCTTTCATTGGCTTAGAATAACTGCTGGAAAGAGAATACTTATCTCTAAGCAAGTTTACGGTCTTATATAAGGTATTCTTATAATCCTTGTCTGCATCACCTGTTTTATATAGTGCTAAAAAATGATTATAAAGCCCGGTGAACTCCTTTTTTATAAAATCAAAAAACACTCTCCTTGTTTTTCCCCTTAAATAAAGAGTTCCTGGCAAACACTAAGCCAAGTTTTTACAATTTGCTACTCGATAAGGTCTTCAGCTGTAACTTCGGGATGTTTGTACCTAAACGAGGGATCTTCTTTATCCAGGCAGATCGCTTTGGATGCACAGTAATGATAGCAGGCAGCACAGTTAATGCAGTTGTGATGCCACCTTGGTTTAGTTTGAGAATCGGTTATATTCTGCATCGGACAAATGCGCTCACAGTTACCGCACTGCACACAATTATCATTGACCCAGTAGGCAGAATCAAGCTTTTTAATCAGAGAAAGCTGGTATGGCTTTCGGAAAGCCGTAAGGGCAATGATATGCCCCAGGAACCCCCATTTTGATTCAAGCTTACCTGGTTGTTTAGCCTTCACCAGTTGAGCAATTGCTTTTGTTTTAACAGTTGCTGCCGCGTAGTGAGCTTCGGGGCTTTTACGTTGTATCGAAGCAATCTTTGGATGATTGCCCGGCATACCGATGAGAAACCCTGCATTCAGACTGATACCTTTCTGTTTAAGCAGCCCACTAAACTGATGCAATGCCCTGCCAAATAAACCCCCACCGTTTACTACAGCAAATGTATATGATATATCCCCAAAATGGGCCTGTTGGATGAACTCCCGGATAAAGGCTGGAGGTCTGGCAAAATATATCGGAAAGACAAACCCGATTATATCGCCGGCTATAACTATTTCTTTACCCACACACATAAGCTTTGGCATAGAGATCAATTCAGCATGAGCAAATTCTTTACCTATGTTACGGGCAACCACCAGTGAGTTTCCGGTTCCTGTGAAATAATAGAGCTTGAGTTTCATTTTATCTTTTCCATCTCCAATATGCAACTTAGTATTGTTAGCCAAGCCAGAACCTGACAGACAGATCAAACCCCAGCCCTCGTGCAATAAGGTCCGTTCCCAGTGCAAGCATACGTTATCCCAAATCTATGGCTATCCTTATGAATCCGTTCACTTAATTCAGATTGGCTTAAATGAAGTTATCAAGTAAATCTTGTGTCCTTCTTTGACAATACTTCCATTTACAATCAATTTGAATTTATTTGCTTTTCGTGCCCGAGTTTCCGTAACTTGCCTTACGGTAATTTCCAGAAACTCCCGGGCAGAAGCTGCAAGACCTGCTCCTGCAGCTTCTATGGAAATAGTGTGTTCTTCAACCCTTTTTAGTTTAGGGGGTAAAACAGCCTTCTATTAACTTGAGAGTCAGTTATCTGTTTGGCAATCTTTTTCTAAGGGCTGCAGAGAAGCAAAATATTGAATTTTTTCATGATGAAGAGGAAATTGCCAAGGGGCAATATCCGGAATATACCCTCAGCAACCTGATTTTAATCTGTTACAACAGCCACCAAACATGGATGTTTGTTTAAATGTGAATCAAAATAGTTTTTTAGATATGTTTATACAAATTCTATCATCATAGCAGTCTGTTTACAAAAGCTCTATCTGATATTCATTTAAGAAAAACTTATAAGCAGAGTGTTTTGCTTTATTAAAAATGAGGAGCGCATCTTGAATAGCGGAAACGTCTTTTTGGGGCAAGTCTTTTTTATAGATACTTCCCTAACGGTGCCATATAAACTACAAATTCCTCTACACCATCAACCTTAATCAAAGTATCTGAAAATTCCTGGTTGGTTTCACCTCCTTTGTATAGACCTTGGAGTTGTAATGAATGATGCCGCCCACTGAACACGCGGCACGACCATGTAGGGACCGGCGGTCAAGATGAGGGCCGACAACAGCGTTACGACGACTCCCCACAGTCTCCGCCCGCAGAAATACCCCGTCAACAGCAAAATAACTTATTAGCTTCGGTAATTTTGTGGAGGTAAAATTACCGGGTGGGGGGTGGGAAAGCTTCTTACTTATGAAACGGAATTGAACGCTGATTTCTGAAAACAATCCAATCATATGACCCTAACTCAAACCCTTAAATTCAACCAATTTTTTACTTAGATCCCAAAGTTTTTTTGCAATAGCTTTATCATATGAACTTTTCGAGGACGGTACCGATCTTTTACGATAAAAATATCTCCCAGTTACGCCTTCTATGTCGCTAGAAGTTGCAAGATATATTGCCGTTTCTGCTCCCTGTTCTGGAGTCTGGAAGAATGGTCTTAACAGTCGAGTAATTAATGTGCCAAAGCCAGTATCTCTATTAATCCCCATGCTAGTAGCAACTGCACCAGGGTGAAGACAGTTCGCAGTAACACCCGTTCCTTTCAGCCTTTCTGACAGTTCATATGTAAACATAATATTCGCCAGCTTAGATTGTGCATAGGCACGCCAAAATGTATAGTTTTTCTTTAAATTAACATCTTCAAAATATATTTTGCCAGTTTTATGTGCACCTGATGTAACATTGATAATTCTTGCAGGAGCACTTGCAATAAGAATGTTAAGAAGCACATTAGTAAGAAGAAAGTGACCCAAGTGGTTAACTCCGAAATGAAGTTCAAATCCATCGGCTGTCTGATGATATCCGGGCAGAATAACGCCTGCATTATTAATAAGCACATTAAGCTGTTGATACTTTTTCTTAAATTCTACACAAAAATTCCTTATACTTTTTATAGAACCTAAGTCACAGAGCATTAGTTCCACGGAATTATTTCCACTTATAGCTCGAACATTTTGAAGAGCTTCTTCTCCCCGCTCCTTGCTTCGACAAAGCATTACTATAACTGCTCCGATCTTAGCAAGCTCAATGGAAGTCGCCTTACCCATCCCTGAATTTGCACCTGTGATAACAACAATACTTCTCATATCCATCTTTCCTGTCTCTTCACAAATTAGTATGAGTATAAATATTTTAAGAGTATATAAACCTCATCATTTTTTTGATGTTTCCAACTTTAATTCATCTATAGTAAACTTCTGGTTAAAAAATAAATTCTTATCATATAAAACTAGAGCTATAGCAAATATACCCAGTAGAACGTTTTGGATAATACGAGCAATATCACCTATTTGAATTAATTCTCCAAAGAAATTAAAAGCAAAACGAAAAACAATAGCCCCTAGAATACTACGATTAGTCTTAAACCATGCCCAATGTATTATAAAAGTAGCTGGAATCATTCCCAGAGCAAAAGCAGAAAAAACAAGCGGAGTTTCTAAAAGTTGATTATGAAAGTAACCAGGTATAAAGACAAAAGGCAAATGCCAAAATATCTAGATTATACTCATAACTAAACTAGCTGTAAAAAAGTTAAATCGTGATCTTAAACTATCTATTCCATAACCACGCCATCTAAGTTCCTCTGGAATTGGACCAAAAACAAGATAAATTAAGAAAAAAACCAAAGAACCATGAGGATGTCATTGATTCTATAAGCCTACTCCTCATTCCAGCGGTATTTTTTATTCCGTTGTAGTGTTTCAAGATTACAATTCAAGCACAGTCCGTTATGACAGCATATCACTGTGCCGCATTCCTGGCACTGCCACTTTTCCTCTTCCTTTTTCAGGAATCCCTCTATGCCATTTTCTTGAATATATGTAAGATTTTCTATCATGCTCATATGGTATTTTGAGCGGTAGCGCTTATCCAATGATTTCAACCTTTTGCAGGGAAAGGCTTCACACTCATAGCAAAATCGGACTTTCCCTTTTCCAAGCAATTCACATCCATCACTCATGTGAGTACAGTTTTTTCCTCTCGGAATACAGCCGGGACAATATTTCTTGCGGAATCCTTGTTTGTTCAAGTCATTTTTCATGAATTGATAAGAAATGCATAAGCTGCAATTCATTCCACAAGGAGCAATTAGCTTTTCATTCATTATAAACCCATCTCTCCTGAAATTTTCTCCACATAAGGCAACCAAATCCAATACATCATGTTCAGTTCTGATAACTGATTCACAAGAAAGAAGTTCAAAAACATCCAGCCAATGTGACTTTAGAAAATACGGTGTGAACCCTCTCTTAAGTTTATCATAGTTCACATGTGCAAGTTCAATGAGGCTTCCAATAAGTTTTCGGCCCGTTGTTTTTTAGCATGGCCTTGTTTGGCACTTGCATTATAACAAATAAAAGGGATAGCATATCTACAGACGAGGCCGTGGCGTTGAGTAATATTAAAAGCTTTAAAGGTGATGTTAATATTCCGAAAAGGCCTAATATAATCGGCAATATGATTGAGACTATAAGAAATGGTGCCACTGTTATTAATTTAAACCTTGATTTCTCAATCTCCTCTTCCGTATAGACAAAACCCCCAAATAAAGCTAGTCCAACATAAGTTTTTGTTGAGCTCATGAAGTTTGGGATGAACATCAAGTGGAGCAGTTCATGGAATATAATAACAAATACCAGTGAAATAATTACACCCGGATCGATGGTTATGGAAAACGAGTCGGGGGTAAACCCGAATTCTTCCAAAGATATTGTAGAAAAAACCCCTATTGACATTACGGAAATAAAGAGGTTGGCAACCATAAAAGGAACTGATAATATAATTGCAGCTGCTAAGGTCCCAGGTTCTCTTAATGTTATCCATCCGCTGTTAACTAATTCTTGATGGAGGTTCTCGTCAAACTCCGGCAGCTGCTTTCGTTTTATTATTTTCACAAAATAGTAAACTCCTTTCAGGTTTACGCATAGTAAGCCAGCACCAGGAACAGTGGAACCAGGACCAGCCTGGCCAAAGCAATCTTCATCCACGCCTGGTCTCCTTCAATGGAAGTAACCTTCTCCTGACCTTTTTTATTGAAAATTATCAGGGATCCCTTAATCAAAGCACCAATGGGTATAACAATAACCAGTACCCATCCTGCCCAGGTCTTGTCCGGACTGGTGATAAAGCTGACTAATACGGCAAGATAAAAGATGATATAAGCAGCCAGACTCAGATAAAACCACCAGGGCTTTCCCTTCTCTGAGTAAGCGGCCTGCTCCACTTTTTGAAACCGTCCTCCCATAACCGCAATTAGTATACTGGTACCTAACACAGCTGCAGCAATAACTAATCCAAAAATTTGTACCAATGACATTTAACTATCCCCCTTCTAAATTAACAATACTTTCTTTTACTCTATTAAAAAGTGAATTAATGTTCTTAAAGCTGTCTTTCAGATATGGAATAATGTAATTTATTTGTTACCCGTTTTGCCAAACTAATACACCTGAAATATGATTACCAATATTATTAACCCTATGATGCTGGCTCCGATATCAATCAGAACAATATCCCGTCCTTTATCTTTTCTCAGCATCCGGGCCACCATTTTTTGGAACCTTCCGTAATCAAAAAGCAGAGCCAGGGCTTTAACCGCAGTTAATGAAAAAATGATAGTGATATATATGGAATTGGGTACATCCAGGGTAAAGTGCAGATACCAGGTAATACCGATTAAAGCCAAACCAAGCAGGGCGACAGGTACAATCCAGGGAGGGCGTTTCTCACTGTAAAACTTCTCAATAAACGCGTTCTCATCCCAGGGAAGCAGGTGCATGTACACAGGTTTCAGCAGCGCCAGCAGTCCAAACATAATCCCCAAAGCTTTAAAATAATTCATGGTTATTCCTCCTCTGTTGGTTGTGGGTCTTGGGAAAGGCCAAACTTTAAAAAATCAAATAATTTTTTCATTTCTTTTATCATGACATCATCGCCCTTTTGCAGAAGTTCTCGATAATCCGGGTAAATATCGGCAAACCTTATGATTATGAACCCAAGAACACGTATTATAAAATCCCTTCCTAAGCCCTTTCGCACCTCTCCGGCTTCAATGGCTTGGTCAACCATGGAAGCAATGTACTGGTCAAAGGCATCTCTAAATTTTCCCCAGATCCTCTCTTTAAGTTCATTGTCCGGCATATTCTGCAGATGGTTATTTATCATGTGATAGCGATAATTCTTTTTTGCGAATTGAACGGCTGCTTCCATCTGAAAAGCCAGGCTTTCAAAAAAATCCAGCTCATGGAGAGGGCGATCCAAATTTTGCATAACCGTTTGAAGGAACTTTGCTTTTTCTTCCATTACCCTGTTCAGCATATACATATAAAGGTCTTCTTTACTATGAAAATAGTGATACATGCTGCCCTTTGAAATACCTGCATTTTGTATGATTTGGTTTATAGAAGCAGAGTCATAATCTTTTTGGGAAAATTCATCCACGGCTGCTTCCAGGATCTTTTCCTGTTCCTCCCTGGATAAATTGACAAACCCTGGTTTAACCACAAATTTCACATCCTTTCATATTAGACCAAGCGGTCTAGACTACCTAGTCTAATAATAGCATGCCTTTTTAAAAATTGCAAGGCTTTTTTCCTTCACGACGATAAATTTCCAACCTTTCTTTATAATTAATGAATCTTCTGATAACGGCAGGAAAAACTTGTGGATTAGCGAAACAATGGTTAACAGGAAAGAGTTTTTTGGTTCAGACAACAAAGAAGATTGTGTTTATAATCATCCGTGAGGGGCTTTAAGTCATAATATTTGTACAGGGGGTTGAAATGAAAAATATTTTCAGGCAGTGAACGTTTTGTTGTAATATCTTACTCCATGGCCATGTGTATCCGGCCAGTAACCTGGAGTCAAAGCCTTGTGCCTGAAGTTAAAATAAATAACCTCAAGTTATGATAAAATGTGCTACCGGTTTAAGTAAAAATATGTTACAAATAAATTCAAAAATATTATGAGTGATATGCCATGGGTGAAGTGTAGTTGCTTTGTTTTATGGCGAAAAATCCTCATTCCCAGGTAAATACCAATAGCCCCGCCAAAAAAATGCTAACACAAACAAACTTCTTTCCGATATCCTCCAGTTACCGGTTTTAGCCCTGTTTTTATCTAAACCCAAAACAATGAAGCTAACAATGTTTATTATCAAGAAAGATGTAGCTAATTTTTCCAAATCATCACTCCGTTTTTATATTGTTTAACCATCTTCAACAAGTCTCGCTACGTCCATGCTGCACTTCTTGCATATACCTTTAAGAACCACCCTAAAAAGGTTATTATGTAAAATATAACCCACTATTGTTGTAACACCACACTTACCATAAAAAATATTATTAATAAGCGTTGCTGTGTGGCAGGCGATATTATAGCCCTTTACTCCCAATCCTTCCACACATCAGGTCGATAACCTAACGTAGCATTTTTGCCGTTTCTTACAATTGGAGTTTTGTAAAGCTTAGGGTTTTTGAAAAGAATTTCTTCTCGGACACTGCTACTTCCAATATACTGAAGGTTAAGTCTCTTATAATAACCCGTATCCTGATTAAATAAATTATGTAAACTTACGGCAGCTTTCACGTTTGCCAACTCACCTTTACTTAATCCATATTTAAAGAGGTCAATGAACTGATATTTAATTTTTCTCTCTTTAAAGTACCGCTTTGCCTTTTTTGTATCAAAGCATTTTGCTGCTCCAAATATTTGTATGCCCATCAAATATTCTCCTTAAGGAATGATTTTCTTGACCCTACCCACTAAGCCTCCAATGAGCCTAACTTTAATGCCATGGGGGTGAGTAGCAGCACTGGTAAGAATAGATTCAACTACACCCTCGGTCATTTTTCCGGTATGCTGATCTTGTTTTTGAACTATTAAGACTCGGGCACCAGGTTTTAGATTTTCACGAATATTTCCATTCATAATCTGTCTCCTTGATTTTTACGCTATTTTATAAATAATCCATTTCTTAAATCACAAATTCCATTTTCATCAATTATAATTATTTCAAGGGTACACTGTCTGCAGATTTGCCCCCAGTTATAGACCATTGTATAAAAGCTGTTCCCATCCATGCAGGTATGGGAACACTTCACTCCTAAGACAGAACTGTCTTTTATCTTAAGGTTGCTTTTTTATATAATACGCATTCTGATTTATTTACTCCTTTTTTTAATTATACTGTCTTCTTATTCTAAGAATTTTTTCTGTTATTACAGTGGCTATTCTTGCCGGTCACTATATTTAGCTTAACATTTAGGAGAAGAATCATTAAATTCATATAATAAAGGCCGTGATACCATCACCAGCGGCATTGAAGGAGTCTGGACACCGACCCCGACAAAATGGGACAACAGCTATTTTGACACCCTGTTTAAGTATGATTGGAATCTCGTGAAAAGTCCTGCTGGCGCCTATCAATGGGTTCCCACGGATCCAGCCGCAGTTGAAACGGTGCCGGATGCCGAAGATCCATCCATACGACACACTGCCTGGGCTTCAGCCTCTACCTTCCAGGGCTCCGATAAGCGCGGAGGGGCAAACGGGGCGCGTATCCGTCTTGGGCCGCAGAAGGATTGGGAAGTCAACCAGCCGAATCAACTCAATATCGTGCTTGAGGCCCTTGAAAAAATCCAACAGGAGTTCAACCGTGCGCAGTCAGGCCAAAAGAAAGTATCACTGGCCGACTTGATCGTCCTGGGTGGATGTGGGGCTGTAGAGCAAGCTGCAAAGAAAGAACCACTAAGTCCGTGTACGATGCGCGGGCAAATGCAGGGAATTTTCATACTCATATGGTATTTTGTGCGGTAGCGCTTATTCAAGGATTTCAACCTTTTGCAGGGAAAAGCTTCACACTTATTATCTAAACAGAAGATTTGCCAATAGACCGGCCAGTGATGGTATTGCTATGTAAATACTGTATTTAAGTGCTACAAAACGAGGACCTAAAAAGGTGAATTCATAGGGTAGGTGTCCTATATTAATCATTCCCCAGGCTGTTATCATAGCAACTGCTGTTCCGGTGGTTACACTATCACGGAATATAGTATTAAACAAAGGGAAAAAAGCAAAGGGGCCTCCTTGGATAAGTGCACCGATTGCAGGTCCAATGATTAAACCTCTCCAACCAGATTCTTCTCCCAGCCAAGCTTGCAATGCTTCTTTAGGTATTAATATATCAATGAAACCTACAATTATAAAAGCAAATAAAAGCATTGGCAAGACGGCTAAAAACATACTTTTTGCTTCTTTCAGGCCTTCTATATGTTTATCCTGTCGGTACGCCACGAACAAAAGTATTATTGCCATTAAAGATAATACCACAAGTGCATTAGTCATTTTGTTCACTACTTTCCCCAGGTTTGTTTTTCATCTGAAGTTGTATTACTTGCTCCCTAATTTTCTCAGAATACCCAGGTAAAAAGATATTTACAGCGCCTCCCGCCAATATTGGAAATGCAAAAGTGATTAAGAATCTAATAGCTGTAAGTTCCACTCCAACAAATGCTATTTCAACTGGAATTCGAGCAATATTCCAGAGGGTTTTTGCAGCCACAAAACTAATCATTGTACCAACACTTGCTCCAGAAACTATTAAAGTTGCCATTAAAGGATAGAAAAAGAATGGTCCACCGGGAACCAAGGCTCCCATCAATGACCCCCAAAGTGGTCCTTTCCAGCCCGCTTCTTTCCCGAGCCACTTAGATACCATTTTGTTCGAGATTAAGTTGGAAACTAACCCAGCCACTATAAAAGCAATAATTAGAAGAGGAAAGACGCCGAGAAGCGTTTGTCCACCTAGTAATAATCCTTTAGCGACTAATGAGAAGCCTCCTTGAAAAAAGGCGATTATGGCTAAAATACCAGCGACTATTCCTATTCCTAAGATTGTTTTATTCATCCCTATGATCACACTTTCCTTTTTCAATAGTTTCTGTCCTCTACTAGTGATCCCCTTCTCATTATCGTAATGTTTCTATCCTTTTGGTAAATACCTTAATTTAACTGTGCTCCTTCTGTGCGGTTAACACTTGGTTGGCTTAATTATCATGGCAATAAATTAACTAGTCCAAAATGTTTAATGATAAGAAACATAATTACCACAATAGGAAGAATGCGTATGCGTTGTAGATAATTTTTGGGTAGAATCTTAAATAGTAAAATTGCTGAAAACAATTCGAAACCTCTCGGTATAGAAAAAGTATAGGTAAAGCTATAGCCTTCTGCCAATAACAAACTGATTGGAAATGCGGCACAAAAAGCGGCTATCCAGCCATTTCCCCGAGCGTACCACACAACATAACCGCCTATTGGTGCAAGCAAAGCAATACTACCCCATGCTATAAAATAATATTTGGGAAATACACCAAATAAAATCATAGAGTAAATATAATATACAACAATCATAGCTACCAAAAATACAAATGCGTGTAAAGCCGCAGTTTCAGGTGAGCGGCTCCATGCTACAAGTATAGTAGTTACCAATATCCAAAACCCTAGATAAGTTCCAATTTCTCCAACAACTGAACCATCTGTATATTTTGCTAAAAAGCCTAAAACAGCACCTAGTAATAATACTAACAAGACTCGCCATAAGTTTTGTTGCATAGTGAGCACGTTATCCGATTTTGTTCTTATTTGACTCAACTTATCTTTCATTTCTCTGTCCTCACCTAGTTCAAACTTTTCCCAGCACCAGATGTTTTAAGGCATACTGTAGCTTTTTCCCCTAAAGCCTGCAGCAGGACTTTATAAACTGATTTCCTTCCAAGAAGAAGAAGCTTTGGATAATTACTAGTAGTTCCCTTAGGTTAGGGCAAGTTCGTACGTTCAGATAAAATTATAGCCCTGGAACCTATTGAAGACGATCGAGGGCTTGGCCGGCGGACTAAAGTTTATGATCATTCAGCTGAATTTATGATTTCAAAAATTACTTTAGAAAATACGCTTATTTGATACGATTTTTGGATTACACCTTTAAAACCATATTTATCAAAATTGGCCATTATGGGTTCGGTTGAATAGCCGCTGGAAACAACAGCTTTAATTTATGGATCTTCATCAAGCAATATTTTATCGTATCCTTGCCCCCCATACCACCGAGAATTGTCAAGTCTATCACCACCAGGTCAAAAGGATGGTCTGTTTTCTTAGCTTCCAGGTTTTTTATGATGGCTTCAGCTCCATCTACAGCATAATGGGCCTTATACCCCAGTTGGGATAACATATCGCAGGCTGCCTCTCTAATACCTAGATGAATATAATTATAATTTAAAATACGACATTTCTATTCATCTTCAGATAAAAAATAGATACGGTTTAAATGATTACTTTGCCAACACCGCTGTCCAGACAGCTAAAGCAGTTCTTTCAAGTCAAAAAGAGTTAAATGGTCAGTATAAAAAATCTTAAGTCACCAGATTAAAACCCGACAAAAAAAATTAAAGATATTTTTAAACAAGATCCTTAATATTACATAACCGACATTTTAAATCCTGTCGGTTATGTTGTTCAATAAATATTCTTTGTTGTAAAATTTGTTTTTTGTTCAAATTTAGGTTATAAAAACTTGCTCATCATATCATTATATAATTTGATTTAATATATTGAAAATCTTCTCGACATAAGCAAATTTATGTTCCCTTATTATCTCTATTTTTTATATAAATCTTTAAATATTCGAACAGCTATAAGAAAAGAACTCACAGACATCACAACAAATAATGCAATCCAAATATATATTGAAACTCCCAGTATGTTCATAACATTGTTCCCCTTTAAATTATTTATCATGATAGATTTTGATTTGATTACCCTCAAAATACTTCCAATGAATTACACTTTAGAACACATGATTATTATATCTTATTATATCTAACTAATGTGAGTTGGACAACTCGGTTATAAGTCAAAGGTAAGAATCAGGAGGAGCTGATTGACCCTAATTTATCATCTTAGCGAGAAGACCCCTTCCTCTAAGCAAAGCGAAGGTAGGGGATGAATCGCTTTGCTTTTAAAAAAACACTAGACAAACATATGTTCAGCAATGTATAATATTACTATATAAGCTACGTTTAGGAGGTGCATCTCAAGTGGAAAAATGCTTTTTTTCAAACAGGATCTATAAAAAAGACTTGCCCCAAAAAGACAGATGCAGCTATCCAGTTAATTGACATTGCTAATAATAAGAAAAAGCCTATTGTATTAGAGGATCTAAATACAACTGATTCTAAATCAAAACTTTCTTATGGCAGCAAAAAGTCTAATCGCAAGATAACTCAATTTGCTTATAAAAAGATAATTGATTCCATCCAGTCCAGGGCTTATAAAGTTGGGATAGCCATATTTTTAGTAAACCCAGCTTACACTTCTCAAAAGGGGAAGTTCAAATACATGAAACCTAAAGGCTTATCGGTCCATCTTGCAGCAGCTTATGTCATTGCCCGCCGCAGGATGGGTTTTAGCGAAAAAGTTCCACCGGTTTTGTCTGGTTTGCTGCCGGAGAAGATAGCAGTCAGGCATCATTGGACGCATTGGAGCTACATAACTCGCATGCTTAAAGATGTAAAGCCCCAGGCTTTGTATCAAGAGTTAGGGAATATGGAAAACGTAGGCTCTCTAAAGGACCTAAGAAATCGATTAGAGCTAACAGGAGAGGGAGAATACTTAATACCCTTTTCTGCGTAGCGTGTTAACGTTGCCATATTTTTCCTACAAGCCCTTGTTGACGGGATGCTTGGTTCCGGTTAGATAGCCGGAATCTCCCTCTTCAAACCTCGAAGAGGTTAAATGGGAGTAGTTCAATTAACCAATAACTAGTATAATGAAAATAGAAACGTATAGCCGGCCCTGTTCGCCAAGTTTACTTGTCATAGGAGGGTTTATCGTGCCTGTTCTGTCTGGATGGAAAACACAAGAAACCATATTTAAACGCATACACCTAATCATGGTGGTTTTATTTTTGCTGTTGTCGGCTTACATCGTATCCTTAAATCAAGAGCAGCGTTTCATCCTTATCGCCGGTTACTCCCTTTATTTTATTATGGCGGCCTTTCGTCATTTTTATCTTTCTAATTTGAAAAACAATATCTGGCAGTTGGTCTTCCCTTACCTGGAGGGGGGCGTTATCTATTACATTACTTTAATAGATGTAAATAATACCGGCCTTGGTTTGATTGTCCTTATTGTCTATGATATTGCTTTGGATTACAAATATTCATACGGTATTGTCTATATCATTTTTGGATATATGGCGTATATGTCTATCTATGTGGCGAACTTCCTGCATTTGCCCCTGGGAAACATCATTCTCCTATTCATTATTGGAGGGATTCAGTTCATCCTCTTTGTTGGTTTTGCTTTTCTGGCAAAGGAGTACAGCATTCAGAGCAGGCAGCTTCGGGAAACTTCGGCACAGCTGTATGCAAAGATGATTGCCATGGAAGAAATGACGCTGTTAAAAGAGCGCAACCGGATTGCTTTGGAAATCCACAATACGGTGGGGCATCAATTGACAACGGCATTAGTACAGATAGAAGCTGCCCGAATGCTTATGGATAAAGACCTTGCAGAAAGCAAAAGGCGCCTGGGCATTATTAAAGACCAGGTGCGGAAAGGCCTTCAGGAAATACGGCAGGCTGTTCATGCCATTAAAGTAGATAAGGAATACGATAACTTTCCAGAAACAGTGCATCGTTTGATGGAGCAGGTCAGGTCCCATACAAAAATAAATGTAGACTGCAGCTTTGATGACATTGAAGAAGCAAAACTTATACTGAAGAAAACCCTTTATCATATGATTCTAGAGTCTATTACCAATGCCATTAAACATGGACACTGTCAATATATCAAGATGAATTTAGAAAAGAAGGCGGGGATCATCTCTCTTTCCTGCTTCAATGATGGTACTGTACCCCAAGATATTAAATATGGGTACGGTTTAACTACGATGAAAGAACAATTAAAAAGCCTGGGAGGCAATTTAACTATGACCATAAATGAGGACGGTTGGTTTGGCCTGGTGGCAGAAGTGCCCGTCTTTTATCAGGAGGAGAATGAGGATGGAAAAGATTAGAATTATGTTGGTGGATGACCAGATGCTCCTGAGGGAAGGCCTGAAGACCATTATTAACCTGCAGGAAGACATGGAAGTGGTGGCAGAAGCGGAACACGGTAAAATGGCCATTGAACAGATGGAGAAAAAAATAGTTGATGTGATTTTGATGGATATTTGTATGCCCGTTCTCAACGGGGTTGAAGCATGTGCCGTTATAAAAGAGGAATTCCCTGAAACGTCAATTATCATCCTCACTACCTTTGACAATGACGATTATATCATTGATGCCCTGACCAATGGGGCTGCTGGATACATTCTTAAAGATATCGATGCTTCCCATTTAATCATGTCCATTCGTGATGCTCATAGAGGTCAAATGATGTTACCTGGAAGGATTGCTGCAAAACTGGCGGCTCGCTTGTCTAAACAGAAATCTTCTTTTAAAACCCGACAGGGAGTAGATATCCACAAAGAGCCTCTCTTCAGCGACCGGGAAAAAGAGATAGGTTTACTATTGGCCCAGGGACTGAGCAACCGGCAAATTGCGAAAGAGCTATTTTTAAGTGAAGGAACCGTCAAAAATTATATCAGTGATATCTATGCCAAATTAGGAACAAATAATCGAACCAAGGCAGGACTTCTTATTCAACAGCTTGATGATGAGTGATATCTGTTTTATATCTCGATATCGTGGAATTCCGGAGGTAAAACCTCCGTTTTTTAATTTAAAATGTATCTGAAACTGACATAAGTATCTTCTTGAATTATGACCATGGATGTGACTTCCGTCACTTATCATATGACCTCTTGTTGTAGTATTATTAAGTTAATAATTTATATGGAGGGAAAAATGATGACAGATTTATTAACTGTTGAGTACCTGTTGATTCTGGCTCCGCTGCTTTTATTTGAGTTTGTTTTAAAGGGGATTTGTATTGTAAAGATTTTTAGGGAAGGTGTGACAAGCTTAAGCAAATGGGTTTGGCTGGCAATTGTATTGTTTATTTCAACCCTGGGGCCCATTAGCTTTTTAATTTGGGGACGGAGGAGGGATATCTAATGATTCAGACAGAAGGGCTGCGTAAAAATTTTGGCAGCTTTCAAGCCCTGAAAGGGATTGATTTACGGGTTGAAAAGGGCGAGATCTACGGATTCCTTGGACAAAACGGTGCTGGTAAATCTACCGCCATGAACATTCTTGCGGGGCTTTCCAAAGCTAATGCCGGAACCTGCGAGGTGAATGGCTGGGATCTTGCCAAGATTGCGCACCCAGGGGATTTACACATCGGCTACCTGCCGGAAGAACCCAGTTTTTATCCCTGGATGACAGGTAGGGAAACCCTGCAATATCTGGGAAGCCGCTGGCAGGGTAATGTGGAGAAGCGTGTCCAGGAAATGCTGGGGTGGGTTGGGCTTATGGAAGCTGCCAACCGTCGTGTGGGTGGCTACTCCCGGGGCATGAAACAGCGATTGGGCATGGCCGCTGCCTTGTTCTATGATTCTGATCTGATTTTACTGGATGAACCATCATCCGCCTTAGACCCGGAAGGACGAAGTGATGTGCTGAGTCTTATCCTGGATTTAAAAGCCAGGGGAAAAACCGTTTTTTTGTCTACTCATATTTTAAGTGATGCCGAAAGGGTTTGCGACCGTGTAGGCATCCTTGCTCACGGTCAAATGGTGGTGGAAAAAACGCTGGAAGCCCTTTATGCAGAAAATGTACAGTCAATTTATGATGTAACCATACCAAAAACTATGCAGGATACCGGGCTCATTAATAGATTATCCCGCTTACCCGGAATTCATAGTGTTGAAGCTGCGGGAGACAAAATATCCATTTCTGTGGATTCCCCGGAGAATTCGGGGAAAACTCTCCTGAACTTTTTCGCATCAACGGACCTTATGGTAGAATCCTTTACACTGCGTAGAGCCAGCTTGGAAGATATTTTTTTGGAGGAGGTCGCTAAGAATGGACATTAAAGCAATGATACGAAAAGAGATTATGGATGGCCTCCGGAATTACCGGTTTTTGATTCTGTTGGCAGGGATTTTGTTTTTTGCAATATTTGATCCCGTAATGAACAAGTTAGTTTTGCCGGAACTGCTAAAAAGTCAGTTTCCCAACATGACAGAAGAGGTCATGCAGGGGATGCTGATTACAACTCAAAATGCAAATATTCGAGCCTACCTGGGAGATGTTTTTCAGATTAGCACCTTAATCATAGCTTTTGCCCTTTCGGGTATCATGGCTCAGGAGATATCTGATAAAACCTTGATATTCCCTATCTGTTCCGGGAAAAGTTACAGTGGATTACTGCTGGCAAAGCTGAGTGTTTATGGGAGCGTATTAGTAATCAGTTCAATATTCTCGGCAATGGTCAATTACGTGTATGCAGGAGCCCTTTTTGGATTCGATCTCCCCTCTTTTATGCCTGTTCTGAGGGCCGGATTGTTTCAAGGGTTTTATATGGTGTATGTTTTAGCTTTATTAATTTTCATAGGGTCCCTGGTCAAGAAGCCTGTTACCGCAGGGTTGTTAGTTCTAATCCCAGCGTACGGCACCCGTATAATGGGGGACTTGTTGAATATCAACAGGTACCTACCCTCCGGTCTGCTGGTTGAGGCAGAAATGCTGGCCGTAATCCCTTCGGTTTCATGGATTGGTTCTTTGGTATCTACTCTTGCAGTTATGGTATTGCTGATTGGGTTTACTATGATTCGTCTCACTAAAATAGAATTGTTATAGAGGTGAAATAAATGAAAAGAATATATTTAATAATGGCCGTTATGGTGGTCTTCGCCATAGTAACCCATATCGCTTTGGATAACGTAGGGTATCATAAGATTCAATTGGATGACGGCATTTTATACGGTAAAGCTTCGGGTAAGGACAAGGACCTGGTGGTTTTAATCGCTGCCGGCTCAGGCCCAACAGACATGGATGGCAACAGCCCCCTTCTCCAGGGCAGAAATGATTGTTTTCTTCAAATGGCCAAAAGTTTAGAACGGGAAGGCATATCTACTTTTCGGTATGATAAAAGAACTGCTGGGAAAAGTGCGGGGTCCTTTGATTTTACGAACATGGAATTTGAACGGTTTGTGGATGATTTTGTAGGTGTCATCAGGTATTTGAAAGAACAGGGCTACCAAAAGATTTTTGTCATGGGCCACAGCAAGGGCTCCCTTGTGGGTATGTTGGCATCGTTAGAAGAACCCATTGATGGATTTATATCCATTGGAGGCACGGGTGTGCCCATTGATGTAACCCTGGAGAAGCAGCTTTCAACTTATTACTCGGAGGAAAGCCTGGAAATGAAGACGCTTCAATCCTTAAAGGAAGGAAAAACCGATCCTACTATAAGCGATGAACACCCTCTATTCAATTTAGAAAATCAACGTTTCTTTCTAACATGGATGGAGCATGACCCTGGAGAGATCATCAGCAGATTAGATATTCCTATACTCCTCATTCATGGTGAAGCAGACTCTCAAGTTGACAACGCTGACTTTGAAGCGCTTAAGGCAGGATCCAAGGATGCAGAGGCACTTATCATAAAAAACATGAATCATGTAATGAAAGAGGTTTTTACTGACGATGATAATATAGCTTCCTACAGCGATCCATCGTATCCACTGCATAATGAACTTGTTCCAGGGATAGTTGAATTTATCTCTTTTTTTTAGGGTATAAGACCCCCACTTCTAAGCGTTAGCGTAGGTGGGGCGTATAATCAGGTGGAGTAGAGTCTCCACCTGATTCCTCGATGTTTCAGCTTGCTGAAACGAGTTCACTCACAACAATAATCGGTAAACGTTAATGTATAAGCGGTATGATTCTTTCCCCTGGCCAGCTGCAGTGTATGCACTGTCACAACTTGATCCAGGGTATAGTTTTTCGGGATATATTCAAAAAGTTGGCTCCTCTTCCATCACCACAGGGTAGAATTTACATAAGCGGTGCCAGGAACTGCACCTGCTGTTATACCAAAGAGTCCCGTTCGCTCTCCCAGGGGCAGCAGGATCATCCCTAAAATAAATGGCATAAGCACCAGCAGTAGGCTCGTCCAAAAATTAGACTGGCGGCTCGTGTGCTGCTGCCAAGGCCAGGGCCAGCCTCCGCTGCTGTCCAGTGGAAAGAGTATGATACTCTGCTTCTCTTTTCTCTGACAGGTTTAAACGTTCCAGCAAATCCATGCGGGAAGTCACCCTATGGTAGGCACTGAAGAACTGCATGGCCTTTCTAACCTTGCATTGCTTGAACGCCCATGACCTGGCATATCCCATTCTCCTTTCAAAAAATGACTTTATTCCATTACACGTTTAAGGCAATCCCTTTTTTCGGCAATTATCCTACAAAAATTATCTCACTTATCCGGAAACTTGTTATCGTTGGTTATCCCTTCAATATCTTCTCTTATCTGTATAGCTAATTGCGCAAATTTTTCAGGTTCTTCAAAGTGTGGGAAGTGTGCTGACTCTTCAAACCATATAAATCCTTTTTCAGGAGCAATTATATGGCTATAATAGTTCTCTATTAAGATAGAAGGGGTATTGTAATCATATTTACCTGCACAAAAGTAAATAGGTACTTTCACTTCAGGTAAATCTCTTATAAAGTCTAAGTCTACATTATATCCCCACATGGTATCTGCTGTAAATTTACTCCCCAAAGCAAATTTTAACCCATCAATCCCTGTATATTCTGGAGAAAAAATACTTGAGAGGATGATGTCATTTAAAGTATTCACCTTTCTTTCCACGCCACCATATTTCTCTAACCATTTTCTTTGGGTCATTGTATCCCTAACTATGTTTTTGTATGGAGGTCGTCCAATCTTCGTTAAATCTTCTAACGCTTTATTATCATTATTTTTTTGAGCCTTCTCTAAAACAAAATCATATGAAACTACTTCATTGTCGAGTCCATTGACTACTTGTCCAATACTTATAAATGCTGCAACCTTTTCCGGGTATTGATCTATCACATGTAAACCTAATTCACTACCCCAAGAATGACCAGCCAAATATATTTTTTCTTTGCCATACTTTTTACATAGATAGTCAATCAGTTCTTTACTATCTTCTATAAACTGTTCTTTGTTCATAGATTCTTTAGGAATATTAAATGAATACGACATGCCAGACCCTCTTTGGTCCCAATTGACAACAGTGAAGCTATCTTCTAATTCTTCTTGATATTTTCGTGCAAATGAAATTTGTGCATACCCAGGACCACCATGTAAAAAAAGAAGGATTGGATTATTAATATTTCTACCTCTTATCATTATATACTGATCTATTCCACCAAGTTCAACTTTCTGTATTGATGCTACACTATTATTTCCTTCAATCTGTGGTGTTCTGGATGGTACAAATAATATAATTAATAAGCATATTATTAAAATTACTAAAAGTATCTTTAAGGCTTTTTTAATTAGTTTCATAAATAATCTCTCCATATGTTTTACTATAAAAATATGACTGGTTAAATTCTAAAGCTGAAAAAGCTGGTATTAACTTTTCTCAGACTTTACAAGTCACATTAAAAGAGCAGCTCGGTATTAAATAGAAATGCTCTTCGCTTAGACTGCTGATGGATAACGGTTTATTTTGCGGCAGTTTCACATCGAAAGGGATACCGCGAAGATAAAAACGTTGAAAAAATTAACTCTTTATACCTTCGTTTGCTGTCGTAAATGTATTCCAGAATATCTGCCCCATTTAAATTAATCCCTTCGTCCCCATGAAATTCTGCGGAGGCTGCGGTGAGGTTTTCCGCAGGGGTTCACTGGAACAACAGGGGTAAGAAGTCCGTCTTCTGGCGGTGTGTCAGCCGCCTTTGTTTTTATAATATACTGTTATCATGCTAACTGCCCCGGCAGCTTCTTTTTTTCTTTCGGTGAAAAGTTCACGTCAAATTTTTCAACGTCCGTATCTTCAACCATATAACCGTCCGGGTCTTGAAAAATGCCGGTTACCCCCGAAAGATAACCTGATTGCAATTCCTTCACCATAAAGAACGGAGCCTCTTCATCTCGTGGAACAGCAGCGTAATAAATTTGCATAGAATGACCGCTGACAAATCCAAATCTATGATAGTAATCTGGATTTCCTGTAATCACAATCGCTCCACAACCAAGCTCCAGTGCTTTCCCCATTGTAAAACGAATCAGCTCACTACCGTATCCTTTGCCTTGACATTCCGGCAGCACGCTGACCGGGCCAAATGTCATAATCGGGATAATTTGTCCGTTATCATGCACTATTTCAGATTTGCAGTACATGATATGAGCCACAATTCTGTCATTTTTTTCAATAACGTAATCTAATTCCTTCACGAAATCAGGACGATTCCGGAATTGATGAAGAATAAAATGCTCCGAGCAGCCGGGACAGTATTTATTCCAAAAAGCCTCTCTGGTAAGATTTTCTACTTCATTCCAGTCTTTTTTCATTTCCAAACGGACTGTGTAATTATTATTTATCAAGGTTATGCCTCCTAAGAAGTTATTTTATCAATTGCTTTTTGAATTTCGGGAGTTTTTGATGTAATCTTGGTCGACTGAGCACACAATATAACCGTGACCTGCACCCAATTATCAAGGTAGGTGTACTCAAGTTGACTTTTTAAAATCCAACGCTGCTTCTTTAAGAAATATAATTAACCATGCAAAAGAAATGATAAACATCAGGCGCTGCCATATTCCCGCGTAGACCGTATTAAAGATAAGTAATGAAAAGCACACTGCAATGACTGCAGCCAGCACAGCCAAAAGACGTCTGGCTGGTTTTAATTCAATGAAAGCCGCAGAAAAAGCAAAAATAGTAAAAGAAAATCCTACCATGCTGGCAAAAAACGAATGAAGCTGGTCCTCCCGTAGATCATATACCAGGTCCATATGGATAGGGGCATGCTTAAAGATCGCAGTAAAGATAAGTGATAAACCAAAAATAGTTAACAAAATCTTTTGAAACCAGTATTTTTTAAGATAAAGCCAGCTTTCTATAATACAGGCAATGCCTAAAAAAAAAAAGACAATATTCATGACCCAGGCATTAGGCGTCATTTGCGCACCCAACTGACTGGTTGTATGATATATGATTGAATATCCTTCACTGCTAAAAAAGGGCAATATAAAAATAACCAGAACCATGATAATGTATACTGGTAACAGCAGATGTCTTTTTTTTAAGCTAGATTTGCTCATTTTATTTCCCTCGGGGAAAACTTAATTAGCCTTCCTGAGATGACCTACTCATCCTGTACAGGTTGTGAGAATTGCAGGATAGACAAAATCTGTACAGGATTAGAGGATGACCTGACTCCAATATATGCATAATCTAGACTTCCCCGGAGATTCCGTAACTCGCCTTACGGAAATTTCCAGTAACTCCTAAAAGCCTGTTCCTATGTCATCCGGCGTTAGACCCGATATGGCAATCCTATCCATTCTCCAATAGACATTATAACACCATTATAGTTCATTGGTTTTTTTTGCTTGATATAATGGGGGAGCCACAATACCAGAGACAGCGGTGACACAGCGAAATACAAGAGAATGACTGTTATGACCTTAAGCGAAAAGCCATTGGCTAAATCTAACCAAAATACAATGTTATATGCTGCGAACATATTAATTGACCAAAGGAGCCAGTAACGGAAATTTACTTTCTTTCTGAATAAATGCCAGCTTTTTTTATTAAATTCCCACGCCTTTCTCCAGTTGCGTAAATCCCGTATCACAGATTCACCTCCTTGGATTACATGGCCGGGTTGCACACAAAAAGCCAATAGATTATTTTTAGCGGCTAAGTTACTCTCTGAATGCTTTGAATTATAAGTCCTGTGGTGCATGGATATTGTAACAAGTAAACAATGAAATATGTTAGATTACGTTTTTTTAAATTATAATACAAAAATTTGCTTTTGTAAATTTCATATTAAAAGGTTTATAACAAGGAATGAACTACTCCTACTTAACCTTTTCAAACCTCGGAAGAGGTTAAGTGGGAGAGTAATTTAATAGAAGTCCAAACTCTTCTACTATATTTGTCAGATCCCTGCGAAGGTAGGCAGAAGCTTTTTCTTTGAGATATCTCGGGACTCCGTAGAAGGCATCTCCTATGCCGCCTGCGATGGCTCCGATTGTGTCGCTGTCCCCACCGATTGAGATAGCGTTTCTAATAGTGCTTTCAAAGTCTTCAGATTCCAAAAATGATACGATAGTAAATTTTGCATTTCATTTACAAATATCTGATAAAGGTCCATACTTTTGCTTGACTTTTTCCAGATCATGAGGGCTGAAGCCACAGCGCAGGTCATGACTGTGTCGTCTGTAAAGCAACATCCTCTTCCGAATAGGCCAAAGTCTTTTGTCTTTATATTGTTTCTTTCATATATGGACCCAACGATATCTCCTATTATTGCTCCGTACATCTCAGTACCCCCATCATCAAAAGGTTGCTCTCAGGTCTATCTCTACTAATTGTTTCAGTTTCGACAACCATTATATATTTATGTCCATTTTATGACGGCCTTTTTGAGTTCAGACTGGCCGCGCCAGCTTTCTTAAAATCAATTCAGTTTGTCAGCTAAATCACGGCTCCATTTTGTGATATCATCCCAGTTGCGGAAATCACCTTCAGGGACTTTTACTCCAGGCCCTACCACCATGGACTTATCAATTCATACTCTTTTATTTCTTCATACTAATAATTACGGCAATGAATAATGTCAATTAATAGGGAGCCCTTACCAGATACCGGGGATTAATCGATAACGGACTGTCCTGGAGTAATCTCGATACCCATCAAGTTCTCTCTGTAGTACCTTATCTTCAAGGCCGGTTCGAACTATGAAAATTCCAACAATGAAAAGACCCGGCAGAAGTGCTGCCCATGATCCCAGGGCAACGGGTGTCATAATTGTATGAATGATTCCGCCTAAATATCCAGGATGACGCACATACATATAAGGTCCCCGGGTTACAACTGTGTGATTTCTATCAGATTGAATTCGTACTGTGGCTGAAAAAAACTTATTGGCTTCCATTGACCATGTAACAGTTAATCCTCCCAAAAGTACAAAAATCATGGAAACAATTTGTAGCCCTGGCAGCAATCCCTGCGTCCATCCAAATCGGATATCCAGCCCTGATGTTATCCAGATTAAAAGTGGCCCCCATATTGCAACTATACTGGCAAGGGCAATATCCCACTTTTTTGTTCCCTCCTGTAATCTAGAGCGCTCTACCAGCAGTTTCTGGTCCATGACCAATGCATTAGCAATAATTAATATAAAAATGCTGGATAGATAAACCCAAGCCATCAACCAGTCTATTCTTCCTGATGACAAAAACAAGGCAGCCCATGTAATTATTAAATAAGCAATATTTTTAAACCACCATTTTTGTATGCCTTCCACTCTGTTTAATTTCATTATGTTTACCCCTTATAAAAGATTGCAAATCAGTTGTTTATCGACTGACGGCTGCGGGCCAGCACCGCTGCAGCAAATAGAGGTGCGGCAGTCAGGTGAAATAAAGGGGAACCTTATTATTTTAAAAATAATTTTGCATTACCCCTGAACTTATAATTTGTAAAGAAATCTTAACGTGTTTATACGGCTGCAGGTGAAACTTACTCCCTGTTCCCTTCGTCATAATAGATAAAAGAACAAAGGGGGCAATACCTTAAAGAACTGATAATATTTCCAAGCCCAATGATTGTAAACAGGATAATGCCAGGGATAAGAAAATTTGTGAACAGTGAATTAACCAAGAAATCAGCGGAAATCCCAAGGGGTTATTGGGGATCCAAGATAGCAGCCAGTTCTCTAAATACGGCTCCTATCCCTACAAACAGGTGTAAAGCAAATAATAGAAGATATACGAGCCTCATTTTCAATTATCTCCTCATTCATTATTATTTACCTCAAATAACGTTCTTTTCGTTACCTTGAAATAGATTATTTCAACCAATATAATTATGACATATACTCCTGTATAATTAAAGAAAATATCTTGATAGGCATCGGGATGAAGGTCAGCAAATAATCCGGTGAACCAGACAAGGAAAAACACGGCTATTAATGTGGCTATGTAATGTATAAGGTGAACCAGCTTAAAGGAAAGCCCCTTTCTTATTGCTCCCATCCAAATTAATGGTGTTAAGAGAGAAGAAAGGTTACTCCGACGGTTAAAATCTCGTTCAAAGCATTGGCTGCCCAGCTTTAGGGAGAAATTGAAGCAATCCCCGATGTTTCAGCTTGCTGAAACGAGTTCACTTTTGTTCCTTTTTAGACGTTTGTCTTTCCTCTTCCTTATTGATTCCCCAGACATAAAACGCCTCGCCCGCATCCATGAGAAAGCGCAGAATAGCCTGATCTGAGTTTGAACCGAAAGCACCGGAGTTTACCAACATGGCAAGGCCATGGGTAAAGATCCAGGTGTATTGGACCAGCGTCTCTTGGCCGGACTCTTTCATTTCTAAGAGAGCCTTTCCCTCTGCACTATCCTCGCCGAATTCTTTAAAAAAAGTTTTTTTAATCACTGAGGTATCCTCCGAATCAAGCATTTCAGGGCTCTCCAGATAGAGAAACCGAAACAGGTTTTTTTCATCCCGTGCAAAAACTACATAACCGAATGCCAGGTTTAAAAGAGTGTGTTCCGTATACTGCTGCTGCTGGAATTCCTTGAGAAGTTCCCGGGCTTTTATGCGAAGTTTCTTTTCCAACTCTTCTATAGAGCTCACGTGAGAGTAAATAGGCATCGTTGACGAACCAAGTTTTTTTGCTATAGCTCGAGCAGAAACTGCACTCCAACCTTGTTCCCGGATAAGCTGGAAAGCGGCCTCAATAATTTGGGAGTATGAGTAAACACTGGGTTGAATCAAGATATCACCTCCTTGATAACTAGTGTTATTATTTATAACTAATGTTATATTCTATATCTATCGTTATATATTATAACTAGCGTTATTATATATAACAGTAGTTATATTGTCAATAGCTTTTCACAAAATATTTTTATTTAATTAAAAGACCCCACAAGCCATGCTGATTAAAAATCAAAAAAGCCCCGCAGAACTTTTGATTCTACGAGGCTATTCTTGCTGGTCAATATATTTAGCTTAACATTTAGGAGAAGAATCATTAAATTCATATAATAAATATTATTATTATTATAATAGACTGAAACATTGTTAAATGGTACAATTGTTTTCACCGCCTATGCCCTCCTACGGTGGACCAAATATTACAAGATCTGGCAATGTGAAATTTCAACTTTATTGAAATCTATTATTCACTACACATTAAATGTATTTCTTGAAGCCGGTTTAGTAAGGATAATAACCGGTCTCAAGGACATTGGAAAAAAGTATATTTTAAAGGTGTTTGTCCAAGATCCTTTTAAATATAAATCACAATGATCGAAAGGAGCAAATTTATGAGTGAAGAAGGCAAATGTCCAGTAACGGGCAGAACTAAAATCCCCACTGTAATTGGAAGACCTTCCATCAGGGATTGGTGGCCTAACCAGTTAAATCTCAGTATTCTTCATCAGAATTCAGAGCTGGTTAACCCTATGGGTAAAGACTTCAACTATGCCAAAGAATTTAAAAAGCTCGATTTAGAGGCCGTTAAAAAAGACTTATATGATTTGATGACCGACTCGCAGGATTGGTGGCCTGCCGATTACGGTCACTACGGCGGCCTTTTTATCCGGATGGCCTGGCACAGCGCAGGTACATACCGCAAAGGCGATGGTCGCGGGGGCTCAGGGACAGGGACCCAGCGCCTGGCGCCCCTCAACAGCTGGCCGGACAATGCCAACCTGGATAAGGCACGCCGTTTACTTTGGCCAATCAAACAAAAATATGGCAATAAAATTTCCTGGGCAGACCTCATGATCCTCGCCGGTAATTGCGCTCTAGAGTCCATGGGATTCAAGACCTTCGGTTTTGGTGGGGGGCGCCAGGATGTGTGGGAGCCGGAAGAGGATATTTACTGGGGTTCCGAGAGCGAGTGGCTTGGGGACAAGCGCTATTTTGGTGATCGGGAGCTGGAAAATCCTCTGGCCGCCGTGCAGATGGGTCTCATCTATGTAAACCCGGAAGGGCCGAACGGTGAACCCGACGCCGTCGCTTCAGGCCGTGATGTTCGAGAAACCTTTGAGCGCATGGCTATGAACGACGAAGAGACTGTGGCACTGGTTGCCGGAGGTCACACATTTGGCAAATGTCACGGTGCCTCCGAGGATTCCCATTTGGGTCCGGAGCCCGAGGCTGCCAGCATCGAAGAACAAGGGCTTGGCTGGAAGAATAGTTACGGCAGCGGTAAAGGCCGTGATACCATCACCAGCGGCATTGAAGGAGCCTGGACACCGACCCCAACAAAATGGGACAACAGCTATTTTGACACCCTGTTTAAGTATGATTGGAATCTCGTGAAAAGTCCTGCTGGCGCCTATCAATGGGTTCCCACGGATCCAGCCGCAGCGGAAACGGTGCCGGATGCCGAAGATCCATCCATACGACACGCACCTATGATGACTACAGCGGACCTTTCTTTGAGGATGGATCCCATCTATAAACCGATTGCAAAGAGGTTCCAAGAGAACCCGAAAGAGTTTGAGGAGGCCTTCGCCCGCGCGTGGTTCAAGCTGACCCACCGTGACATGGGCCCACTCTCACGCTATCTTGGGCCGGAGGTTCCTGAGGAGGAACTGATCTGGCAGGACCCGGTGCCCCCAGTCGATTATGAACTGATTGACGAAAACGATATCGCAGGCCTTAAGGGCAAAATCTTAGCTTCCGGTCTGTCAATTTCCCAGCTGGTCTACACTGCCTGGGCTTCAGCCTCTACCTTCCGGGGCTCCGATAAGCGCGGAGGGGCAAACGGGGCGCGTATCCGTCTTGAGCCGCAGAAGGATTGGGAAGTCAACCAGCCGAATCAACTCAATATCGTGCTTGAGGCCCTTGAAAAAATCCAACAGGAGTTCAACAGTGCGCAGTCAGGCCAAAAGAAAGTTTCACTGGCCGACTTGATCGTCCTGGGTGGATGTGCGGCTGTAGAAAAAGCTGTAGAGAACGCCGGTAACAATATATCCGTTCCTTTTTCACCGGGACGTACGGATGCATCACAGAAACAGACAGACGTAGAGGCATTCACAGTGCTCGAACCAGCTGCAGATGGGTTTCGCAACTACCTTAAAACCAAATATTCTGTAATCGCAGAGGAGCTGTTGATTGATCGTGCACAGCTGCTGACATTGACCGCTCCTGAAATGACAGTTCTGGTTGGCGGCATGCGGGTTTTGAATGCCAATTACGGACAGTCTCAGCACGGCGTTTTCACAAAGAAGCCAGAAGCGCTTACCAATGACTTCTTTGTGAATCTTCTCGATATGAGTACAGAATGGAAGGAAGCATCTGAAGACGAAGAACTGTTCCAGGGCCGTGATCGCGCCACGGGCGAACTCAAGTGGACAGGCACCCGTGTTGATCTCATCTTCGGTTCAAACTCCCAACTTCGGGCCATTGCGGAAGTCTATGCATGTGACGACTGTCAGGATAAGTTTTTACATGACTTCGTGTCTGCCTGGAATAAAGTGATGAATGCAGATCGTTTCGACCTTGCCTAAATCGCATCATAAACGACTTTGAGGGTTTTGTCTCAATTGTTTTGTACCAAGAAAATATGCACACCCCTGCATAAACTAGCATTTGGGGTGTGCATATTTTCTTGGGAAATGTTGCCTTTTCACACTCCAGATAGCTCTTATCTCAGGTTGCCGGATTTGGTTGTAGTGACGAAGGAACATAACCGGCAATACTGTATCAGGCGAAGGTGCCTCGTCTTCATTCCTTATAGATTTCTCTGATATGATTTACGACAGATTCTTGTTGCACTTGCTTTTCCATCTTCTTTTTTATTTCTAATAATTCTTCTGAATATAATTCTTTTTTAAAACTTTCAGGCTGCCCTGTCAATTTCCGGCGACTTTATTTCTGTCCCTACCCAAATCGTGTCAAAACCAAATTTTTTTCCAGCATTTACAAATTGCATTGCTATAAATGACAGATTATTCTTTGCCCATGCAATTGAGCCAAAGCTGACTGTCAAAGTCTTTTGTCTTTATATTGTTTCCTTCATATATGGACCCAACAAGTTACACTCTAAATGCTTTGAATTATAAGTCTTGTGGTGTAGGGGTTTGTATATCAATAGTTTTTCCTTCAAGATAATCCGGCAAGCTCATTCCCATTTCATCGATTGCACTCTTATTGATGTAGATGCTAAATTCTAGGATAGTTTCATAAGGAATCTCACTGGCATTAAACTCGCCGTTTAATATTTTGACGGCAATTTCGCCGGTTTGAATACCGAGTTTGTAATAATCAATCCCCGCGGCGGCAACACAGCCAATTTTAACTTGTTCTACTTCACTCCCGTACACCGGTATGGATGCTTTATTCGTTTTATCCAAAATCGATGGCAACACACCAACCACGTTGTTGTCTGTCAAATTTGAAAAAGCATCCACGCCACTGGCAATCAACGT
This sequence comes from Candidatus Contubernalis alkalaceticus, assembly GCF_022558445.1. NCBI lineage: Bacteria > Bacillati > Bacillota > Dethiobacteria > Dethiobacterales > Dethiobacteraceae > Candidatus Contubernalis > Candidatus Contubernalis alkaliaceticus. Next base: position 1,781,872 of record NZ_CP054699.1, read on the forward strand.
ATCTGTTGCCAGTGTAACCTCTGATTGTTGAGTAACACCAATCGCATCAATGGTAAAATTATACTCCGGTGCCTTCTCTTTATATTCTCTGATAGCTGAAACTGAATTAGGCTCGCTTGTAGTATAGATAATACCAATGGTATCTGCATCCGGCTGCATCTCACGAATTAATTCAAGTTGTGCTTCCACCGGTAATTTGTCGCTTGTTCCTGTCACATTTCCTGAATCCAGCTTGGCTTCCACCGGATCTGTAATAGCGGTAAAGACCACCGGAATATCCTTGCCTTCCGCTGCAGCATAGAGTGCTGTTGCTGAAGGTGTTGCGATTCCCACCATCAAGTTCACATTATTGCTGGCAAAAGTTTGTGCAATTCGTATGTTAATCTCATCATCAAAACCGGCATTTTGATAATCTATCTTGAAATCCTTCCCTTCAACTAAACCGGCATTTTTCAAGCCCTGCAAAAAACCTTCCCGGCAATTGTCCAAAGACGCGTGTTCTCCATATTGCGATATGCCAATCACCGGTACATCATTACTTGAACATCCCGCCAACATTGCCACCAACATTCCTACGACTAATATTGTTACTGATAATTTTTTCATTCTTATCCCTCCGTAATCTAAAAAATAGCAAAAGTACTAAACACTCCGGGCATTAGCACAGGCTGTACAAGAAAATCAGCAGCTTGTACCGCAAAATACGCACTCAGACCAAACACTACCTGCACAAAATAGCTAACCAGATCTTACAAGACCACCCCGATACAATCATTAAGATAGGTAACTGGAACAAAGGGCAGACCCTTGCTGCTACGGACATCGTTACTAGTCTATGCTTGCGGAAAAGTGCTGCACCACCAGCAATTAAATATTACCACTATTTCTGAACCCAGACAATCCATTATTTAACACTAAATTTCATAAAATCATATTATCAAAAAAGCCTTTTTCCGGCAAAAAGTTGTAAGTGAATTCGTTTCAGCTTGCTGAAACGAATTCACTTTTTTTCACAACAAGTTTGCACTATGGAACGTTCCCCTTGTGATTTTATTACTTAGCAAGGGCATTTTGGGATGATAATCATATCTATAGTTATTTTATTTTTTTAAAAAGATTGAGAATTGCGGCTAATCTAAATCTGGTTGGAAATTGTCTCAGCAGCAGAGCTTGGCTTTCCATTGATTTACGGCGGAAGGCTTTTTCTATTTCTATAATTATGATTATTGTAGAAGCTGCTAAAGCAGCAGCTAACCAGTGAATTGGAAGCAGCGGCACAGTCCTGAATACAAACTGCAGGGGAGGCCAGTAGATAACCAGCAGATGAGCAGAAAGAGAGGCTATGGTGCTGTAAAAGAGAAACGGGTTGGACAAGGGATTCATTTTAAACATGGAGGTTAACTCTGAGCGGCTGTTAAAAACATGGAACAGCTGAAAAAAGACCATGGTAGTTAGAGCTACTGTTCGGGCCTGGGCCAGAGGAGCACCAATATTCAACTGCCACAGGTATGTCAGGAAGGTGCCCAGCATGATAACAAGTCCTACCAGTACCAGCCTTTCAAGGATCAGGCTGGAAATTATAGGTTCTTCACGCCTGCGGGGGAGCTGTTGGATGACCCCTTCTTCCGGAGGTTCAAAGGCCAGGGCCATATCCTGAAGTCCGTTGGTGACCAGGTTTACCCACAGAATCTGGGCCGGCAGAAAAGGAAGGGGGAACCCGGTCAGTACTATGAAGAGAATTAAAAGGATCATTCCCGCTCCAGTCCCCAGTAGAAAGAATACAACTTTTCTTAGATTGGAAAAAACCACCCGGCCTTCAGCCACTGCCGAAAAAATGCTGGCAAAGTTATCATCTGTAATAATCATATCGGAAGTTTCTTTAGCCACATCAGTGCCAGTTTTGCCCATGGCCACACCAATGTGGGCTGCTTTAAGTGCCGGAGCATCGTTAACCCCGTCACCCGTTACGGCCACTATTTCCCCCTGTCTGATAAGCTGTTGTACTATTTGAAGTTTATTCAGGGGTGAAACCCGGGCATATATGGAAACTTGGCCTACTCTTTCATAGAGCTCGTCATCATCCATCCTGTCTATTTCTTTGCCAGTAAGAACGGCTGTTTCCCCTTCCGGTATTATATCTAGCTTTCGGGCTATGGCTTCTGCCGTTATCTGATGGTCTCCCGTAACCATTATTATTCTAATCCCGGCTTTTTTTGACTGTCTGATGGCCTCCAGCGCTTCTTCCCGGGGAGGGTCAATCATCCCCTGCAATCCCAAAAATAATAAATCTTTTTCTACATCTGAGGAGGATAGTTCAGTAAGTGAAGGGCTGACCTTCTTATATGCCATTGCCAGAACCCGGAGGCCCTCTCTCCCCATCTGTTCGTATTGTTCCAGTATCTTTTTTTTATCTAAAGTTCCTGGTTTGCCATCCCGGTATAAAGCGGTAGGAGCTGTCATTTCTAAGACCTTTTCAGGTGCTCCTTTTACAAAGATGTAGTGTTCACCTTCTTGGCTTCTGTTGAGGGTAGCCATGTACAGCTTTTCGGATTCAAAGGGTATTTCATGGAGTTTTTGAAATTTGGTTCCTTCTTCATTCCTGTTTATGCCGCCCTTTAGAGCGGAAACAATAAGGGCTGTTTCCGTTGGGTCACCTTCTGCTGTGTATCCTTTTTCTTTGGAATAGTTAAGTCCCGATTCATTTGCCAGGAAACCGGCTCTCAGGCACAGTTCCAGAGCTGAATTGCTTTCCAGGTCTTCCTTTTCTTTTGTGCCAGGCAGTGTTATTTCTCCATGGGGTTCAAAACCAGTGCCGGTAACATCGTAAAGGGTGTCACCGGCAAAAATGGAAAGGACGGTCATTTCGTTTTTGGTCAGGGTTCCAGTTTTATCGGAAGCAATGATTGAACAGCTTCCCAGGGTTTCCACAGCAGGAAGCCTGCGCATAATGGCTCCCCTTTTGGCCATACGGCTTACACCTATAGCAAGAGTTAAGGTAAATACAATGGGGAGTCCCTCGGGAATTGCTGCTACCGCCAGGGCTATGGCGGTGAGCAGGATTTGGGAAGGCGGAAGGCCTATAATAATACCTAAAAAGAAAGTAAGTACTGACAGGCCTACTATTACACCACCAATGATTTTACCCATCCTTATAAACTGGACCTGTAAGGGGGTAGGGGCCTGCTTTATGTCCTTTACAGTTTCAGATATTTTTCCAATTTCGGTTTCTCTACCTGTTTTTACCACCACACCCTTTCCCCTCCCGGACAAAACAATGGTGCCCATGTATGCCAGGTTGGTGCGGTCGGTTAAAGAGGAGCTTTCATCCTCCAGCTTTTTAGTTTTTTTCCTGACTCCCAGGGATTCACCCGTCAGGGTCGATTCATTAATTTCCAGAAGAGTTGTTTCAAAAAGCCTTAAATCAGCTGGAACCCTGGAGCCTGAGGTGAGAAGTACAACGTCTCCCGGGACCAGTTCCTCCGTTTCTATTTCACTTGTATTTCCTTGTCGGAGCACTCTTGCCCGGGGAGAAGCCAGCTGGGCCAAAGCACTTATGGCTTTTTCAGCCTTAAATTCCTGGGTAAAACCGATTACGGCGTTTAACAATACAACAGCCAGGATTACATATGTATCGATAAGCTCTCCCAAAGCAGTTGTTATGACCCCGGCCACTAAAAGAATATATATCAAGGGGTCTTGAAACTGCTCTAAAAGTATATGCAGAACGCCTATTTTCTGTTCTTCTTCAATTTTATTCAGTCCATACTTTTTTTTTCTCTCTTCTACTTTTTCTCCGGTCAGTCCTTGAGGACTGGTATCAAGAGATCTAAACACTTCTTCTGTATCCATCAGGTAGTAATTATTATCTTTCAATGCTCTATTCTTCCTTTACCAGTAATTAAGCGACATAAATACAATTTTAGCTTTCACTTTATGTTAAAATCTATACAAATTTAAGCTGCAATTTGATTATCAGTCTGTTGGTATTGTTTATTAATCTTGCTGAGGAAATTGAAGGAGATGCTATGGATAAGGAAGGAGATAAGAAGAGACCTTCGAAGTCAAATAATACTTTCTTACATGATTGTCAATATTCTGTCATCAAAAAATGTTAGTTCCTTCTATAATAAGTAGGACCGGGTTGACCGCTGTTTCTACCAGCCCTAATTGGTGATACTACTAAAATGCTTTAAGAAGATGAATCATTTATACCACTCCTTAATTATCCTAAAACACTGTTTGTGCTGCCTTATCTTAAAACTGTGTTTGGTCGTATAATGGTGGTAGAAGCATGATTTCATGGAAAAATTACTTACAGTTCAAGAACTAGCAGACCTTAAAGGTAAAAAATACCCTTACTCTCCGCACGTTTGTAAGGGTTATATAAACTGAATGGAAATGCTTCCAGCTCTCTATTTATTATTTTTAAATTTTTTTGCCAAATATTCCCTTACTTGAAAGGCATCTTCAAAATATAAGTCTGCACCTATTTCATCGGCGAAAACTTGTCTTATGGGACCCCCACCAATCACTACTTTCATATTTGACCTTAAGCCCCTCTTGTCTAATTCTTCAATAACTTCCTGCATAGCCGGCATTGTGGTTGTCAATAGGGAGGACAACATCAGATAATGGGGTTGCTCTTTCTTGACAGCCTGGATAAATTTCTTTACAGAAACATCAACGCCAAGATCTGTAATCTGAATGCCCATTGCTGATAGAAGCATGATAATTAAGCTCTTTCCAATATCATGTAAATCTCCCGCTACAGTGCCAATGACCACTTTATAGGAATTTAGCTGTCCAGTTTTTTCAATATAAGGATCAATGGTCATAAGCCCTGCATGCATTGCCCGGGCTGAAACCAGAACTTCAGGAATCATTACCCTTTCGTACCTAAATTTTTCAGCGATCCTGTTCATTCCATTAACCAAGCCATATTCAAAAATATCGTCCGCGGAACAGCCATCCCTTAAAGCCCCTTCTATCAGCTTGATAAGCTTTTCAACATCTCCATCAATTACTGTTTCACTGATCAATTCATAGGCCAACAATGGTATCCTCTCCTAAAACAGACTATTACGAAAAGTCAAAGGAGTAACTCCTACGCGCTCCTTAAAAATCCTGGCAAAATAGCTAGTGTTTTTAAATCCAACACTCCGGGCTACTTCCTCAATACTTTGCTCATTGTTTTTCAACAGCTGCAGCGCTTTCTCAATTCTTACCCTGGTAAGATATTCCAACACAGTGCAGTCTAATTCCTTTCTAAACAAACGACTCAGATGGGAGGGACTGATATAAATGTGGGTGGCTATATCCTGAGTGGTAAGGGATTGGGAGCAGTTCTCCATAATGTATTCCCTGGCTTTTTTGACAGTGTTTATATGTTTTTTGTTTGTTAATGCAAAAATACCGTCAAGATAATGTTCGATGGTTTTCTTTGCCTGGTAAAAAATATCCCCCACTTTTTTTAATTCTTTATTATACTCCTTTAAAACCTCCATGGCCCTGTCAGCATCAACACCGCCCTCTATGGCAGCCCGGGAAACCAGACAGACCAGTTCAAAAGTCCTTTGATTAATCTCGTTTGCTTTTCCTTTGGCTTTGGTGAAAAGGTCAGCAAAAAGTCCCGAGAGTATGATTTCCGCATTGGTTCTATCTCCTAACCTGATACACCTTAATAATTCTCTTTCCTTTTCCAGGTATGCTTCGTAACTAAGGTTTTTATCTTTGGGATCCCTTTTTTTCCTTTCCATCTCCTGCCGAATCTCCTGCTGCACTTTTCTCGCCTGGTCTGCATCCTCCAAAACCCTTACATTTCTTTCCACAATATGATTTACTACTACAAATAGCAGGTCCGCCGCCGCCTGAGTCCTTGCAGGAGTAACTACCTCTAACTTTCGCACGGCCAGAATAAGCTTCTCGAACTGGTCATGCTTGGAGTTGAAAAACTGCTGCTCCTGCCAAAAATAATCATCGGGCTCCCACAACAGAACCTGGCCGCACATAATAGCCCCCAGGGCTTCGCCCCTAATAATAATGGGAATGGCCCAGATAACTAAACCGGCATGACAACGAAAGAAATACGGCTCTTCCCATTTAGAGGCCTCAGTTGCAGCCCTTTTGTAAGAGGCTCTGCACTGTTTTACTCCTCCGGGTCCACTCCTTACAATTTGGCAGAACTGACAGCGGGACAGCCCTTCCGGGGCGTAAAGGGTATCTCCATTTAGCGTTACAGCCTCGGCATACAGACCAGTAGCACTGCAAAAGCTCCCCAAAAACTTGTCAAGATATTCTACTTCATTTATACCTTGCGTTGTCCTTAGTAAACTCATTTTAATACCTCTATAATTTAAGTCCTGTTTCCCTTTCAAACTCAGAAATAAGATCAGTCATTTTTTCTTCAGCTCCTCTGGGTAAAGGGGCTGGTTGGTGTTTGGCAAGAATATTTCTGGCTTGTTCATAAGCCTTTTCTGCCAGGTCTTTTCCCCCGGCCCTGGCCCATGTTTCCCTCTTTCTGCGATCATAGTTCAGCACTTTGGATTGGCAGTGCCTATTCTTATAAGTGTGCATATGGCTGAGGTATTCCCCAGCTGGCCCGATCTCACTGATTACATCAAGGGCAATGCTTTCGGGAAAGGTATCTATGCCTCCTCTTATCTTGGAAATATACCTTGTTGTTTCTACATCCATCAGAAGTTTTGCGTAATCAAAGGTAAGGCCCTGCTCCAGCACTCCCAGCCCACTTATAAAGTCTGCCTGGGAAAGACCACACAGCATGGCACTGTATCCAAATTCATAACCGGTCTGGGCATCGGGCAACTTGCTGTCAGTAAGGCCGCTGCAAATATAGCTGGGCAGTTCATAAAACTTAGCCATGGAGGCCGCGGCTCCGCTGAGTAAAGAAAACTCTGGAGCTCCCAGGGAAGCATCTACAAAAGTTAAATCCATAATAGTGGCTGCGCTCCCATAGGTACAGGGAGTTCCCTTAACAGTTAACTGGGCTAAAACGACGCTGCCAAGGGCTTCTGCGTTGGATACAACTAAAGTTCCCCCTAGAGTAACGCTGGATGTGGCCCCAGCCATTGGCATGGGAATAATGAGTATTCCAATACCCTGCCTGGCAGATTCTATAATAATTTCACAGTAAGATTTATTTAACACCAGAGGGCTTAAAGGGCAGATGGTAGCAGTAAATATTTTTCTTATATCTGAATGCTCAGGTAATTGCAGACAAGCCTCGGCCATCTTTGAAATAAACTTTAATGAATCTACACTTCTGGCATCTATAAAGGCATGTTTTGGTGTGTTGGAAAAAATAGCTTGGGCACTTTGAAGCGACTGACTAACTGATGGTGTATCGGAGGGATTTACAATGTGACTGAACACCCTAATGTCTTCAAAATAATCGCAGATAAGGGCTGTCTCCTGGCAGTCTTGTTTCAGTGACTTACGAAATTGCCCACTTTTTAAATCAATAATTCCAATGCATTCACCAAATGTGGTAAAAGATAGCTTTCCGCACTCCCCCTGATAATCTAGTAAGGGAATCCTACCCTGGTAAACTACATTTCTGGGGGCCCACTTAATGCAGTCCTCTACAAGTTGAGGAGGCAGTTTTACTATATTGTCTTCTCCAATCTTTTCTACTACAGCACCTGCATCGGCAAATAGTTCCAATGCTTCAATGCCGGCCACTTTCAGCCCAGTATTATAAAGGACATTCAGAGTTGCCTGGTGTATAGTTTCTACCTTGCTGTGGGTTAATACGTCTAAGTGTAACAAATTCATTAACATTCACCTCTAATACAGGCCTAAAAAGTTTAAGCTACCCCTTAAAGCTATTATATATTTGAGCGGCAGTATAATCAATTAAAATATTTCTATGACAGATTTAAGGGATCCCACAGTAAATTTGTGAAATCCCCTAAATAAAAACTTTATTCCCGTCCTACAGGACAGGACAATTCACAACTTCTGCAATATTTGGTTATTTTGATGGGTTCTTTGCTAACCCCGGGGACAGGTTCCATGACAGCCGCCTTTTCATCTTCAACCATCTGGATGTTGCATTTTGGCCTGCTGTAATTTCCTATCAAACCGGGAAGCAGGCTCTGCCCCATTTCATCCTTTGAATAGATTATTTCGGAGAAAGCTTCCTTTTGACAAACATTTAAACAGGGTGCCTGGCAAAGTTCACAGGGGTTAAACTTTCGGGTACCTGTCACCGGCAGGGTTTCAGTTACCAGCATAGCCCTTAGCCTGACCCTGGGGCCATACTCCGGTGTAATGAGCATATTGTTTTTCCCTATACAGCCTAATCCCGATTGGGCCGCTGCATCTTTTAAGAAAATCCCACCCTTTTCGATAAAATAATGCAGGGAGTATGTTTTTATTTCATACTGGGATTCAATCCATTGGGATAAATCTTTGTTAATTTTAATTAATACCTTGTTGCCCGGTGGGTTTTCATCCCCGTACCACCAATCCAGCCGGGGCTCGCTCTCGGGATGAGCATAAGCAATAACAATAACGCTTTTTGCATCTTCTGGCCAGCAGACTTCGCCAGGCCCCAGGCCCCGATCGCTTTCTACACTGCCTACATCGCCCTTTGGTATTTTAGGAGCCAGTGTAAAGGAAGGAGCCTTTTTTAATTCTTCAACACTGCAAATTCCTACCAGGGAGGCACCCAGTTCTTTTGCTTTATTTACTATTGCAGAAGCACACATTAATTTCTCTTTAAAGTCCATAATAGTTACCTCACTTTATTTTTAATCATTTAATTTGCTTTGCTTGTAACTATATCTCCACAAGCTTTATTTTCCGGTAGAACATAGCTCCGTAAGCCCGGTATATATGCCAAAACAACATAGCTGACAAAACTGACAATGGTTGCCAGCCCTGTGGCTGTGAAGTAATAAAACATTTGATTTTTTGGCATAAATGTAATGGGGTCGTACGTTAGAAAATATGAGATAACTCCCAGAACAAAGGCTACTGCAGAGATGATGTTAAAGCCACCAGTAAAGTTATAGCAGCCAGTCTTCAAAGAGAAAAGGGATCTCACAGAAACTTTCTGTCTTCTAACAACAAAGTAATCAGCAATAATCAATGCAATTACAGGACCACATATTACTCCTGCGATGGCGATAAAGGTTTCATAATATACCCAAACGCCGCCCCACAGAACCAGGATACCTGTCCAAGCAGCCCAGATGGAAGCAACCACCCTGTAGCTCCAAACGGGTTTCAAAATCTTTGTGCTTACGCTCATACTATACAGCCCGATAGCCATGGTGGTTATATTGGCTACCCCAATAAAAATAAGGGATAATATTCCTAATGCAGGACCACCTAAATGTAACAACCATTCAGTAGGGTCGGTACTGACCTCGCCAACCATATCCCCCATTAACAAACCTGTAAAAGCTCCCAGAACAATAAAGCCTGCCATAATAACTGAATAGCCAAGCCATGTTCCCCAGCATGCAGGCCTTTCCCGCTTAACCAGTCGGGTCAGAACCCCGATTGCCGGAAGCCATGCAAAAACAAAGGCTAAGTTCCATTCGTTAACCAGCATATAAGGAGTCTTGAGATCATCGTAAGAGCTGGCATATAAAGGTTCCATCCTGGAAAGTTCGCTTAAGGAAGCATTGCTAAAAACCAGAATTAAAATCAATACTCCCACCAGGAACAGTGAAGGAACCATGATACGGGTGGCCATTTTAACTGCAACGGGTCCCCGGATGGCTATCCACCAGCCAAAAATAACGCAGGTTAAAGCTATATAAGCAACCCAACCTTCAGATAAGGGTAAGCCCACCTCCGCCAAAATCCGCCAAATAGATAAACCGTACATCTGGGCATTGATGGCATACCAACCCCAGACCGGTACAATCGCTAAAAACAAAATAGCAAAAACACCTTTGTAACCAAAAACTGCCCTGGCATAAATCCAGTGATCAATACCATACCTGCATCCTATAATGCCAATTAAAGCGAGCAGTATTCCGCCCAGAGATATGATGCCGAAGGTGCTGGTCAAAAATTCTTTTAACCCCACCATTGTGGCAATATGGCCGCCCTGGTAGTAACACCATGTTGCTATGGCATACCCTCCGGTAACCAGTAAAATATCAAAAAAATTGTAAATTCGTTCTCCCTTTTTCATGGGGATTATTCCATATACAACTTCATTATTTACTTGAGATTCTATTGACAATTGCAATAACTCCCTTCTGTTGAATATTGTAGCGCTTTGACTTAGACCCAACCCAGGGCTAATACTATGGCCGATACGACGACGGCTGCTACCAATCCATACCAATCTTTCGTTTCGATTCGTTCTACATAGGCATCGGGATTTGATTCAAGAAATTCACATCTTTCCAGGGCTTCCTTATCAATTACCTCCAGCAAATCAACCTCATTTCCCACAACTAACCCTCCTTTCTATTATTATATTGGCTTGTATAAATGATAACATGACGCTGAATTTTTTGAAATAGCACATATATGCTCATTTTAATACATATCAATCCATTGTTCTATTTTTTAAAAAATAGTAAATAACAAAATCCCATATTTGACCAAATCAGCACCGGCCAAATCTAGGTCAGGGAGAGTAAGAGGGCTAAGTCCCCTATCTCCGCGAAACTAAGCAGCAGAAATAGACGACGTTACTCCATTTCTAATTCTTTAAACAAGCACAAAGTGACTCGATATTTATAATGTTTTGAAAACTTAACTTACGTTTTTTTATCTAATTCATTTTCCTTAATGGTCATTAAGGAAAAAACCAGTAATTGTTAAATAATTACCGGTTTTGAGCGATGTTTAATTTAATTTACACTTTTGTTTGTATTGTTTAATAATTAACTCCAGTATCCAGGCTTATTTAACACCGTAGCATTGGTATAATAGCACTATTCTTCATCTCTCTTGTTTTGAATCCTGTTTATAAAAATAGTTGTTACTGCGATAATAATAGCAACAGCAGCCGTAATAAACAAAAGTGGTGCAGCCATTTCATCAATATGATTAGAATTACTGAAGCTTGCATTCTTTACCAGAACCAAAATAGATGCAGAAACTGCAACCGCTAAGACCATGGTAAGAAACACTTTTAAGAATGGCTTTTCTATTCATTTTTGTCATCCTCCCAAATATATCGTTCAAAGTCTTATCCAACACCTTACATATTGCGACACACAAATTAATCGTTGGGTTATAGTTGCCATTCTCAATAACACTAAAGTACTGTGATAAGAACTGTAATTAATTCCTGCCGGCTGCAAAAAAGGCTTTGGTTTTAGAAAAATCGTAACGGAGTATTTACAAAAAAAGAAAAAGCCAGGGATTACCTGACGTTGTTTGATAAATACAATAAATAACTTCCCCCCAATTATAAAACTAAAACGGGTATACAAGATGAAAAAAATCCTATTATTTATCTTTCGTATCGCTTTTCATATAACGATTACCAGTATTCGCATAAATAAGGAATACTATAGCTGCCAGCACAAACAATATCCAGCTTACTGATATTAGCCAATTTGTATTAAAAAATTCTCCCAATGAACCTATAAGCATAACGGCTCCCAGAATAAATAGAAAATTACCTACGCCATTACACAGGGAGGCAGTATCATATTTTTCCTTTTCTTTCTTGGGGGATGTATTATATCCTGCGATAAGCCAGGTCCATTTTGTATACTTAATCAGGATTCCCAGCAGGATTAGTGAAATGAAAATAAGAAGATGAATCATTTATACCACTCCTATCTGACGAATGCGGGCCAGCACTGCTGCAGCAAATAGTAGCAGTGCCGCAGTCAGGTGAAACAAAGGGGAAACCGGCGCCAGGGCCTGTCCTGACAATCCAATAAAGTCTAAATAGGGTACGCCGTTCATCAGTCCGAAATACCAGAAAAAGGCAACATAGATTACTTCAAAAAGTTTGCTGCCTTTACTGATCACCCCCAGAGCTAAAGCTAGAGAGGTTACGAAGGCGGCCCCAATGATAATATTGGGAAGATATTCCCAATAACCCGTAATGGCCAAACGCAGTATTACCCCTCCTGCCGTAACAGCTGCTACGGCAAATCCTGCCAGCCAGATGGCCGGCAGCTGCCGGTTGATTATTCGTGGAGTCGAAAAAATAATTTCTTCTGTTCCGGAGTTATCCTCACGACATCCCATATTTGACCAAATCAGCACCGGCCAAATCCAGGTCAGGGAGAGTAAGAGGGCTATGTCCCCTATCTCCTGCGAAACTAAAGCAGCAGTAAAAAGGCCGGCAGCCACAATGTACCACCACCAGCGTAATCCTTTAAGCATCAAGCGTAGTTCCATCATCATCAGCCGTGCAAAACTAAACCCTCTTACTGCAGTGGTGAGACTGTCAGTATTTAATTCAGCAAATGCAGGAGCAGATATGTGTTGAGTGGTTTTCTGTTTATTTTTAAGCCGTACTAACGGTTTTTTTTCCCGGGAGGAATCGAACCGGCTAAAAAGCAAAGCAGAAAAGGACAGGATGAGCATTGCCGCCCCAATCCAAAACAGTCGTTCTAAAAGCATAGATGCTGTCCAATCAATACCCTGCCAGGGGAAATTACCGGCTTTTTCACCAATTCCCAACAATATTACACTGCTGCCAGGTACTCCTGTGTAGGCAGCGGCATCTGCTTGAACTTTAGGCAGTACCATATTTAAACCAAACAGGTCAAAAGACTGTTGATCTGCCGACAAAACTATGGCATTAAGCCATAAGAAAAAATAGACGACGTTGCCAAACCCCCTGCGCAGCCAGAAGACACTTTCAAAGAGCACTGCTGCGGCGGATACTACTGCCATGACCGGAAGGGTAAGGTAAACAAATGGCGATAGTAGAGGCCAAAGCTCCAGTTGGTAACTCTCTCCCCGGATGAACTGCATGGCCAATGCCGAGAGAACTATTACAGCCATACCAAATATTAGAACCAGAAAATTGCTGAGAAATTTTCCTGTTATATAATTCAGCCTGCTCAGAGTTGTGGTGGCAATAATCTGTCCTACTCCTGTTTCCAGATCCCGGGTAATAGTATTTTTTACAATATAAAAACCAGGTAAGGAATAAAATACTGCAGTGAGCATGGCCACCATCATCCCTATCCAGGCAGAGTTATAGATTCCGCGATAGCCGGAAAAACGCATCACATTATAGGCTGCTTCATCTACGGGAACAAGCAGGTAAGAAGCCAAAATGGTGGCACCTAAAACCATAAGAAAGCTGTACCTTCTTATGCGCTCCAGAAAATCTGCCCTGGCCAGGTGGTATAAGGTAATAAAAGGGCTCATGCCTCTTTTCCTCCTTGATCCCTGGTATAGAAGATATATGCATCTTCCAGTTTAGGAATTGCTTCGGCAGCGCTGCTTCCGGGGGATGAATCATTTATCAGCCTGACGTGGATTCCGTCACTGCGTCGGGTTATCTGGGTAATTAAGTGTTTTTCCTTTACTCCCGCAAGTTCAGAAGCCGGTATCAACCATTCCCAGACCTTGCCCTCTACCAGTCCCAGCAGTTCTTCCGGAGACGAAAATGAGAGCAGCCTTCCTCTTTTAATAATAGCTATATCTGTGGCCACAGTTTCTACATCAGGGACGATATGCGTGGACAATATTACGATTCTTTCTCCGCTCAGATCCGACAGCAGGTTTCGGAAGCGCAGCCTCTCTTCCGGATCAAGTCCGGTGGTGGGTTCGTCCACCATTAGCAGACGGGGATCGTTTAGCAGTGCCTGGGCGATGCCCACTCGCTGTTTTAACCCTCCGGAATAGCCCCCCATAGCCCGCTTACATACTCCGGTTAAGTTTAACAGCTCAATGAGTTCCGTGACCCGTTTACGTGAGTTTTTTGGCTCGAGGCCTTTCATCGCAGCCATGTATTCTAAAAATTCTATGGCGTTTAGGTTTGGATAGATCCCAAAATCCTGTGGCAGGTAGCCTAAATCTGCCCGGACAGCATCTGGTTTTTTTACTATATCGGTCCCATTCCAGAAAACAAACCCGGAAGTAGGTTTTGTAATGGTAGCAACAATACGCATCAGTGTAGATTTACCGGACCCGTTAGGGCCCAACAGGCCCAATACCCCCGGACTCAGCTTCAGGCTGAAATCCTGCAGTCCCCAAACCTTTCCTTTGTACTGTTTACTGACATTATTTATAAGGAGTTCCATAACATTATGCTCCTCCCTCATACCTAATGGTTTCTTTAAAATAACATTGAACGCAACAGGGGATATCTTTCTTCATTCCAAACAAATTGATCATTTACAACAGCAATAATATCACAGAGATATGGTGACTCCAATGCCATTACCATCCCTTGAGAAATGTGTGTTATCCTTCAATAGCATTCATAAAGTTGAAGACGATATCATTATCTTCAAAAGAAAGGTAACTGCCTGTATCATCCATGAGCATATTATAAAAATCTATGGTTTCTATTGGAAACTTTATATGATCCCCGGGAATAATTGATAATTTTATTAAGTTTTTATCAAGATGTATTTTAATTTTTATTAAACTGGTTTTTTTTCTGGCATAAAATTCAAATATTGAATACAGGATATCTTCTATAGCTTCCCTGTCAGCATTTATTGCAGGTTCTACCAGACCCAGATTATTAATTATTATTATTTCCGGAGTAAAGGCCACCAGGGGTTTATGAGATAATCTCTGAATCAGTGTCCGGGTAAAACATGTTTCATCTTCAATACCTGCAGGTATTGAAGATGAAACATGTTTCTGATTATTTACATATTCCACCATATCCTTTGTCAGGTGAACAAGATTAAAGGGTGGCGGGCTTTTAAAAATATTTCCTCCTACCGTACTTAAATATGAATTAATTAAGCGTTGGCATAACCTCAAATAGTATTTATCAATTATATCTGTAAGTAATTCCGCTTGAAATATTTTTTTCAGACGGGAAACAAATTCTAGACCTTTTAGAAAAAAAGCAGGATCGGGCAGTCCTGTATTATTAAAATTCCGGGCAAAACGGCTGAAATCTGATATATAAACGTCAATGGTATGACTATCAATTAATCCTTGTACTTTCATAGCCGCAGCGTTTTCTCCCAATTCATTTAAATAATATTCTATTCTGTGCAGTCTCCCGGCTATAGCGGCAAACATGACCTCGCTCTTTTTTAATAAAATATTAGAAGCATGGATTAATTTTTTCTTTCTTTCGTTATCAATTAATTTAATATCTTCAAAATTTTTAGATAAGAAATTTTTTTCTCTATTATTGATAGTGCTTGAGTTTTATTAATGATTGGACCGTGTCCTGATACAATAGCATCAATAAATTCTTCCTGGAGCAAATAGTTAAATAGAGCCCATACTGAATGTTTTAAATCTTTAAGGGACCAGCCAATAGTCCCGGCTATCCCCATATTGGCGGCAAAAAGTATATCGCCTGTAATTAAAACATTTTCGACCCGAAAACAAGTGCTGTCCGGTGAATGCCCTGGAGTACTAAGACATTCTATGACTATATCACCGACGATCAACTGGTAACTGCTTATTTCAATTTCCTTTAAGACAGAAGTCTTTTTGTATATTAATTGATTATTACTGCAGCAGATATCTATTTCTACATTTAACCCGGACCCGGATATCTCCGAAATATCCGGCAAGATTATATCAGGTATATAAGATGGAATCTTGAAATCCAAAAAATCTTCTAGCAATACATTACGGTTTATTACCACTGCGAAAATATCTGCGCAAACCTGGTTCATTATAGTCTTAAACTTAATTTTCTTCTGTTGAAAAAGTCTAAATAAATTATAAGAGTGATCAATATGACAATGGGTTAACAAAACGTATACCGGGGAATTGTTATAATTATAATGTCCAATAATCTCTTCAATATATTCCGCTTGACTTTGTAATCCACCGGGGTCAATAATAACAATTTGTTCTGGAGATTTTATTATAACACAATTGGAGTTAATAATATTTACCCTGCCGGTTAATATAAAACACGTTATACTTTCTTCATCTATATCTTCTGTTTGCAAAAATAAATGTTCTTTATGCAGATTTATTTCTACCATTTTCATAGTTATCTTAATTCTCCTTTTAAAGCAGCGAAAGGTGGTAACAATATTTCCTGCAAAGCAAGCAAAACAATAAGTCCAATAATAATAATATTTTCATATTTTATTCTCTTTATAGTATAAAAAATGGGACAAGGGGACTGTCCTGGCTTGTCCCGCCTGTCCCATTTTTTTTTACCTGAATTTAACGTAACATTTACATTAAATTAAACTAATTATTATACAATTTAATTATTCAGTAACCCACAACAAGTAAGTAACTTTTTAAAGGAGCTAATTACCATGCTAAATTATCTGGCAGCTGCATTGTTTTTTATCTTAACATTTGGAATGGGTTATTTTAATTATATACAAAGTCAAATAAATGCAAAAAATTGGATTGATAAAATTAAAGCCCCAAAATAATTTTTACTCAATATTTTACATATTGTGGGATATTAAATCATGGTTAAGTTGTATATATACTACCAACCTCCATCACATGGATTCGTTTATTTGATCCACAAATCCTAAAATCTCTTCCAATACTTCCGTACCTTGTTGGTCTTGCAGCATGTCTGTACCATGAGCTTTTCCTGAAAAAATCTTAATTTCTTTGGGTTCATTTGCTAAAACGAAGAATTCTTCGGCACTGATTACAGCAGCGTTATCTCCTTCGCTAGCCAAAATGAGTTTAGGAGCCTTAATCTGAAAGACCTCATCTTTGGCACTCAACCCCCGAAAATCAGTAGGTGCGGAGATAGCAACCACACCTGCTGCAGGTCGTTGAGCTGCCACCTTCATAGATGCCGTCCCTCCCATACTGGCCCCTATGAGAACAACCTTATCAATGCCCTTTCCCTTCATAAAGTTCCAGGCAGCATCTACATCTCTATGTATTAGTGCAATCTCCTTTTCCCCCTCAGAATTTCCGTATCCTCGAAAGTCAAAGGTAAGAACCTGGTATCCCTTAGATGCCAGAATAACGGCCACATCATACCAGCTGCTCTGGTCGCTGGGAAACATATGGGCCAGAATAACCCCTGTTTCTCCTTTTCCAAACAGCATTCCATGAATAGTGAGGCCATCGTCGGTAATAAAAGTTACATCCTCAGGCTCAGTAGATACTTCCGTATTCTCTTCTTCCTTTTTTTCTTCTTCAGCTTTCGTTTCCTCTTTTACTTCTTCTATTATTTCTTCATTTGTCTCATCAATGATGTTTTGGGGTTCCATAATAGCTTCATCCGTGTTTGAGCAGCCTAAAACAAGAAAACTCGTGATGATAATAATCAGGAATATGGTTAAATGGTTCTTTTTCATCAAATTCCCTCCCCAAAATAATTTAACTTTTGTAAAAACTCTTAAAAACTTTTTGGTATCAATAATTTTCTGCCCATCACCCCCTCGTTTTTTTAACAACTGCTAAAGGTCTGAGCTTTATCTAGAGAAAGAAAAAATTGCTGTGATATTGATATCAACTAAGATAAGCTCAAGCTCCTCTGACTCCGGTATATAACCCTTATAAACGTTTCCTCATACAAATCTACAGTTTTGTACTCTCTCCGGGCAATCCCCACACTTGAGGTTAGCATTGGAAAGTTCAGAAAAACGTTCAGGATACTTGTAGTGCAGGTATTCCCATTGTATAAATATTACTAATGACATGACTAACAGGCTGTACGTCCAAAAAGAAAAAATAAAAATGAAGGGTGAAAAAATCATAAAATGACTCCAGTTATATATTCGACAAGCATTACAGCACTTATTTCTCACAATCCAGGCTCGAAAAGGACACCAAACATTTATGCAAAATTCATCACTAAAATAAAAGAAAACAGCAATCAAATGAATCGAAATCAAATCTATAATCCTGGCAAAATAAAAAATCCCTATTAAAAAGAGCAGAGTCAACCAGAAAAACCCAGCCCAGCCTGCCCGGCGGTTATATTTTTTTGTATATTCCAGAACTTCCTTTTTATCATAAGGCACCTTTTTTTCACGAAAATGTCTAGCAAAAATCTTCCCGCAGGAGATATGGCGGTTATATTTAGGTAATAAAATTTGAAGCATTTCCAGCATGAGCAGCAGCCATATCACATGATAAACCTTAACGTCCCCCAGACGATAATTAATTATCTCCGTAAGCATCTCCAAATTAAACATATACAGATAAAGAATTACCAAAAATACTATTGTACGAAAAATAAATTTTCTTCGTATTGGTTTCCTTTCAATCAAAATTTACTCCTCCCGACCTACGGTTCCATTATAACTATTATTATATCACCGTTAAGGCAGGCAATTTTCTTTTTTTTTTTTTTTTAAGTTTCAACTTTCTGAGCTGTAGATTCAACAGCACTAAAGATGCAGCCTGATGCGTTGTCCATTGCCCCCAAGTTATAGTGAGTACATAACAGGACCATTTTTTCATTCTGCCCCCTGTCCCTCATCCCACCAAAATACTAGAAAAATGTTGTCAAATAATACAATCGTTGCCGCAAAAAATAACAGCTTTCTTATGTTTTAAGTTGATTGTTGTCAAATGCAACATTATTTACGCAAACTAATGGGTATCTTGACGTACAGATCGGTTATTTTAGTTTCATTAATTTTTTTTTAACCATTCACAATATCTTCACTTTTTCATGACTTTCCTAGTGTATAATCAAAAGTGTATAATTAAAAGTGTATAATTAAAAGAGCGACTTCTCACTTGAACAGTTACAACTGAACCTGAATAAATCAAACAATATGAATTAATGGAGGTTAAAAAATGAAAAAAATGAAAAAAATAAAAGCAATATTTAAACTTATGCTCTACATTACCCTTGCGCTATTCACTTATGTAGGCTGCTCTACCAATGAAACGTTTACCTACAGTCATGGCATCGATGAAAATGGCTTTTGGAAAGATATTACAGCACTTGATTATGTAGAACTGTGTGAGTATATGGGAATATCGATACCAAGAGATATTCATGAGATTTCGGATGAATCTGTTCAAACAGAAGTTAACAAGATTTTAGCTGATTTCACCCATGAGAAGCAAGTAAAAGATCGTGCTGTAGTAGATGGTGACACTGTCAATATCGATTATGTCGGTAGCGTTGATGGCGTAAATTTTGATGGAGGCAGCACTCATGGTTTAGGCACAGAGGTTACCATCGGAGTTACAAACTATATTGATGGCTTCTTTGAACAGCTTATTCAGCGTTCTCCCGGTGAATCATTTGATATTGAGGTGACGTTCCCTGAGGATTATGGCAATGAAGAAATTAATGGAAAGGACGCTGTGTTTAAAGTAACGCTTAACTATATCGTTGAAATGACCACACCCGAATTGACCGACGATTTTGTTGCAGAAAACTTATCGTTATATTACGGCTTTGACACTGCTGCAGAGATGGAAACATATGTTAAGAACAGCTTACAAAGTTCAGCCATATTATTCTATGTACAGGAATACATTTTTGAGAATACGGCTATTACATCTCTTCCCAAAAGCCTTTTGGAGTATCAGGAAAATTCGCTGATCTACTACTATCAGGATTATGCGGATTATAACGACATGGATTTTGAGGAATTTCTGATTACTTATATGGGCGTATCAACCACTGAAGAGCTGCTTAAAGAATACCTTGATAATAATACAGAAACTGCTAAGTTCAACCTTATCATGCAGGCTATTGCTGAAGATGCCAGCATTTCCGTCAATGATGATGATGTGGTGGCACATTTCACAGAGTTTGTAGGGGCACAGGATTACTCGGAGTTAGAGGAATATTACGGCATGCCTTATCTTAAGTTAATGGTTCTCCATCAGTCAGTTCTGGATTATCTCGAAGATAACATCGTTATGGATTAACCTGATACCCTTCCTGTAGGTATATGAGGAGGAAGCCATTCCCGCCGGAAGGGTTGAATGGTAATGTTCTCAATGAAAAGATTCTCAGAACATTAAACAAACAAAAATCTCAATATATTGGGTGTAGTTGTCAATAAATTTTTCTAAAAAAAGCGGAGTTTTTCCTGCAATGCTTTTTATAGAAATTTGTTTCCAGTGTGGCAGGGTAGAAATATCAGTGTTATAATCAAAGAGTATATGTAATAAAAAAAGGGGTGAAGGAATTAATGAGCAACCGTTTTTCTCAGATAACACCCGAATTATTAGAACTTTCAGATTTGTGTGAAAGAAATAGTAAAATTGATCCTGCGCTTTATGATCGATACGATGTAAAAAGAGGCCTTCGTGATATAAGTGGAAAAGGTGTGCTGGCTGGTTTGACGGAGATTTCCGAGATTGTCTCCTCCAAAAATATTGATGGAAAAGAACATCCTTGCGAAGGTAAACTTTATTATAGGGGTATTGATGTTGAAAATATCGTGGAAGGGTTTCTAAGAGAAGACCGCTTCGGATTTGAAGAGGTAGCCTATTTATTAATGTTCGGTCAGCTGCCCGATGCCCAGAAGTTGATCAATTTTACCCGGCTATTGGACAAATATCGTTCGCTGCCCACTAACTTCGTCCGCGATATCATCATGAAGGCTCCCAGTCAGGATATGATGAATACACTGGCTCGCAGCGTGTTGACAATGTATTCCTACGATGATTACGCCGATGACATTTCTTTACCTAACGTATTGCGACAGTCGCTGCAGTTGTTGGCCCTGTTCCCTTTACTGGCCGTGTATGGGTACCAGGCTTATTGTCACTACCATGATAACAAGAGCCTCTATATTCATGCTCCAAAACCTGAACTGTCCACAGCGGAGAATATTCTGCACATACTAAGGTTAGACAGCCAGTATACATCATTGGAAGCCAAGATACTTGACTTGGCCCTGGTACTGCATGCTGAGCACGGTGGCGGAAATAATTCTAGTTTTACAACTCATGTGGTTACTTCCTCAGGAACAGACACTTATTCCACAATTACGGCGGCACTTGGGTCACTGAAAGGGCCAAGGCACGGTGGTGCCAACATTAAAGTGGGACAAATGTTTGAGGATATGAAAGCGAATATTAAAGATTGGACCAATGAGTCCAGTGTGGCAGACTATCTCACCAGATTGTTAAATAAACAGGCATTTGATCGTTGTGGACTGATTTACGGGATGGGACATGCTGTATACTCCCTGTCTGACCCCCGTGCAAATGTGTTAAAAAGATTCGTAGAGAGCCTTTCAAAAGAGAAAAATCGTATCGAAGAATTCCAGCTTTACTCGTTGGTAGAAAGACTGGCCCCGGAAATTATCGGGAGGGAACGGCGTATTTACAAAGGAGTCAGTGCAAATGTTGACTTTTACAGCGGTTTTGTATACAATATGCTGGATCTGCCGCTGCAATTATACACGCCCTTGTTTGCCATTGCCCGCATTTCCGGATGGTCAGCTCATCGCTTAGAAGAAATTGTAAATTCCGGCAAAATGATTCGACCTGCTTATAAGGCGGTTTCAGCGTGTCAAAAATATATTCCGTTGGAAGCTCGTTAAGGGGGACAGGAGGAGGACAAGTTCCCCCTGTCCTCCTTCTGTCTTAGTAACTGTCCCACTCTGGTGCTATCCTTCCATCTGAAGTTTAATAACTCCACCTATAAGAAGCAGCAGTCCAATTACACTCATCCAAAGGAGAGGTGTTAAGAGAGATGAAAGGCTTACGCCTACGGTTAAAATCTCTTTTAACGTATTGGCTGCCCAGCTTTGGGGAGATATGGAAGCAATAACTCTGATGATAGTGTTTGAATTATCTATGGGGAAAAAAACTCCCCCCAACATGGTTCCAATCATGACTACGGCCATAGCCACCGCCTGAATCTGACCTTGGCTCTTTAAAAAACCAGCTAAAAAAAGTCCAAGTCCTGTCATGGTAAAGATATATACTATTAATACAACAACCATTTCAAGGTATCCCTGGTTCCAGGGCGCACCGAAAAGATATTTACTGGAAAGCAGCAAAACCGCTGACTGCATTATAGCCATCATGAATAGTTTGATGAAGTATCCCGCCATTATGTTCCAGTATGAGGTGGAACTGGCTAAAATTCTATGCCATGTGCCATTTTGTTTTTCCTCCAGGATATATCCCCCTGCTGAAGTAATGATGTTTAAGGCTACAAACATGACCAAAACTCCCAGTGCAGCCATTTCATACATTCCACCTTCTACAGGAAGGAAACTCATGACCCAAGTCATCATTATTGGAAGCCCTATTAGAAACATAATATATACAGGGTCTGCTAACATCTGACGAATCCCAACTGATACAATCGCTATTGTTTTTTTCATGATATTCTCCCCCTTCGTTTAATCTCGCAAAGCTTTTCCGGTTAGCTTTAAAAATAAGCTTTCCAGGTTAGGCTTATGGATTTTAATTTCAGAAACAATCCCTCCATGGCCAACAATTGTTTCAAAGGCCAGAGGTAAAATCTTCTCTGCATTGGATGTAATAATTTTTAACTTTTCGTTTAATGAAAAGGCCTTTTCAACTCCCGGCAGGGTTTGAATAGTGTTTTGAATTTCTTCAGAGAAGCTGTTCATGTTTATAGTCAGTTCCTGGTATTCAGAACCCCGTTTTAGTAGTTCAGCCAATGTGCCCTCCGAAATTATCTGCCCATTATCCATTATAGCAACACGGTCACAGAGATACTCAACTTCTTCAACATAGTGGCTGGTATAGATAACGGTTATATCCCTCTCCCTAAGGTGTTTTACTGTTTCCAGTATGTGGTTTCTTGATTGAGGGTCAATTCCTACCGTAGGCTCATCCATGATCAGCAGCCTGGGACTATGAATAAGTCCTGCCGCTATATTTAGCCTTCGTTTCATACCTCCTGAATATTTACTAATTTTTCCATCTGCTCTGTCTTCAAGGCCTACAACCTTAAGAACTTCATCGATGGCTTTTTCCAACTCATTGGAAGTAAGGCCATTAATAGTCCCCCAGAAACCAAGATTTGCCTTAGCGGAAAGCATTGGATAAAGGGCCGGTTCCTGAGGAACAATACCAATCAATTTTTTGGCTTTAGCTCCATCTTTAGCCACATCCCAATTATCGACCATAATCTTTCCAGAATTTGCTTTTAGTAAACCACAGATTAAGGAAAGAGTAGTTGATTTCCCTGCACCGTTTGGACCAAGAAGACCAAAAATTTCTCCCTCCTGGACAGAGAAGCTAGCACCATTGACAGCCTGCCTTGAACCAAAAGCTTTTTTTAAATCCTTTACCTCCAGTAACGCCATAATTCACACCCCCATTTTTTTTTGTTTAAAATGTTCAAATACTCCGCTGTAACCCCACAATTGGTTAATCTTGATTTTTTTGGGATTATCTCCTCCCTGTGCATTATTGGTTCCCCAGATTTAAACGCCTCCCCTGCATTCTTAAGGTACCGTAGAATAGCTTGATCAGAGTTTGAACCGAAGGCGTCCGAGTTTACCAACACCGTGGAATATGTTCGGTATATTTACGCTGCTGGAATTCCTTAAGAAGTCCCCGGGCTTTTATCCGAAGAACCTTTTGCAGCTCCTCCACAGACTTCACGTAGGAGTAAATAGGCATGGTTGATGATCCAATTTTTTTAGCAATAGCTCGGGTGGAAACCGCATCCCAACCCTGTTCCTGAATTAGCTGAAAGTCAGCCTCAATAATTTGGGAATAGGAATACACACTGGGTTGAATCATAAAACCACCTCCGACATAACTCTTGTTATTCTTTATAACATAAGTTTTAAAATAAAACTTATGTTATAAAGAATAACTACTGTTATTGTATATAACACCAGTTATAATGTCAAGGGTTTTTAAAGATTTTTTTTTATAATTAAAAAGACCCCACATATTATTGTAATGTAGGGTCTTTTTATGGCTCTAAAAAATAAAAATATGTTGTTACCAGGGAACTTTCCCGGTAATTTTATAGCGTATTAATTGAGTAATCATAAATAAAGAACTACCTATAACCACAAAACGCCATACTCCAATGTCATTCACACTTTCGTATCCAAGCACTCGTGCAAGAGCAAAAACAGCTATCATAGCAATTACCCAATCTAGAAATACTCCCCATAATTTTAACAAAAAGTGACACCTCCAATAGTTATAATTAGATTTCTCTCATTACCGTGGCACCATTTTTTATCAATTCATTAGCTAATTTGTGTGCTAATGCCCTCCGTAAGAGGTGAATATTTCTGTAATCGGAGGAGTTTTTTGGGTTATGGTATAACCAGCGGCTCAACTGTAAACGCTAACCTTGCAGCATATTTTTACATACTTTCACGGCATATTATATCACTTATCTATTTATTTGACTAAAAAACTAGTAATTAAACAACGCAAATATTAATTAATTGAAGGATAGTGATTAAATGATGACAGATATTTGCTGGAGCAGTGGTTTGGATATTGTCCGGTTAATTAAAAATAAAAAGGTCTCCCCCGTTGAAGTACTGGAATGTTATCTTGAGACAATTAAAAAAAAAATCTCCAAATCAATGCTGTGGTCACCTTTATGGAGGATTCAGCAAGGGATCAGGCAAAAAAAGCGGAGGAAAGTGTAAATAAAAGGGAACAGCTGGGACTCCTTCATGGAATTCCTGTAACTTTAAAAGACAATATTTATACCCAGGGTGTTCGGACTACTTTTGGGTCAAAATTATATGAAAATTTTGTACCTGATAGCGATGCTGTCTTGGTTGCACGGTTAAAAAGAGCCGGTGCAATAATTCTGGGTAAAACCAACATGCCTGAGTTTGGCCTGCTCCCCATAACTGACAATCTCATTTTTGGTTCAACTCAAAATCCTTGGGATCATAAAAAAACCAGCGGAGGCTCCAGTGGGGGCTCCGCTGCAGCAGTGGCTGCAGGATTATGTCCCATTTCCATAGGAAATGATACAGGCGGGTCTCTCCGTATCCCTGCCAGTCTTTGTGGGGTTTATGGGTTTAAACCTTCTTTTGGACGTGTTCCGATATATCCCAGGCTGCCGGGATGGGATTCATTAATTCACGAAGGTCCAATAACCAGGACAGTAGCAGATGCCGCCCTTACGCTGGAGGTATTAGCTGGTCCAGATGAACGGGATCGTTTAAGTCTACCGGCAGGTACAACTGATTATTTGTCTACTTTAAACAAGGGAGTAAAAGGGCTTACTGCAGCTTACAGCCATGATTTAGGTTATGCTATCGTAGACCCTGAAATTAAGAGCATAGTTTATAAAGCAGCACTTACCTTTGAAAGCCTTGGCTGTAAAGTTGAAGAAATAAAACCAAATCTTCCTGATATGTTAAAGGCCCTGGAAACCATTACTATAACCAACATGATTACTGCTAATGAGCAGCAATTAAATAAATGGAAAGAAGTAGCCTATCCAGCTAATCAATATATTTTTGATAAAATATTTGATATTGCCAATAAAGACCTTGTTAGGGACCAATTTGTAAGAGAACAAGTTCTTTGGGAGAAAGTAAGAAAGATTTTTGATGAATATGACCTGCTTATAACCCCTACCAGCGCTGTAACTGCTTTTGACTCAGGTGAAGGAGGGCCTATTGGCCCTACAATCATTGATAACAAAGAGGTGTCAGAGTTTTCTTGGACCTCTTTAACAGATCCATTTAATTTTACCGGACAGCCTGCAGCTTCTATTCCCTGTGGCTTTACCAAAAGTGGACTTCCTGTTGGATTACAGATTATAGGCAGGCGATATAGTGACCATTTAGTACTTCAAGCTTCTGCAGCGTTTGAAGAAGCAATCCTCCAGGTAGAAACTAACAATAATTAACGAAAAAAAGTAGAAAATGTACTAAAATATTATCCCATAATAACAAAAAACCGACCCTAATAAATCTTGTCGGTGATGCTGTTTATCTACATCTGGACAAAGGTGTCTAGGTAGAATTCATATTATCGCTTTCCTAAAAAATCTATTATTTTTAATACTTAAATGATTATATTTTTATTATAGAATTCCTTTTTTATATTATTATATGTTATGTTATGTTATGTTATGTTATGTTATGTTATGTTTAGTCATATTTTTTCGATATTCGTCGTTACTATTCTTATGCATAGAACAATGTTCTATATTAGGACAATATCATAAGTTTATCAAACGCATGATTTCCATTGTGGTACGCTGAATATTCTCGGCTGCTCTTTCTTTTGCTTCAGTCAGAGAGATAGGTGCATCAATAATGCAAAAATAAGCGGTTATCCCCTCTCTATGTAGAGTTTCCGCCCCTGCTGCAATACTGCCTGCCAGAGCAATCACAGGAACACCAAATTTGCGACCCCTACGGGCTACCCCAACAGGAACTTTGCCGAAAACGGACTGGGCATCCAGCCTTCCTTCTCCTGTAAGAACCAGATCACAGTGAGCCAACTCCTTTTCCAGGCCAACCATGTCCATAACAAGATCGATACCCGGAGTCAACTGTCCCTTGAGAAAAGCCATGATACCGGCCCCAAGGCCTCCTGCGGCCCCGGCACCAGGTACGTGCTCCACCTCTACTCCCAGGTCCCTTCTAATAATCTTGGCAAAATGTTTTAATCCGTTATCCAATTTGTTCACCATTTCCCCATCAGCCCCTTTTTGCGGCCCATAAACTGCAGATGCGCCCTGCGTCCCTGTCAGGGGATTGTTCACATCACAGGCAACCAGGATAGAAGCTTTCTCTAATGTGGGATCTAGGCCGCTGATATCGATGTGATCGAGTTTAATCAATTGTCCGCCTCCCAAACCTAGAGTTCCCCTCTCTTTATCCAGGAACTTTACTCCCAGAGCCTGCGCCATCCCCATCCCTCCATCGTTGGTGCCACTGCCTCCAATGCCAATAATCAATTTTGTACATCCGTATTTCAGGGCTGCCTTAATTAATTCTCCTGTGCCATAGGTGGTAGTGAACATAGGATTTCTCTTCTCCTGTGGCACCAGCGTTAAGCCGGAGGCGGCTGCCATCTCTATCACTCCTGTTTTTCCGTCTTCCGACACTCCCCAATATGCCTCTACCGGTACTTTAAGAGGTCCCGATACAAGTTCCCGCCGTATTTCCCCGTTCATTGACCCTACCAGTGAATCAACCAGACCTTCCCCCCCGTCGGAGAGGGGTAGTTTGATGATTTGGGCTTCAGGCAGAACTTTTTTAATACCTATTGCCATGTTTTCTGCCGCTTGAGCAGCTGTAAGGCTGCCTTTAAAGGAATCAGGTGCCAGCACTATACGCATATTGTTTAACTCCTTTTTTTCTCTCAATTAAAGGTCATCTGGTCCGCACCCAATCTGCTAACTTAAGGCGGCTGGTTACTGCAGCAGTGGTGCAGTGCTCCGTGATATTGTCAGGGCTGAACTCTTTGTCACCAATCAGGTCAACATCACTCCTGGCGGTTACTTCATTCAGTATGGAATCAATTAACTCTCATACTTATGCTGTTATTATTGCAAACATGACTACATAAAGAGCACCCATCACATTTACTTTCATTTACCACTGCCTTTTTATGTTCATTGAGTTCTATTGCCTGTCTGCCCCCATCACTGCACGCAACCACACATTTATTACAACCTGCGACACAACTATCCTCATTAATTTCAGCTGTTACACGGTACTGCCGACTAAGATTTTCGTGACTAGTCAATTTAGGTAAAGCCAATCCCGTTAACTCCTGAACAGTTTTTAAATTCTTATCTGTTAAATATCTACTTAATCCTGCTTTCATTTCACTGATTATTTCATATCCTTCTAACATTACAGCAGTACATATCTGAACTGTAGAAGCTCCTGCCAGCATATACTCAGCTGCATGCTGCCAGTTTCCAATACCGCCTATTCCTAATATTGGTAATTCAACGCTGGAGGCTAATTGAGCCACACAGCGCAGCCCAATTGGCTTAACAGCTAAACCT
Organism: Candidatus Contubernalis alkalaceticus; assembly: GCF_022558445.1. Taxonomy (NCBI): domain Bacteria; kingdom Bacillati; phylum Bacillota; class Dethiobacteria; order Dethiobacterales; family Dethiobacteraceae; genus Candidatus Contubernalis; species Candidatus Contubernalis alkaliaceticus. The sequence continues at coordinate 1,809,866 of NZ_CP054699.1, forward strand.
GAATACCCACCAAAGGTTGATTTCCCTTCCACAGATGGCTGCGGTTCAAATGTATTTAAATCTATATTAGCTAATACCTGAACGGTGTTTATGGCTGATAATGCATCGGCACCATTATCTTTAGCTGCTTTTCCCACTATGGTAATATCAGTAACGTTAGGTGTTAGTTTTACAATAACCGGAACGTCTGCCACCTTTTTTACCCATCTGGTTATCTCTCCGGTAATTTGATGATCTTGACCAATCGCTTGTCCTACCCCTTGTTCAGGCATCCCATGGGGACAAGAAAAATTAAGCTCCAGGGCATCAGCTCCTGCATCCTGAACAGCAAGAGACAGTTCCTGCCAGTCTTCTTTTTTTACTTCAGCCATGATACTGGCTATTAATATATTTTCAGGGTATTCATCCTTTATTTCTTTAATATCCTGTAACCACGATTTTAAAGAACGTGTAGTCAAAAGTTCGATATTTTGGAATCCTATAATACTTTTTTTGGAATTTCTTAAAGGAGTAAAACGGGGTGATACATTTTCTAAAGCCATTTTGTCTGGTTTTATAGTTTTAGTAACAACCCCTCCCCATCCCAATCTAAAAGCCTCTTTAATCATATCTCCCCTGGCTGTTGGTGGAGCTGAAGATAGTATAAATGGATTTGGAAAGTGCAGCCCGGACATTTTAACAAATAAATCCATAACAAACCTCCCTCTAAGTCTAAAATCTATCCAGCATCTACTCTCTTACATCTTAATTGATAATAAACTTAAATCCATAATTTGACATGACTCTAAAAATGTTAAATCTACTGTAATAGTAACATGAAAATAAACACAAAGGCAATAGCGGCTCTCACATAAAAGAAAGGGACAGATATTGCAGGATTTTAGATTGCCTGATTTAAACACCTATGAAGGATGAAAAATTTTTGGGTTATATTGTTTCCAGCCATTGAGTTACAGTTTCCTTAATTTCATCCCTTACAATTCTGGTTTTTTCTAATTTTTCCTGGTAAGAGCCCTCAAAGGATGACGGATCAGGAAAACCCCAGTGTATTCTTTTAACCAGACCCGGAAACAAGGGGCACCTCTCCCCACCGGCTTGGTCACATACAGTAATGACATAACTAAATAGAGTACCGTTTTTATAGTAATCAAAGACATTTTTTGTTTTTTTTCCTGAGATATCAATATCAATTTCTTTCATAACCTCAACAACCAAAGGGTTAAGATTACCCGGCTCCAGCCCTGCACTATGGGCCTCAAAGCGGTCACCGGCCAGCAGTTCAACAAAGGCTTCGGCCATCTGACTTCTGGCAGAATTATGAATACATACAAACAGGATTTTTTTCTTTTTCAATGTTATTTTTCCTCCTGGTAAAAGATTTGAGCAAAGTTATTTAAGGTTTGCCCTTATATATGTGTTTTTTATTCTTAAAATAACAGAAAAAACCTTTCATTTATTTTAAAGTTATTGTAAAGGTAAGCTTTAAATTATGTAAATATAAGGGGAAGTCAGAAAAACCTTTTTATTTCCGGCTTCTGTACTTCCGAAAACGTCTGATAAAAACTAAGGTGGTTTTAGTAACTGTCAGGGCAACGGCAGTAAATGCCGGTGTTTTTATGTTCTCCCTTTAGCTATTTTTACTGCCATTTCAGCTAATAACAAATTTGGGTCAATCATTACTAAGCTTTTGTCTAATAAAGGGAATAAAATCGGTATTTCTGTACATGCTCCCAATATAACAAAAACTCCAATTTCTTTATACTTATTTAAAATATTTTTGAATGAATTAAGATCAGGGTTATTATAAGTCAACCCAGCTTTTAAGTGTTCTATCATGGATGAGATAATAATTTGTTCATCCGGATCTGGGATGATTATTTTATTGTTAGAAGATTGCAAAGCTCTTTGATATATCTGGCTGTTTACAGTGGCGGTTGTTGCAACCAGCAAAATTTGACTATTAATAAGAGAATCTTGTTTTTGTACGTAATTTGCTGTATTTTCTATCATGCTGTATATGGGAATATTAACGCTGGCTTTTATTATTTTAATCCAGATATGAGAAGTATTACAAGGCATAATAATAAAGTCAGCTCCTGCACGTTCCAGTAATTGAGCTGACCTTTCTAACTCTGGTAATAGTCTTTCCTCCCCTTCAAAGTAAGCTTCAGTTCGTGGAGGAATCTTCGTATTATTATAAATTATTATGGGAAGATGGTCCTGATCTTTCGTGACATCAGTATTTCTAATTATTTTTTCAAATAAATCTAGTGTTGCTAAGGGTCCCATTCCCCCAAGAATGCCTATTGTTCTAGACATAATGTTATCTCCCTCTCATGGAAAATTAAAAGCCTGCCAAAGCTTTAGCATACTCAAAAGGTGTAGGAAGTACTGCCGGCAGCACTTGTTGTTCATCTATTGATCTAACTGTTTTTCTAAGTGATGCGTAGACTAATTGAACTTCAATTATCCAAACTTTAAAATTTTGATCAATTATTAGATCTACCGCAGCATCACCCAGGTGATAGCCATTTTCTTCTATTATTTTAAGGGCTTTTATGCAAAGTTCAACGGCATTGTTTATTACCTGATGTGTTTTTTGGGTATCTAAATTAAAAATTTCTTTAAGAGCTATTTCCGCAGGCATCATTTTAGACCGCTTTTTTTTGTTAGATATGATACTTTCTTTTTTTGCAATTTTAGTCTCCATACCGGAATAAATCCAATTTTTTGTATAGTCTTTTTGAAGATAAATTCTAAAATCAACTTTTTGCTGTTGATACGTAAAAGGTATGTCCTGTTGAATTAAATATTTTCTTTTTCTTTTTAACTTTTTTTTCAATATGTTTCTTACGTCTTTTTCATTTTCCATATAATACTTTCTGTCATAAATATCTGTAAGCATATAATTTCTTTCAATTTTTTTTACGTGTAAAATTCCAATTCCCCCGGCTTTATTAAAGGGTTTTAAATAAACAGGATTTAGATTTATGAGTATCTGTAATAGGGTTTCTACATTTTTAAATTCAACTGTATTTGGTAAATGATCCACCAAAATAGAATCTTTAGACAAAATGTTCCACAAACTGAATTTATCTATATTGCAGGGTCTGTTAAAAATTTTATCTCCTATGTGTTTATTTAAATATCTAAAGGTTTTTTTATTTACGTTTTGTTGGCAAAAAATTGAGCTGGGGTAAGGAAATATCCCTTCTAAAAACGTTTTGGTTTGAGGTTCAAAATAATAGCCTGTAATGTCTTTATTTTTCATGTTAATTGACTCTTTTTTAAATATATATATAAGCCCTTTTATGTTTTCATAATTTGTAAATCGCAGGATAGCCTTTCTTGGATTCTTATAATAAACAGCTGTCAAAAAGCCAATAACCGGACCTAAGAATAAATCATTTCCTCGAAAGTAAAAATCATAAGGTACATCAGGAATTGAGATTTGTTCTGTTAATTTACCGGGAATAATGATATCTGCCGGTTGTATATAGCTGTCAATATTAATGGCGAGCACTTTTTTGAATGCGCCAAAATGAAGTATTATGTTTTTTGATTTAATATTGGCTTTTTTAAGTATTGAACTATTCAAATAAATTGAATTTGGTTGGATATTATTATCTATTTTTATTAAGGACATTAATAACCCCTCCATTAAAAATTCAGCTTACCTCTTAACTAAAGCCAAGCAGGCGCTCTTTTTTTAAAATATCTTCTTTAGAAGATCCGATTAAAATACCTGATATATGAGGAATAGAATGGGAATTGGAATCTACTAATGGATTATATATGGAAATGGGTATAAGGTAACCGCTTTCTATAGCATTTTGGCAGGTAAGCTTGAATTTATTCCAGTTCATATTAGGTTTCCAGCTTCTGGATAATAAAACGGATGCATTATGGATTTTAAAAATGCTTTCTTTGAGAAGCAGTGCTGGTGTTGAGCCGTTTATGCGGAAATTCAGGTCAATTGCCAGCACCCGATTTTCCTTAGAAATAACTATGTCAAATCCAACTATACCCATGAAACCTAAAGAACAGGCGCGTTCCATGATTAAGCGTCCCAATTGGATTAATAGCCCGGGTGGCTCATTGTTTTTTACAAGCCAATTACCTAAATAGTGGCCGGTAGGGTTGCTGATTTGCTGGGAAGCTCCTAGATATATGATTTGATGGTTAATTGTTTTAGCAAACTGAAGATTATAATTTTGATTTATTTCAATATATTCCTCCAACACAACTGTGCTGCATGTTTGAAAATAATCCCAGGCGTTATTAATATCATTTCTATCTTTGCAGATGATTACATCACAACCTCCTCCGGTGGGCTGATCAGTTGCAGCCTTGATTACCAGGGGTAATTTATTGAATTTATTAGCAGTTTTAATTATCTCACTGGGATGAACAATAATTCTCTTCGGAACATGTTCTTTAGGTACCAGCCTTTCCAAATTAGCTTTATTATTTAAAAATTTTACAAGCTTTGGGTCAATCCAATATCCTTCCTTATTAAATTCTGAGGAGGGATGAGGATAATTAAAAACTATTTTCTTTTTTTGACTGAGGAAATAGGCTGCTAAATCTCTATATTCTTTATATGAACGGTATACATGTAGAATAGGATTTACTTCAAGATTTGCACTCTTCATAAGAGTTATTACATCTTCTGCAGCAACTGAATAACTACAGATCACAGGCATATTACCGGCTATGGTGAGGGGTGGCCCTGTGAGAAAATCCAGATTTTTAGGCAGCCATCGGTAATCCGAAGAAGAAGCTCTAGAATTTAAAATAAAATCCTTACCAAAAATATCAAAGAGTGTAACAACAGGCAATATCTTTGATTTATTTATACTCATAAAAATCACTCCATACAACATATTGTTTGATATCAGCTTATGAACGTAATACAAAAATGTTGAATAGAATATTTAAAAAAAGCAATCAGGAGAGAAATAATGAATTATTTATGGTTTAAATCACTAAAATCAACGGAAGCGGCAGTGAACTTAAATTTATATAATCGATTGCAGTGTTCAAACCTCATTATCATCAATGTTGGTACATTAAAAAAACACTTGAAAGTAATTATTAACAATGATCTTTTAGATAACACTATAGGTCTTCCTATAAGCTTATCAAATAAGTATACAATTCCCACAGAAATCCCTTATGAAATATACCATAAAGATAGGGAGATTCATCTTGGACCAGTTATTGCCTACATTGTTATGGGAAGTTTTTATAATTTAAACAAAAAAAAATTAACAACCCATTTACCTAGATTTTCTGATTATATGTCTATAAAGGGATTAATTTATATCTGCACAAAAGATTCTATTGATCTAGCTCGAAACAGAATAAAAGGCTACTATTACGATCCCAAAGGGGTAATTTCAGGTAGAGCATGGTGGTATGGCGAATTTCCCCTTCCTGATGCCATTTTTAATCGTTCTTTTTTAAGTCAAAATAAAGTAAGAGCATTACAGAAAAAGATAGGTAACAATATTTTTAATTCATATTTTCGCAACTTGAATAAATGGAATATATATAGGAAACTGTCAAAAGACAAAAAACTTATAAAACACTTACCTTACACCGAGAATTATAAAAGTGTAAGACAGTTAATAGGCCTGTTAAAGAAATATAAATCTCTTTATTTAAAACCTTTCAGTAAATCTCAAGGGAAAGGCATTCTATGTGTTTTGAAATCAAATAAAAAATTCTTAGTTATCGATGAAAGAAAGCAAAGGTATTATTTTCAAGATTATAATAGCATGGGTAAATTCTTAAACAAAAGAGTAATTAAGCCATCTATTATTCAGCAGGCAGTTCCCTTTGAGACGGAAAAAAAACTGGTGGATTTTAGAATAATTCTGCAAAGAGATGAGGATAAAAAATGGTCCTATAAAGGATGTGTTGCTAAAATATCCCAGGAAGGTAGTGTTATTACCAACAAACAATGCAGACAACAAGCTTTAATAGGAAAAGATGCTTTAACAACTATTTATAATCTAAGTGAAACAGCAGCAGATAGAATGGAAGAGAAAATGATTACTTTAACTATAAAAGCCATTCACATTTATGAAAGATCAGGAATGCATCTCGGTGATGTGGCGGCAGACATAATTTTAGATTCTAATCTACATTTATGGTTACTGGAGCTTCAATTAAACCATAGAACAACAGAAGTATTTCCTGAAAGATATAAAAAAATTATGGTAACGCCATTTAGATATGCTAAGGCATTAGCGGGATTTAGCAATAATGCGCCAGCATTTACAGTTTAGGAAGGGTTTTAATGGAAGCACTATTATTGATGATACCTGGAACTGCACACCACCCTCTGTAAAGTCTGCCCTTGAAGTATTGAGAGAAACGGCTGAGGGAAGAAAAAAAGTTGCAGTTATTGGATATATGCCGCAATTAGGTGAAAAGGGGAAAAAAGAATATTCCCTCATTGGTGAAAGTGTTGTTAAAGCATCAGTAGACCTGCTGGTGACCATTGGAGATGAAGCAAAGAATATAGAAGATAGAGCTGTTGAATTGGGTATGAATAAAATTAAGGTTATAAATTGTAGTACTGGAAAGGAAGTATATGATGTATTAAAACCTCTGTTGAATAAAAATACTTTGGTTTTATTTAAGTTTCCTTACAAATACCGTTTAAGTAAATTCCCATCATTTAAACAATTAATTAAAGATATTTATACTCCCATACCAGTTTCTAGATTTTTTGCAGGAAGTAAAAAAGGCTCTTAAATTCACTTTCTCAAGAGCCTTTTTTTTATTCACTTAATAGACTTTGACCTATTAAATTAGAATACAACCTCTATCTTAATTATTACGGGCCTTTCTCTGGCGGCGTCCTCTTGGTAAGCGATAAATATCTCCTGCCCCTCTTCAACTCCAATGAAAGTAACGTAATCCTCCAGTCCAAAGGATGTAGGTTTCCCATTAATTTCAATTTCTACAGTATGGTTATCTGCCAGTCCAGAGAAAATACCTTGGGCTGTTTTTATTTCATCTTTTCTTGGTTTCTGAAAATCGGCTTCAGTTATAATTGAACGTCCATTTTTATCTATATAGTATTTAAAACTGATTTCTCCTACGGCAAATTCCTTTTCCAGCAGAGCCTCACTCAAACCAAAGGCCTGGTGCTTTCCGTTAACTTTAATCTCAACTGAATGACTGTCAATGCGGCCGGTAAGTATCCCTTCTGCACTCTGCAATTCCTTATCATGATCATTACCCTTCTTTTCAAGTTCAATAATTACCAGCCTGCCTGACTGATTCTCTTTGTATTTAAAAGTAATGTTATCTCCCTTCTGGAGATTTGCTGTAGATATGCCTTCATTCAGCCCAAAGGCTTTTGCTTCTCCCTCTACTTTAATTTCCACAGTATGGCTGTCTGCAAAACCGACAAAAACACCTGCCGCCGTCATGATGGTATCCTTTTTTTGATCACAAACTTCAAGCTTTGTAATTAAGCCCCGTTGGTTTTTATCAATAAAATATTCAAACTTTACCGGGCTGCCATCTGTAAACTCCTGCTCAATAATTTCATCGCTTAATCCAAAAGCTTTTATTTCACCATTAACTTCGATCTCCACCGAATTGTTGTCAATACGGCCGTTCAGCTGCCCTTCACCAATTAATACTTCTTGGAAAGTCTCCTCAGCAGCTTGACGTGAAACTTTTTCCCAGCCATTTTCCCAGCCACCCTGTGCGGCAATACTTCCACCAGCTGCCGCCAGCATAAATACTATGGCACCGATGATGATAAATTTCTTATTCATTTAAATATCTCCCCCTTTTTGTTTAGCTTCACTTATGAAGACGTATTAACAGCTTAGTTATTACGAAAAAAGGGAAATTATTTTGTTTTTTTTTAGTCTATTTGTTGTAAAATAAAACAGGTTTCTAGACCAATTGTTGTCTGATCTAGAAACCTGCAGGAATTCCTTGGCTATAAACTTTGAAAAACAAACTAGAAAAGAAACCTACATTGTAGATATAAAATATAAAATCTCTGAAGATGGCACTGCTAATCCCATAGAATTGTTTTCTTCTACATTTTGTTTTAAGAAGGCGAAAATTACACCCACGACTTTCTTGTCTTTGTCAAAAACGGGACTGCCGCTGGAACCAGGAAATATTGAAGCGGAGATTAATAGTGTTCGGCTGCCCTGTTGGGATTCCCTATACCCTTTCATTTCTCCCAAACTGGCGATCCTTCTATGACTTAGTGGATTGCCAATGATCAGCAGCTCATCATCTATTCCAGGGATAAACTCTTCCTGCATATTCACAAAGGGCAATCCCTCTGCCTCCAGCTCCAGCACAGCCAGATCATATTCTTCTGAGTAACTCCAGTTAACCACTTTAAAGATACCTTCTTCCAAAAAAGAAACAGTTATTAGATACGCTCCCTCCACCAAATGACGATTTGTAACCACCAGTCCGTCTTCTTCTATATTAAACCCTGTTCCTTTTAGCTCACCATCAGAGGTGTAGGCTTTTAGAGTTACAACACTTTTTTGCAGTTCCTTTATCTCTGCATCATGAGCCAGAACTGTATGGTGCTGTTCTATTATATCTTTTGGCCACTGCCAAATGACAAACCATCTATTAAGGGTATATCCTAAAAACAAAATAACTACTAAAAAAGCAATAATACGGATTACCCAACAGGGCTTCTTGCGCTGCATATCTTGATTTATTTCTTCATCACCATACATTTCGTTTAATTCCTGCTTTAGTTCTGCATCATCAAGTTCTTTGTTCATATATTTAATCCTCCAGTGACTGCTTTCTGGATAATTACTGGTTATTTAAAGTATTTAACCCCGGCTTCAAAGAGGCGCTGATCTTTTTCCCCGGGCACATTAATAGCTACCAGGGAACCGATTCGCTCTGAATGTCCCATTTTGCCCAGTATTCGTCCATCAGGACTGGTAATTCCTTCAATGGCCCAGTATGAACCGTTGGGGTTAAAGTTAAAATCTGAGCTGGCCTCGCCCTCCAGGTCAACATACTGGGTAGCAATCTGGCCTTTTTTAGACAAATCATTAAGCTGTGTTTCATCGGCAACAAATCTTCCCTCTCCGTGGGATACGGACACAGTATGAATTTCACCCACCTCCATACAGCGGAACCATGGAGAGTGGACTGATGTTACTTTAGTCTGAACCATGCGGGAAACATGGCGCCCGATGGTGTTGAAGGTCAGAGTTGGAGAGTTCTCCGTAACTTCTCCAATATCACCGAATGGTAGAAGCCCCAGTTTGATGAGGGCCTGAAAACCGTTGCAGATCCCCAGCATAAGCCCATCTCTTACCTGGAGCAGGTTGGTAACGGCCTCCTTGATTCGAGGGTTTCTAAACATGGCGGCAATAAATTTCCCCGAACCTTCCGGTTCATCCCCGGCGCTGAACCCTCCGGGTATCATGATAATTTGGGCCTGGGATATATATTTTTCCATTTCTTTAATTGAAGATTCAACGCCAGCCGGGTTAATGTTGTTTATTACCAGGGTATCTGCCTGTGCTCCGGCTTTTTCAAAAACTCTAACGGTATCGTACTCACAGTTTGTTCCTGGGAAAATTGGAATAAATACCCTGGGTCGAGCTGCCTGAATCCTGGGCTTTATAGTATTTCTTTTTTTATAAGAAATCTGCGGAGGCTTTTCAACTGACTCATTTTTTTTGTTGGGAAATACTTTTTCTAAAGGTTTAATCCACTGGTCAAAGGCCTCTTTAAGATCAATATTTACACCATTAATGGTGATTACTTCACTGGAGCAAGTGTGACCCAAGATTATATAATGTAGATCACTGAAGAATTCTTGAAGATCTATCCCTTTCTCCACCTCCAAAATAACTGAACCATAATCCGGGACAAAGAGTCTTTTGGGGTCAAGTGTTTCACTAAACACCATGCCCACCCTGTTGCCGAAAGCCATTTTACTTATGGCCGCTGCCAATCCTCCCATTCCTATAGTGTGGGAAGATAAAACCAATCCTTTGGATATCAGCTGACTGATGCTATCAAAATTTTTCTTTAGGATAGTAAAATCAGGCATATGGTCTCTTTCATTCCTGGGAACCTGTACTAGAACTACTCTACTGCCTGCCTTTTTAAACTCCTGGGAAACAGTTTTTTCTGCATCCATGGCGGCTACGGCAAAAGCTACCAGGGTCGGGGGAACATCAAGATCCATAAAAGTCCCGGACATACTGTCTTTTCCGCCAATGGCCGGTATTTCTAATTCCTTTTGTGAGTAAAAGGCTCCCAAAAGTGCGCTGAAGGGCTTTCCCCACCGGGAGGGTTCTTCACCAAGTTTTTCAAAGTATTCTTGAAGAGTGAGTCGAACTGTTTGATATTCTCCTCCCAAAGCAACTATCTTGGTTACTGCTTCCACTACAGCGAACATGGCACCGTGGAAAGGGCTCCAACAGGCCAGAACGGGATTATAACCATAGGTCATAGCGGTAGCCGTGGTAGTTTCTCCATTTAAGACAGGGAGTTTAGCCACCATCCCCTGAGCAGGGGTTTCCTGGTATTTCCCCCCAAAGGGGGTCAGCACTGATCCGGCTCCAATGGTGCTGTCAAAGCGCTCTCCCAGGCCTTTTTGACTGCAGACATTAAGATCTCCTAAATTAGCCAGCCAGGCTTTGGACAAATCCGTAAGTTTAGCAGATACGGCCTCGGGAATTTTTTCAAAATAACAGCTCTCTTCCGCCGGTGGGACTACTTTTACCCTGGCCTTCTGCCTTGCACCGCTGGTGTTGAGAAAATCTCTGCTGAGGTCCACAATGGTCTTTCCCCGCCAAAACATCTTGAGCCTCCCACTGGAGGTAACCTTGGCCACCACGGTGGCCTCCAGGTTTTCTTCCCGGGCCAGACGGCAGAAAATATCCACGTCCTCCGGGGCTATCAGAACAGCCATTCTTTCCTGAGATTCGGAGATGGCCAGTTCCGTGCCATCCAATCCTTCGTATTTTTTAGGGACAGCATCCAGATCAATCTCCAGACTGTCCGTAAGCTCACCAATCGCTACAGAAACGCCACCAGCACCAAAATCATTGCATTTTTTAATAAGGGTACTGGCCTTGGGGTTTCTAAATAATCTTTGAATTTTTCTCTCCGTTGGGGGGTTCCCTTTCTGGACTTCTGCCCCGCAGGAGGAAAGTGAGTCCACCGTATGCTCCTTGGATGAACCGGTGGCTCCACCGCAGCCGTCCCGCCCGGTCCTCCCTCCTACCAGAAGCACCAAATCCCCCTCAACGGGTTTTTTACGTACTATGTTTTCCCGGGGAGCAGCACCGATAACAGCTCCAATCTCCATGCGTTTGGCAATAAATCTTGGGTCATAAACTTCTGCCACCTGTCCAGTAGCCAGTCCGATCTGGTTTCCGTAAGAACTGAAACCTGAAGCAGCCCCGGTGGTTATCTTCCTCTGAGGTAGTTTGCCCGGCAGAGTATCCTCCACGGCTGCCCTTGGATCCCCGCTTCCGGTAACCCGCATGGCCTGATAAACATAAACCCTGCCTGACAGAGGATCCCGGATAGCACCTCCTAGACAGGTAGCTGCACCCCCAAAAGGCTCAATCTCTGTAGGATGGTTGTGGGTTTCATTTTTAAACATTACCAGCCATTCCTCCCGGCGTCCATCCACGTCGGCAGGGACAATAATGCTGCAGGCGTTAATCTCATCAGATTCATCAAGGTCTTGGAGTTTTCCTCGTTTTTTAAGTTCTTTCATCCCTATAAGGGCAATGTCCATCAGGCAAATTTCCCGCTGATTCTGTTCCTGCCCGTAAAGATATTCCCGGGAGTCCAGATATTTTTGGTAAGCATTTTCAATAGGGGCGGAAAACCGGCCTTTTTCAATCTTCACTTCTTCAATGCTGGCCATAAAAGTTGTATGACGACAGTGATCGGACCAATAGGTATCCAGAACCCTGATTTCCGTAATCGTTGGATTTCTCTTTTCCACATCCCTAAAATACTGCCGGCATAAAAACAGGTCCTCCATAGTCATGGCCAGTCCCAGTTCCTGCAGAAGTAAAAAAAGTTCTTCTGCAGTCATAGAAATAAACCCTTCCAAAATGGCCACATCCTCCGGGGCAACAGTTTCCATTTCCAGGGTTTCCGGTTTTTCCAGGGAGGCTTCCCTGGACTCCACGGGGTTAATACAGTATTCTTTTATCTTTGTAAACTCATCGGGAGAAATTTCCCCCTGTAAGACGATTAATTGTGCGGTCTGGACTAGAGGCTGATGTTTTTGGGTTAAAATCTGGATACATTGAGCCGCTGAATCCGCCCTCTGGTCAAACTGTCCCGGAAGATATTCTACGGCAAAAACCTTTTCCTTTGGGCTGATGGGAAGTTCTTCATCATAGGCAAGATCCACAGGAGGTTCAGAAAAAATTATATTTCTGGCTATGTTATATTCTTCCTGGGAAATTCCTGAAATATCATAGCGGTTAACAATGCGTACCTCTTTTAATCCATGGATACGGAGATTCTCTTTCAGGTCCTGTAATAATTCACGGGCTTGAATATTGAAAACCCTGCGTTTTTCTACGTAAATTCTTTTTACAACTTCTGACAATGTCAGCCCTCCCGTTCGCTTATATATCATGCTTAACAAGATTAAGAAAAAAACAAAAGTTCTGTCTATAACATTATAACATAACAGAACTTTCAACATAAACTGGTTCATCTCTCTTCAACATATTATCATAAAACGGATTAAATATTTTAGTAATCACTGATAAAATTTAAAGATTAATAACGGATATTTATTTTCTCATCGGTGATAATAATACAAGATGTTTTTTTAAGGTTAGTAGAAAGAAGGTCTAATTAAAATATGTTTGTTGTTATGATTAGAACAGTTATTCTTTATGTTCTAGTTTTTATTGTTATGCGAATAATGGGAAAAAGGCAGATTGGGCAATTGCAGCCTATAGAGTTAGCAGTAGCTATAATGATTTCAGCACTGGCTGCCCTACCCATGGAAGATATCAGCATTCCCTTGATAAACAGTGTGCTTCCTATTTTGCTGTTGTTAATATTTCAGGTAACAGTATCAACGTTATCTATGAAATCTGAAAAACTCAGTGCTATATTTTCTGGAAGACCTGCTATAGTTATCGAAAATGGTAAAATTGTTCAATCGGAATTGACTAATCTTAGGGTTAATTTAAATGACCTTTTAGAACAGCTGCGCATTAGCGGCTATTCAAATATTTCAGACGTGGAATTTGCTATCATGGAGACCACTGGACAAATTAGCGTTATACCAAAATCTCAGAAAAGGCCGGTAACTCCTGAAGACTTAAATATAGAAACCCAATATGAGGGTCTCTGCCACCCCTTAATTATCGACGGTCAATTGGAACGAAAAAATTTAAAAAATATTGGATTGACCGAAGAATGGTTAAATAATGAACTAAAAAAGTTTGGGATAGATAATTCAAAAGAAATTATTTTTGCCAGCATAGATCCCAATGGAAAACTTTATTATCAAAGAAAACAAAATAATTCTTAATAGTTATTATACTTTTATATGCTGTTCTATTTTAAGACTTTTGATACAGCACAGGATATTATTTCTGCTGCCCTGGTTATATCTTTTGCTCCCACCACAGATGATACCACAGCTACCCCATGTGCCCCTGATTCTATTACTAAGCTGGCATTGCCGGCATCAATTCCCCCTATTCCAACCACCGGAATATTAACCTGTGAACAAATTTTTGAAAGGGCATCCAGCCCTATAGGCGGCCTGGCATCAATCTTTGTTGTGGTAGAAAACACAGGGCCTACTCCCAGATACGAAGCCCCTGCTTCCTGGGCTTCAAGAGCCTGTTGAACAGTGTTTACCGATACTCCCAAAATCATGGCCTCAGGCATAATACTGCGGGCCACCGCTGCAGGCAGGTCCTCCTGTCCCAGGTGCACTCCATCGGCTTTAACAGCCAAAGCTATATCCAAACGGTCATTAATAATAAATGTAACATTTCTTTTTTCAGTAATCTCTTTTAATTCCAGGGCGCTTTTAAATAATTCCCCGCCAGCTCCCTCTTTATCCCTCAGCTGTATGCAGGCAGCTCCCCCTTTGATAGCTTGTTCCACTACCTTACCCGGTAGGAGTTCTCCAGAAAGATAACGGTCCGTTACGACATAAAGACTTAGATTTATTTTTGGTTTATCCACAGTTATCTGTTTACCCTCCCTCTATAATTATTAATAATATTAATATAAAAAACCTGTCTTTCTCATAAGCCTTAAGATTACCACTCCCATAATGGCTCCCACAAGGCTGCTGAGAAAAAAAGGAATGATTAAAGCTAAAACTATACCGGCAAATCCCAAAAGCCATTTTGCTAATGGGAATGCCGCCAATGCACCAAGCAGTCCAGTTCCCAGTATCTCTCCTAACATTGCCACGTGATCTCTTTTTATATAGTGGTAGGACAATCCTGCCAAAAGTGCACCAAAAATACTACCCGGAAAAGCCAAAACTGTTCCTGTTCCCATCAGATTACGAATAATTGATGTTAAAACAGCAGCTGTAACAGCTGGGCCTGGACCAAATAAAACCGCCATCAGCACATTAATAGTATGCTGTACAGGGTAGACTCGTGCCACCCCTATAGGAATAGAGAAAGGGGCTGCAATAGTTCCCACCGCTACCAGAAGCCCTATGGCTGTTATTTTCCTCAAGGAGTATCCGCCGGTAATTGAATGATGCATGTTTTCCTCCTAGTGAACCTCCCACCTACGCTAACGCTTAGAGGTAGGAGTCTTATTACTTTCCCTACGCTGAAATTAAGCAGAATAAAAACCATGACAACAGTTTATATCCGTTTAAAAAAACTGGCTCAAAGGATTAAAAGGTTAAAAACCGTAAACTCTAATCAAAATACTGCAAGATACTGCCGTCAAGACTAATCCTATATAAAACTTCTTCTTCCCATTTAACAAAATATATCCAATCATCTAATACATTTAAATATGAATAAAAATCATCACTATATACATTATTAAGATTACTTCCATCTGTTCTCATATTATAGAGACTGTAAATACTATAATCATCTTCCCAGCAATTAAAATATATCTGGTCACCGTATACATTAAGAGAATCAGAATCGTGGTAATTAAGGCGGGTTCGATTGCTTCCATCGGTTGTAATTTTATAAATCGTATAATCGTCGTCTATATTAACGTAATAAATCCAGTCATCCACTACATTTAAAGAAACAGCTCCATCCCCCACCACACTAGTCTTCTCCCTGCCATCAAGCCTTATCTTATAAATATTTATCATATCAGAATAATATATCCAGTCACCAACTACATTGACTCCTGTGAAACTAAAATGTCCATCAAAACCTTTATCCAAGATAGTTAGTTCACTGCCATCGGTTCTCATCTTATAAAGATTAGAGTAATCATCATCATGAAATTCACATCCAGTGAAATAAACCCAATTATCTACAACACTAATGAAAAAATTCCAATAATAATCACTTAAAAGGGTTCTTCCAAGACCATCGGTGCCAATCTTGTAAATCCTGTTGTCATCATCATAATTGCTGTAATATATCCAATCTCCAACTACATTTATATAGCCTGAATCATCATTATTTAGACGGGTATATTCACTACCATCTTTTTTAATTTTATAAAGATTTCCCCTATCGCTGGGGTTAGAATAATAGATCCATTCACCCTGGTGGGCAACAAAAGCACCATTAACAATATTTCCTGTGGTATTGCCCCTGACTTCCTTTTGTACTTCCAAGCCCTGCTCCTGATTATGTCCTTGAACTTCCCCCGGCCCTGTAAAATTATCATCATATGGCAGTCCACTTAACGTATTTTCAACCGATGCAGTCTTGTCATCTAGAGATATTAATTCTCCATCTAAATAGCTCGACAAAAAACTAATAATATTTAATGATATAATGCCTAACAGAACTAAAACGCCAAAGACTCCCAGAGTAATTAAAAAGTAGTTGGGTTTTTTTGATGGAGGTGCAGCTTTGGCTTTCAAGGCTTCCCCAGGTGAAGGCCCGGACTCAGGCTGAACCTCTGAAGAACTTTCCCCAGAAGAGGGAAGTTCCGGAGGAGGGACAGCAGCTTCCCCTAAGAGTGCTTGTTGAAATTCCCGCACTGTCTGAAAACGATCGGCTCCACGGACTGCCATAGCTTTCAGTATTGCCCGTTCCTGGTTTTCATCAATTGTCACCCCCAGTTTTGAAGGAGGCTCCAGTGTGTCCTGTTCCAATCGATCCAGAGATTCAGGAGGCATTTGCCCGGTAATCATCCGATATAGAGTAGCTGCCGTGGCATAAATATCCGTCCAGGGACCCTGGATACCCTTACTTCGGTACTGCTCCTCCGGCGTAAAGCCGGGTTTTAGTATAATGGATAAACTACGTCCTTTGTCCTTTATGGACTGGCGAGCCGCTCCAAAGTCTATTAAAATTACTTGGCCCTTGCGGTTGATAAAGATATTGTCTGGAGAGACATCCCGATGTAATACGTTTATTTCATGAACTTCATGCAGGGCATCCAGCACAGGCATAATTATATTCATGGCTTTATCAACAGGGAGTTTATCTCCTGAGAGTTTCAAATAACCTTTTAAAGTGACTCCTTCTATATAGCTCATTACTATGTATGCCGTTTGATTAGCCTGAAAATAATCCCGCACCGATACAATGGATGGGTGGTCCTCAAATTGGGCTAGAGTTCGAGCCTCCTGTAAAAATTTCTCCAACCCATATTCATACTGGCTGTTTAAACTGCCCGAATAAGCAGAAACCTGGCTCTGTCCCACGGTTCGAGATGCAAGATCTTGAGGATAATATTCCTTGATGGCTAACTTAATATTTAAGTTCATATCCCAGGCTAAATATGTAATTCCAAAACCACCCTGTCCCAGCGCCCGCCCGATTAAAAGTTTTTCGTTTAAAATTGTGCCCGGGGGTAAGTGAGCCGGCGATTCTGGAGGTGTCCCTTCAATAAATCCACAATGAGGACATTCCAAGGCTTCACCCTTATCTTCCAAACAGCCTAAACATAAATAATTTAAATTCATGATATCACCCCAATTTTTAATAAGCTTGTAAAAATTAAACCTCAGATAAAAATATTTATCTCATATATATTAACTATGCAACCTTAAATATCCTTTGAATTAAGTAATGGTTATTAATTTAATTTAGTGAAAATCTTATTTTTTTCATAGAGTAACTTACCATACAATCTTTGCATACTGTAGTATTAAAAAATGACTGTGCCAAAAGATGTGTTCTAATATTTATGTTGTTATAGAAAAAACAATATATGGCACTCTTCATGGTAATTAAAAAAAGAATTTTGGAGGATCATTATGAGTGAAACAAATTTAATAACAGAGTTAAAGAGACCTATAGTAGCTGTATTTGTAAGCAGGAGAGTAATAAATAAGTTAAAAAATCGAAAGAATAATTGTTATTTCAGGCTTAAAAAATTGAATCAGGTTAATAAGATTGCCGGTACTACTTTGTATTTATTCTCTTACAAAGACGTAGATTTTGAACATTGTATAATTAAAGGAATCTATTTTGATGAAACTGAACAAATTTGGAAAGAAAATGACTTCCCTTTCCCCGATGTTCTCTACGACCGGGTTAAAGGAAATTTACAACAAAGAAAAAATTTTAAGCTTGTTCGTGAGAGATTTAAAGAGATGGGGATTAAAAAAATAAATCCTCTGGATTACTTTGATAAGTATGAATTATATAAACTAATAGAAAAAAATGATACTTTACGTCCCAATTTACCTATAACCAGACTCCTGGAAAGCACCACCGATCTTAAATTCATCTTGGAAAAAAGCAGAAGTATATACTTAAAGGCCTGCAGGGGAAGTCGGGGTAAGCAGGTTATGGCCATAACTAAAATATCAGATACTAAATATAAATATAGCTTCTATTCTAAACAAGTTGTTGTGGGTGAAGTAAAGGATTTATATGCTCTTTTTAGAGTAATTCATTGGTTTTTTCAAGGGAAAAAAGTTTTAGTTCAGCAGGCTATTGACTTACTGACCGTTGACAACCGAATTATAGATATTCGAGGTGAGCTTCAAAGGAATGGAAATGGAGAATTAGAAATTACGGCTGCTCCTGCCAGGATGGGAACAAAAAATGCTCCAATTGCTACCCGGGGCAAAAGTTACCCTTTCGAAGTATTATTTAAAAAACATTTTCAACTTTCAGATGATAAAATTAAAGAGTTAAAAAATACTGTTGACTGCTTTCTTATTGCTGTTTACAAGTATCTTGAGGAATCTTATGGATTATTTGGGGAAATCGGAATTGATGTCGGCTTAGATAAAAATGGTAAAGTATGGTTAATTGAGTGTAATGCTAAGTCTGCCAAAGTTTCTTTGTGTAATACAGGGGATAAAGAAACAATTGAAAAAGCATTCCTTAATCCCTTGGAGTATGCAAAGTATATCAGCTGTGAGTTAAATAACGCCGCAGGTTAAAAAAAATCTTAAGAATGGAGTGAAATTTATACAAAGGAATTGATTTATATGACACGTTACCAGGTTGTCCGCAGTAAACTAAAAAAAACCAGGGTTATGCAGAGTGACGATAATTTATGTAAATTCATTCCAAAAACAATAATATATAATAAAAGTAATTTAATCGAGATGTTAAACAGTTATTGCCTAATATTTGTTAAACCCGACCGCGGAAGAAAAGGGTTAAAAGTAGCTGGGATTAAAAGATATAATGAACATTTTATAGTCCACTACAATTGCAACAGATTATTAATGAAAGAAATTTCAAATGTTAACGACTTTGTTAAGGTACTTTCCGGCGGTAAAAAATTCTTAATTCAGCAGGGAATTGATGTCCTGCAAATTAATGAGAGACCTTTTAATTTAAGGATATGGGTACAGAAACCGTATAATGCTTGGGAGATAACCGGTATTACTGCTGTACTGGCTGCACCCAAAAGAGTAGTAACAAATTACCGCCAGGGAGGAACACTTTTACCTTTTAAAGAGGTCATTAATAAGACGGGTGCTGATTTCAGGGAAATTAAAGAATTAACATCAATGCTTTATCACATTGGGGATCATACAGCAAAGGTCTTGAATAAAGAATATAGCAATTTAAGGGAATTAGGTATTGATATCGGTCTTGACCAAAGGTTTTGGCCATGGATAATAGAAGTGAACACAAAACCCAGGATTATTATTGGAAATGCTAAAATACTACAGTACCATAGAATAATCATTGATAGTTTAATATAAATAGAAGAACCTGCGGCAAATTAGAATCATGTCTTAGGAGATTTATCAAATATAATTATTTATTTACCTTTAATACTTGAAATAATTCCCATTTCTTTTCTTTGCTGACCAAAATATCATTTTTTTCGTATAATTTTTTTATAGATTTTAGATGATTAATATTTTCGATTTGAGATTTATGTAGTTTTAATGCTTTTTCCTTTAATTCAAAATAATTTGATATATCTTCTTTAAAAGTTACGACTGGTAATGGCGTCCAAGTTTCATAACACAAGACTTTTCTCACCATCCATGGTGGCCTGTCAAACTCAAAAAGAATTGGCAGGCCAGCTCTTTTTATAGCTTCAATAACAATTTCATTAGTTTTTTTATGATCTCTATGCCCATCATTAATATGTGGAACATACACCACACAGGGTTTTTCAATTTTAATAATATTTGTAACACTGTATATATTTTTTTCATTACAGCATAATAAGCCATCCTGATTTCTAAGATAGATTAGTTTATTTATACCGATTAATTTAGCTGCTTCTCTAGACTCATTTTCTCGAATCTTGGCAAGTTTTTCCTTTGAGTATCTTTTGCTGCCAGCATCTCCAGAAGTCATATACACTGCGGTAACTTGGCTGCCTCTCTTGACATGTTTAGCCAGACTTCCTCCACAGCCTATCAGATCATCATCTGGATGGGGAGCAAAAACTAAAACTTTCATTATACTCCCTCCTTGAATTAACTATTTCTTTCATTAACACTTAAATAATTATATGTTTGAAATATATAAAATTCCAATATTATACTTTGTATACTATTCCATCACCATAGAAACTGGAACTAATTATTTAATTCCTATGAAATTGTCAAGGCTAACTGGCTTTTAGTATCTCTTAAAAAAAGCCACTCCATTTCCATGGAAAGGCTTTAATGTGTCCTTACTGTTATATAGAAAGTTCCTTTCACGCTGGCATATACTAGTTTTTCTGCCTGTTCAGGGGTTGCTGCAATAAATATAACCTCAGGTTTTCCGGGAGATCCCTCTAAGGTTTCAGTTTTCCATGGATCCGACAGAACCAATGCATTTTCAACAATGGTGGAAGCAGAAAGCCCTCTGTTATCCCTTTCATCAGCATAAACAACTAGAATATCTACTTTACTGCCATAACTAATGAAATTGGCTATTGGCTCTAACCCGCTGACCGATATATTAATACCCCTCATATTTTCCGGTATTAAGCTGCAGAGGTTTCTCTCTCGATCTCTGTAAAACCCTGTTGGTTGTGTTTCGTTCACCTGAGAAAAGCAGGTAGAACCAGTTGATGTTAGTGGAACTTCCAGTTCTTCTAAAGCAAAAATATCCGGCCGGACCACTTTACCAGATTCTCCTGATGAATTTTTTTCTGGCTCATGGAATGCCTGGTAATCTGGTTCAGACTCAATGACATTATTTTGCTGTTTCCATTCAGGTATTCTTTCTATAGAAAAATCTTCTCCCCGTAGAAGAATTTTTTCCATACATTGAGGAACGATACCTGTAGGTTTGTGTTTCCCTTGAACCATACCTTCCGGATCTGTTCCTTTTTGCTCATAGACAAAAATATCCTGGGTTTTAATATTATCATCTTCCATACCTATAAGCTCAGTAATTTTTGTAATTTTCCTGGTTCCATCAGACATACGAGCCTGTTGAACAATAATATTAACAGATGAAGCTATCTGTTCCCTTATGGCACAAAGAGGTAATTCCATTCCCGCCATTAGTACCATAGTTTCCAAACGTACTATTGCATCTCGAGGACTGTTGGCATGGAGTGTGGAAATTGAACCATCATGACCGGTATTCATGGCCTGAAGCATGTCCAGTGTCTCTCCTCCCCGAACTTCTCCCACTACGATACGATCTGGTCTCATTCGCAAACAGTTACGGACCAGTTCTCTAATGGAATACTCTCCTTTTCCCTCAATATTAGCAGACCTGCTTTCCAAAGTAATGACGTGTTCCTGTCGAAGCTGAAGTTCTGCCGTATCTTCAATGGTTACTATTCTTTCCCCCTCAGGAATAAAGCTGGAAAGGACATTCAGCGTAGTAGTTTTGCCACTGCCAGTTCCCCCGGATACAATAATGTTCAACCTTGTCCTAACACAGGCTTCAAGAAAATCAATCATATCCTTGGTTATACTATTGAAGTTAATCAAATCTTCCGTCTGAAAGGGATCTGTAGAAAATTTTCGGATAGTCAGTGAAGGCCCTGTTATTGACAAGGGTGAAATAACTGCATTCACCCTTGAACCATCAGGCAGCCGGGCATCAACGGCGGGACTGCTCTCATCAATCCTTCTGCCCAGAGGGTTAATTATTTTATTAATAATGTGCAGTACATGGTCATCATCCCGGAAACTTACGTCGGTTTTGTGAAGCTTCCCACCCTTTTCCACGTAAATTTTATCAGATCCGTTAACCATTATTTCTGTAACGTTGGGATCACTAATTAGATTATTTATGGGGCCAAAACCGAACATTTCATTTGTAACATACTCAATTACTTTCTGTTTTTCTCCTTGGGATAGGGGTATTCTGTTTTCCATTAATATTTCATTCAGAGATTCAAGAACTTTTTCATCAAACTGCTTTTTTTGAAACTCATTGATATTATCCATTTGGATATGCTCGTCTAGTGTATCAATTACTTGTCGGAGCGTCTGATTAGCAATCTGATCCATTTCCTTTTTTTTATGAGTATTAACTGTTTTTTGTTTCTCTAATTGTGACTGTGTTGATTTTACTTCGTTTAGCTTGTATGTACTTTTTGAAAACATAAATTATCCCCCTTTCCAAAGATTAATTTTTTAATGGTGAAAGGTCTTTCTAATTTATTTTTTGTAAAATAAAAAACCCGACAGGCCGGGTTTACAGGTTATTTTCATACATAAAAATTCCTGTATAGGCGGCCAAGGCAATCATAGTTCCTTTATAAGGAACCTTAGATCCTGACTTTGCGTCCCAACCTTTCGGAAGGTTTGCCCTTTACTTTCAGGAATAAAGTTAATAAATAGTATTTAATACAAATAATATACACTCTATCACATTATAACATGTCCGTTACTTTTTGTCTAATTTAAGCTAACCCGAGATCCCAATAGATTATGGGAGGACTGCTTACGGTAATTTTTTAGCTAGAATTTAGAACACAGAAAAAGCACTGATAGAGATTCACAAGGGTTCCCCTCAACAATTTACTTATATTTGTATACGATCATTTAAATAATTTTCCAGTCTGTTCATCCCCTCAGCAATATTTTCCAGGGAGTTGGCATAGGAAATACGCAGGTATCCCTCACCATTTGACCCAAAATCAATTCCAGGAGTAAGGGCTACCTTGGCCTTTTTTAGGATTTCAAAGGAAAAAGTATAAGAATCAGTAGTGTATTTACTTATATTGGCCAGTGCGTAAAATGCACCAGTGGGTGGCACCTTAGCGGCAATTCCCATAGCCTTTAGTCGAGTCAACAGATAAAGCCGTCTTTGGTTATAAACCTTTGTCATCTCTTCAACTTCTTTTTGACAATATTTTAAGGCAGCACGGCCGGCCTCCTGCACAAAGGAGGTGACGCTAATAAATATGTTCTGCTGCAGTACCTGCATATAACGGATGTATTCCGGCGGAGCAATCAGGTAACCCAGGCGCCATCCGGTCATGGCATATTTTTTTGAAAAACTATTTATCACAATAGCCCGGTCTGTAAATTCCAGGATGCTGTGGTCCCGGCTTTCATAATTCAATCCATGATATACTTCATCAGAAATAATGCAGCATCCAATATCAGCTATTTTTTTCAGTTCTTCCGGTGAAAAAACGTTTCCCGTGGGGTTACAGGGAGAATTAATCAAAACTGCCTTGGTAGTAGGAGTCAGCTGTTTAATTAATTCTTCAGGTCTATACTTAAACCCATCCTCTTCCTTCACACTAACTTCCCGGGGAGTGCCCCCGGAGAAACGAATAAAATTAGGGTAACAGGCGTAATGAGGATTAGATATCACTATCTCCCCTCCCTCTACCAGTAAAGTTGAAAAAGCTATGAGCATGGCCGGGGAAGCTCCAGAGGTAATGATCACCTGTTCAGGAGAAATATTTACTCCATAATTTTGATCATAATAATGAGCAATATCTTCCCTTAGATCCCATTTCCCCAGACTGTGAGTGTATTGGGTATCCCCATCTTTAATAGCTTTAATGACTGCTTCTTTCACCGGTTCCGGAGTATTAAAGTCAGGTTCTCCAATTTCTAAGTGTATTATATTTTCTCCTCGGGCCTCCATCTGCTTGGCTTTTTCTAAAACCTCCATAACCATAAATGGTTTTATTTCCATTTACAATCTCCTTCTCTCTCTTTAAATTCATCATATTTACAATTATTAAATTTCTCTAAAGGTTGTTTTAATCCCTCTAGACAGCATTGTTTTTACTGTGTAATTTTAGTATAATTTCATTTAGAATAAAGTAACTATAAAGATTAATGAACAATCATTTAGTTTAATAGTTGCGGAAATTACTATATATGTTGAGGGGTAGCAGACCATGGGAGTAAAATATCAAGACTATTATAAATTATTAGGCATAGAACGAAGTGCCTCAGAAAAAGAAATTAGAAATGCCTACAGAAAATTGGCCAGGGAAAGCCATCCCGATCTTCAGCCCAAGGAAAAGAAAAAAGAAGCGGAAGAAAAGTTTAAGCTGATTAACGAAGCCTATGAGGTTTTGAAAGATCCAGAAAAAAGAAAGCTGTATGATCGCTTTGGCGCCGACTGGAAGCATGGGGAAGATTTCTCTGCCCAACAACAGCAGTGGAATACTGAACACAGAAGCAGCACCCATTCCTTTGACTTCGGTTCAGAATCCGGCGGCAGCGGCTTCAGTGATTTTTTTGAGGCTATGTTTGGCCAGGCTTTCCGGGACAGGGGTGCCGGAGATTTCCAGAGGGCCGGCGGCTTTCAAAGGCCCCGCAGGCCCCGGAAGGGAATGGATGTTACGGCAGAACTGGAGGTCACTCTGGAGGAAATCTTTTTTGGGGAAGAAAAACAATTTCAAATATCTATGCAGGATTTATGTGGTGTCTGTGGGGGTACCGGAGTTCAGGAAAACAGTTTCTGTTCCGGCTGCGGAGGCACTGGACATACGAACAATATAAAAACTTTAAAAATTAAAGTCCCCAAGGATGCCCGGGAAGGCAAAAAGATTAGATTGAAGGGACAGGGTGGTGAAGCTGAACCCGGAGCACAGCGGGGTGACCTTTACTTAAAACTAAAAATAAAGCCGCACTCAGTTTATAAGTTAAAAGGAAATGACCTGGAGGCTGACCTTTTGGTTCAGCCCTGGCAGGCAGTCTTAGGTGACAGGATTTCTGCTCCTACCTTGGAAGGATCTGTTCGGGTAAAAATTCCACCCCGTACCCACAGCGGACATAAAATGCGGCTTCGGGGAAAAGGAATGCCTAAAAAAGACGGTTCCAGAGGAGATTACTATTTGAAAGTTGTGGTAGATATTCCCCAGGAAGTTACTTCCCAGGAAGAAGAATTATATCGAAAGCTTTCCGAAATCAATCACTAACTAATGAGGAGTAAAACTCATGAAAAAGTATCAGTTAGAAATATTTTGCTTTGAAGCTAAAATATGTGATGAAGATTTTAACTGGGTAGATCTGTCCCAACTGGGTTTACCGGAAGAACTGATTCGGAAGATGTCCGAAACGGGCATAGTAGAAATGCAGAATAATAATGTCCGTTCCGACCAAATTGGCCGCATCTATAAAGCACTGCGCTTGCGACAGAATTTAGGGATTAACCTGGCCGGAGCCGGAGTAATCCTGGATCTTATGGAGGAAATGGAATCTTTGAGGGAAGAAATAAAGAGATTAAAAAGAGAGTTTTTCTAAACTCTCTTTTTTTTTGAGTAACCTCCGGGCAATTCTATGCATAGATTATTAATAAATAAGAGATATATCCTCAGGTACTTTATGTATCTATTTTGGCAAAGGTGCCACAAATGGTTATTTGTGGCACCTTTGCATTAAAATCATTAAGATATTTAACTGCTTTAAGTAAATTTCTGATAAATTTAAAGTAATCGAAATAATTTAAAAGGATATGTCTTATATATTTAAGGAGGAATCAATACATGTGTGGAATTACAGGGTGGATTCACTGGAAAAAAGATTTAACAAAAGAAAATCATATTTTAAGTAGAATGACTGAAGCTCTACATAATAGAGGTCCAGATGATTATGGTTACTGGATTTCCCCCAGAGCAGCTCTAGGACATCGTCGTCTGGTGGTAGTGGACCCTGAAGGGGGAATCCAGCCTATGACCCGAAAAAGGGGAAAATACGGCTATACCATTGTTTACAACGGTGAACTTTATAACACCCTGGGACTCAGAAAAGAACTACAGGGTTTAGGATATCAGTTTGAAAGCCGGCATTCCGATACGGAAACCCTGCTGACCGCTTTTATGGAATGGGGAGCCGATAGTCTTCTGCGCTTAAATGGAATATTTGCCTTCGCTGTTTTTGATGAATTGGAACAAAGCCTGTTTTTAGCCCGAGACCGCCTGGGGGTAAAACCCCTCTTCTATTATCCAACAAAAGACGGACTGCTTTTTGCCTCAGAGCCAAAATCTATTCTCATCCATCCCGAGGTGACACCGGCAGTGGAGGCTGAAGGTTTGGCAGAAATCTTTGTGATGGGCCCTTCCAGGACTCCGGGACATGGTGTTTTTAAAGGGATGTATGAAGTAAAGCAAGGACATTACATAATTTGCAACCGGGAAACAATTCAAAAACGACGCTACTGGCAGCTGAAAAGTAAAGTTCATAGAGACGACCTGGAGGGAACAGTACGTAGAGTTAAGTATTTGTTGAGGAATGCCGTAGAGCGTCAGCTGGTTTCAGATGTCGGAGTCTGCACTCTTCTCTCCGGTGGCCTGGACTCTACAGCCTTAACCGCTTTTGCAGCCGATGCCTTTAAGAAAAATGATAGGGGGCCCCTTCATACTTTTTCCATAGATTATGAGGATAATGATGATTTTTTTCTGGCAAACAGTTTTCAACCAGACTCTGACTCCAAATGGGTAGATTATGCATCGGATTATTTAGGAACAGTACACCACCGGAGGGTTGTAAAAATTCCTGATCTCACTGAATCCCTTATGGGTGCCATGCGAGCCAGGGATCTGCCGGGAATGGCGGATGTGGACTCTTCTCTTTATCTCTTTTGTAAGGAGATAAAAAAGAAAGCCACTGTAGCCCTTTCTGGGGAAGCAGCGGACGAAATATTTGGTGGTTATCCCTGGTTTCACAATGAAGAAAGTTTGAATTCAGATTCTTTCCCCTGGATTCGTTCTTTAAAAGATCGGCTTAAAATCCTTTCCCCGGATTTAGTCAGTTTAATCCAACCGGAGGATTACTTAAGGAACCGTTATCAAGAAACTCTTGCAGAAGTACCTATACTAGAGGGGGAAGAACCGCTGGAGGCCCGACGGAGAGAGATATTTTATCTGAATATTATTTGGTTTATGACCACATTGTTAGACAGGAAAGACCGCATGAGCATGGCCCATGGGCTGGAGGTAAGGGTGCCTTTTTGTGACCATAGGTTAGTAGAGTATGTCTGGAATATTCCCTGGAGCATGAAAACCTGCGGGGGACGGGAAAAGGGAATTTTAAGAAATGCATTGTCCGGAGTAGTCCCTCCCAAAATCATAGAACGAAAAAAAAGCCCATATCCAAAAACTCATAACCCGGCTTATACCAAAATTCTAAAAAAAATCCTTACAGAAAAACTAGCCGATCATAACTCTCCCCTTCTGCCACTGGTAAACTCTAACGCCATGTTTTCACTTTTAAAAATGACAAAGGATGAATACGGTATACCCTGGTTTGGACAGTTAATGAGCACTCCACAATTATATGCTTATTATATTCAGCTAGACAGCTGGCTCAGAGAGTACCGAATAAAAATATGTTAAAACAACGCTAACCCCTGCCAAAGAATTAATAACCCAAAAAATAAAAAAACACCGGTGGATATATATGTAAGATTTTTTTCAGGAATTTTTGAAAGATATTTTCCTCCTAAGAAGGCGGCAATCCCTTGATTTACAGCCTGAGCGCTCATTGCCCCGAAAAATACCGGTAGGGGAGCCTGATAAATAGCAGAAAAAGCCAGGACAGCAAACTGGGTTTTATCTCCCATTTCAGCAAAAAAAACTGTTATAAAGGCTTCCGTGAAGGCAGAACGGTCTGAAGATTTTAATTCATCCTTTTGCTCTTTTTTATAATACGTATATAATCCCATTACAATAAAAAATGTTCCGCTTACAACGGCAATAATATCTGGCCGCAGGTAATCTGATATTAAATGACCCAGGCCGATTCCCATAGCGGTTAGAATAGAAAGGGACATCATTACACCCCAAAAAACTTTTAGTGGGGTGTATCTAGAACTTAGAGTTAAGGTAATAAACTGACTTTTATCTCCCAGTTCAGCAAACAGAACAGCTAAAAAAGTAGTAAAGAATGCAGTAAACATCTAAGATCTCTTCCTTATAATTTATATTTCTAGTTCTCAAGAGAAGGCAAATGCTCTACCCCAGTTCTTATGTTAAGCATTTTTAACACATTAAATACTATCTATACCCCTTAAGAGAATTACTTCTCCAAAGGGGTTTTTTTTTCCTCCTAAATATCAGCTTTATGCAATTTCAATGAGCAGATATATAATTATAGGGTTTTCAATAAGTTTTCAGTCACTTCCTGCAAATCATCTTCATTGGGAACATATTTAATTCTAATATTGTCCAGCATTTCAAATTTACAGTTTTTTAAGATCTCCTCCACTACACCTACACTTTCACCACTCCAACCGTATGAACCAAAGGCCAGCCCAATTCTTTTTTTGGGGGCTAATCCCTTCATATAGGTTAAAAAAGCTGAAACCGAGGGAAGAATTCCGTTGTTCAACGTTGGGGATCCTACACATATATATTTGGATGTGATTACATCGGTCATAATATCAGAAATATGAGTGCTCTTAAGACTCCTCATTTGCGTAATGATTCCCTTACTTTCAAAGGCAGATTGGACTGCATAAGCAATTTGCTTGGTGGAATTCCACATGGAATCATAGATAATAACTGCTTTTTCCTGGGTTTCATTACCTGCCCATTTCACATATTCTTTTAAAATAGCAGGTATCTTTGAACGCCAGATTAGCCCATGGCTGGGACAGATAGTTTCAATTTCCAATCCCGAAGCTGCCTCCAAGGCTTTCTGTACCTGAGCTCCATAGGGCAGCACGATGTTAGCATAATATTTTTGTGCTTCTTCAATTACAATATCTAAAGGGATCTGGTCATCAAACCTTTCTGCACTTGCTATATGCTGTCCGAAAGCATCATTGGAGAAAAGCATCTTTTCTTCAGGCATATAGCTTACCATGTTATCTGGCCAGTGAACCATGGGAGTTTGTACAAAGCTCAGGCTCCTCTCCCCTATATTTAGGCTATCTCCGCTTTTAACCACTGTAAAATTCCAATCATTTTTATAGTGGGCGTTTAATCCTTTCTCTCCATTGGGAGAGGTGTAAAGTTGGGCATTATCAGCCACCTTCATTAATTTCGGCAGACTTCCCGAGTGGTCCATCTCTACATGATTTGAAATTATATAATCAATTTTTGAAGGGTTCACTACTTGAGAAATTCTTGCTAACATCTCATCGAAGAGATAGTGTTTAACGGTGTCAATTAACGTAATTTTCTCATCTATAACCAGATAAGCGTTATAGGTACTCCCCCTTTGGGTTTTATAACCATGAAAATCTCTTACATCCCAGTCAATAGCACCTACCCAATAAATATTATCTTTAACCAGTACCGGCTTCATACAATTCCTCCTTTGTGTGTTTATAAAGATTATTATACAATAATTTTAACTAATAATAATTATTGGCTAAGATAGCTTCAAAATCCTGCCTGGAAATATGATTTTTTTATAATATAAATATTATTCTTTCGGATAACCTGACATAGCATTTATATTTAGAATTCTACAGCTTATTTTCTATACTAACAATATAAAAGATAGATAAATAAGAGCTAAAGAAAAATAAATTGTGTTATAATTAGATTAATACATATTGCTGTAGGCGCCTCATTAAATTTTAATTAAAGTATTAAAACTGATTCACATATCACAATAATTTGAGAGGAGAAAAAATCATATGGACGACTTTGAAAAACAATCACGCCTTTGGGGTATGCTTTGTCACCTTTCAGGACTCTTGTTGTTGACAGGGATTCCCTTTTCAAATGTACTTGGACCCCTGATAATCTGGTTGATTAAAAAAGAGGAATATAATTTTGTGGATGAACAAGGAAAGGAAGCTTTAAACTTCCAAATTTCTATCACTATTTATGGAATTATATCAAGTATATTGATTATTCTTGTCATCGGGATATTTACCTCCATTGCCCTTTTTATTCTCTACTTTGTATTGGTTATCACTGCTTCAATTAAAACCAGCAACGGTGAACCGTATCGCTATCCCCTGACCATAAGATTCATTAATTAGTTATTGGCAAAAAAAATAGCATATTACCAAAGGGTATCTCACCTAATATACTCATTCAAACTTTAACTTTATTATCGATAATTTTTGCTAAAGCCCTGCTTATTTGTTTAATTTGATAGGGTTTATTAACACATTCGGAAAAACCATAGTATTGATAATTTGCAATGACGGGATCATCGGAGTAACCGCTGGAAACGATTGCTTTAACTTCAGGATCAATTTTCCGTAACTGCTTGATAGCTTCTTTACCTCCCATTCCCCCAGGTATGGTTAAATCTAAAATTACGGCAATAAAAGGGGATTCAGCTTTCTCAGACAAAGCCTCTTTGTAGAGGCGTATAGCTTCTGCACCGTTGTATGCGCAGGAAACGTGGTAACCAAGGTATTTCAGCATTTCACTGCAGGTCTTCAAGATCAATTCATCGTCGTCCATAATCAAGATACGGCCCTCACCAAAATATAATTGTTTATTTTCTTGAGGTTCCAGATAAGGTCCAGCATAAGCAGGTAGATAAACAAAAAAATTTGAACCCAGTCCTGGTTGAGACTCTACTTGAATTATGCCTCCGTGATTTTGAATGATTGTATGGGAGGTTGCCAGACCAAGGCCGCTTCCTTTTAATTTAGTGGAATAAAAAGGATCAAATATTTTATCCAACTGGTTGGCTGGAATACCGACTCCTTCATCAACAATACTTATGCGAACATAATCTCCCGGAGGAAGGGGTAAAACATTTTTTATTTCATTTCCTTCTAAGGTTATGTTACAAGCACTCAAGGATATTTTGCCTCCTCCGGGCATTGCTTGAACGGCGTTAATCACAATATTATTTATTACCTGCCCGATCTGTGATTCATCCGCCTCTACCGGGTAAAGATCCTCTGCAACCTGGATTTCGTGAACTGACATAGACCCTGATAAAACGAAACCAACGGTATCCATTAACAGCTTTTGCATATGGACAGTTTTCTTGACTGGTGCGCCTCCCTTGGCAAAAACGAACAATTTTCGGGTTAGCTCCCGGGCCTGAAGGGATGCATTCTCCATATGTTCAAGGTTTACACTAATTTTTTTATCTTTATTTCGTATTTTAACCAGGGAGATATTCCCAAGAATAACCGCCATAAAATTATTAAAATCGTGAGCAATTCCTCCAGCTAAAAGTCCGATGGAATCAAGCTTATCTGCTTTAAGAATCTCTTCATTCATTTTCTTCTGCTGAGTAATATCGTTCACAGTTAAAACAACCTGTTCCACATCACCGGCCGGATCAAAAATGGGTGCGCCGCTGATAGAGAGGTAAATTGTTTCTTCTTCGTTATGGTGAATAGTTCCCGAATTATTGTAAACCGGTTCCCCCCCGGCCAGGACTTTCCAGAAGACTTCTGCGGGGCTGCGGAAAACGTTATCCTCAGAACCGGTAATCTTTTTATTAAATAATTCCTGTAGTGCAGGTCCTTTTAAATCAAAAATTTGTTCAAGCCGAGTGTTGACATATATAATATTGCAGCAGCGGTCTAACACCATAATCCCCGCCGGGCTGGTGTCCATCATTCGTGCGATTAAGTCTCGCTCCTGCCTAAGTTGTCCGGCGTTCTCTTTTTCCACCTCCAGTATACCACTCAAAAACCAAGCCAAGATAAATAAAATACCACCGAGAACCAGGAGCGCTTCAAAGGGTTCTGCGGCCTGATTCCAGGTGAAATCCATGCCCCTCCATAGTAGAAACAAGCTTATCATAGAAGCGCCGGCAAAGGCTATCCCCCAACGTTTTCCTAAGGTAATACAGGAAAGGGCTACCGGCAGTAAATAAATAGAGCCAAAAAGCCAAAGGTGCTCCCTCTGAGAGTTAGCTAGTACTACGGTTATTACTAGGAATAATACTGTGTGTTTGGTAATATTCCAACACAACAGTACACTTTGTTTATGCCCCCGCTGAAAATAATGATAATCCATCAGAATAAATATTGCTGCCGGTAAAATAGTACTCATAAGTATTATCGTGGAAGTGTAAAAAGTATATTCTTTCAAATTAGCGACGACGATTAAGATGATAATAGTTATCAGATAAGCCATAATGTGTGCAGCCAGGCTCAGCTCTGCCAAAGATTTTTGTCGTTTTTCTTGCCAATCCTTCATTTTTTACTACCCCTTTATGTTATCTCAGCGGCGCAGCTTGGCCGGCATTTTGGGTTCGTAAGAAAACCACCATGATGCAGAAGCAGCACCGGCGTTAGCCACCACTTCCCGTTCTTCGGGGGGCAGTCCAGCCAGCAGGCCAATCTTTTCGGCGACACTCTGTCCCAGGTACCTAGTCATAATTCTCCCCTTCTCTTACGGGGTGGACTTTTCTCCATTGGTTTACCGCCAAAGCTATCAAAAACAAAAAGATTATATGAGGCCAGGCAATCAGAATGTGTATCGTTTCACCTAGAGCTATTTGATCCATATTGGTATCTGTTAACAGCAAAAAAAGATATATAAAAACTGTTTCAGAAACGGCAAGAATAATACCAATTACCAGCGTTATCAACAGACACCGGCTAAAATTGATTTTCAGCTGTATGGTGAGCAGTAATGCCAGTATGATCATCAAAATAATAAAATGAACACCGAAGTCAAGGGGCATCAACCGGACCAAATAAACAATTACAGCAAAAAAAACACCGATGAGTAAGATTGGTTTAACCTCCAATCTTTTCTTACAGAGAACTACCGCCAGACTGGTCACAGCCAGGGCTTCAGGCAAAGTTTGGCATAACCAAAATAACAAATTAAGTTTCAAAGATTTCATCTCCTGTTAATAATTGCTGATTCACAATATAATTCTACAAAAACCCAAAAAAACCCTTTACCCAAAGTTATTTGATATTTTTATAGAGTTTTTAGTATTAGAATAAAAGGCAAGTCTCCACCTCATCATTAAAATATGTAGGGTACAAATAAAACAGCACCTACTGGTGCTGTTTTATTTTATAATGTAATTTTTAAAATCCCTTCCTAATTTAAATAGAGATACGAAGATAATGATGAATTCCAAGCGTCCCAAGGTCATGCCAAATATTACGGTCCAGAGGATATGAGGAGGGGCCTGAGAAGATACAATTCCCACGGATAATCCCACCGTTCCTAGGGATGAGGCAAGTTCAAACATAGAATCCCCCAGAGGGTAACCACTGGCCACGAAAATTAAAACTCCTAGAAAATAAGTGATTACAAACAAATATATAAAGTTTGATACCTGGTTAATTTGTTGAGGCGACAGGTAATCTTTACTCTCTCCCTTCCACACATAATTTTGGATTACCGCGCTTCGAGGCAAAAAATATTTTTTAAATTCCCAGGTTAACGATTTAAACATAACATATATGCGGTACTGTTTTATACCGCCGGCAGTGGAGTTTACCCCTCCCCCCACCAGCATTAAAAGGATAACCACAAGAATTCCAAACATATTCCAGTTGTTAAAGGAGACGGTAGAAAAACCGGTGGTGGATAAGGCTGATATAGTCTGAAATAAGGAAATTCTAAAGGTCTGTCCCAGACCAAAATAGATCTGTCTCAGGCCTAAAAAAGCAACTGCCGGTACAGCCAATGAAGTCAGGACAATCACCAACTGAATTTCACCACTGCGGAAAAAATCTTTGATTCTCCCCCGTAAGAGCAGATAATGAGTAGCAAAGTTGATGGTGCCCAAAAGCATCAGCACCATGGTTACCATTTCCACCGTCAGGCTGTTCCATTCCCCGATGCTGTTGGTTTTGGTAGAAAATCCCCCCGTAGACAATGCAGCCATGGAATGATT
The DNA here is from genome assembly GCF_022558445.1 of Candidatus Contubernalis alkalaceticus. Classification (NCBI taxonomy): domain Bacteria; kingdom Bacillati; phylum Bacillota; class Dethiobacteria; order Dethiobacterales; family Dethiobacteraceae; genus Candidatus Contubernalis; species Candidatus Contubernalis alkaliaceticus. Next base: position 1,843,635 of record NZ_CP054699.1, read on the forward strand.
TAATGCATCAAAAAAAGACATACCGGCTGTAAGGTACAACACCAGACCTGTAAGGGTATAACCAAAATAAATGGTAAGAATCAACTTAGCTGAACGTCGAATTTGGGGCAGCAGCAGTTCCGTCCGTCCTTCTGCCTGATACAGCCCCAGACCATGGGGACCGATAATGGCTGATAACATGATAACCGCTAGACCGGCACCCCCGAGAAACTGCATAAAACTCCTCCAAAACAGAAAAAGAGCTGGAGTTTCCTCCACATTCATCACCGATAGACCAGTGGTAGTCCACCCACTAACTGTTTCAAAAAGAGCATGTAGTGGACTACATAATCCGGATATTATAAAAGGAAGGGTAGAAAACAGGATGGTAAGAAACCATGCCATTACCACAATTACTCCACCTTCAGCGATGGTCAAGGCAGGTTCATTCTTTATCTTTCCAGTACTGAAGAAATATAAAGTTCCTCCCGTTATGAGAGCTAATGAAGACGCCCACAAAAAGGATGCTGCATATGGCAATTCTTGAGAATATGATATTAAAAAAAACAGGGGAACCAGTAAGAAAATACCTACTGCAGTTACAATTACCCCTACATATTTAAAAATGGTTAGATATCGTTCCCTTAATAATAACCTATGCCGCACAGTAACCACCTCAGCTTCGTTGATCCGGACCACACAATTTGTTTAGCATTTTAGACTGACTCTTAGGAAGAGATATAATTACAACTTTATCCCCCGCCTGCAGGCAAGTGCTGCCCTTTGGTATAAGAATATCATCTTTTCTTATTACTGTTGCCAGAATAGAATCCTGGGGAAGTCCCAGGTCCGATATACATGAACCAACGGATGGGCATTTTTCATCCAAAATTACCTCCGTCATGGTAATCTTTCCAGCTTCTAAGGGAATCAGATGAGTAATGTTGTCAAAGGAAACCTGCTGTTCTACCAGGGAACTCAACAATGTTGCTGTACTGAAAGCCGAAGTTACCCCCAAGCGCAGAAAAATCTGCTCATGAGCCGGGTCATTAACCAGGGCAAAAGTCCTAGGCACATTAAACCTTTTTTTGGCCAGGTTGCAAATCATCAGGTTTTCCGGGTCAAAAGGGGTTAACGCAACCACCACATCAGCATCATTGGCACCGGCATCCTCCAGGTAAGCAGGGTCTGCGCCATCCCCGCAGATTACCATAACCTCCAGTTTACGGGCGATCTGTTCGCTGTCCTCTTTATCCTTATTTATAATTACCACTTCATATCCTTTAGAAAGAAATGTCTTAGTTAGAAAGTAAATAACTTTTCCACCGCCAACCAAAATAATTTTCATTATAAGTCCTCCATCTGTTCTTTCTTTAATATTAAATCTCGAAATCTTAATGCGGATAATGTAGTAGGACAGATGGTATTTATATTTAAATCGTCATAAATACTGGTTTTTGCAGGTTCAAAAACTCGAGCAAAAACCTGGGGCACGTTATATATATCTCTAGCAATTTGGGCCAGCATCATATTTACATTGTCATTTTCTGTAACCGTAACTACGATATCGGCATTTTTTATTTTTGCTTCCTCCAGCATTTCAATTTCTGTGGCATCGCCCACCAGGCTGAAACCGCTGAAATCAGAAGACAATCCTTTAAAGGAATCGGAATCTTTGTCTATTACTACTACATCCTGTCCCTCTGAAGACAGAAGGTTGGCAATGTAAGAACCCAGCTTTCCACAGCCGATTATTAGGACATACACTGCTGTTTCACGCCCTTCCTCATTATCTGGCAATTCTTAATTATGGTTGATTTTCCGATTTATCACCAAAATCAAACTGTTCCCGCTGGTATAAAAACTGTGCAGTTCTGCGTAGATTACTTTCCGCAGGTCCGTAAGTGGGATCTAACGCCAGCGCTACTCGATACATTTTTTGAGCTTCATTTTTATTTCCTTTAACTTCATTTAAAATACCCAGAAGATTAAATGGTTCCGGTTTGGTTGATTCTTCAGAAATGGCCTTGTGAAGATATCCTAAAGCTTTTTGGAAGTTTCTTTCTACTATACATTTTTTAGCAAACTGTAAAATATCCTGAAAAGAATCCAAATCCTCCTCCTTTAAAGTTCTCCGCTCCAGCACCTCCTGTACCAATCTGCGGATTTCCTCTGTAGAAAACGGTTTTCTGAGATAGTCAAAAGCTCCCATCTTCATAGCTTCAACGGCAGATTCAATGGTCCCGAAGGCAGTAATCATAATTACGCCTGTATTTTTTTTGTTAAAACTAACCCATTGTAGGACTTCCATTCCGCTCATTCCAGGAAGCTTCATATCCAAAAGAATCAGGTCAAATTCCTTTTCCTTTAATTTATCCAGAGCATCTTCTCCATTTACCGCTGTGTCCACTATATAATTGTTTCCCTCTAAACAGTGTCTCAGCATGAGGCGAATGTTCTTTTCATCGTCTACAATTAATATATTTTCCTGGGGCACTTATAAAACCTCCTTATCATTAATCTTAAGCCAAAACCCGAAGCCTATTGGTCAACTTATTAACTATTAAACTCAATTGCGTCATTTATAATAGAAATTTTCATTGTGTTAATAATTTAGGGGCACTATGGATGTTTATTCAGTATATTTTTTAATTTGTTTTATTAACTCCTCTGGTTTTAAAGGTTTTACCAGGTACTCCGATGCACCGCAGTCCCTGGCTTTTTTTATATCTTCTTCCTGGGCCTTAGCACTCAACATAATAATTGGGATTCCTTTTGTTAAATCATTTTCCTTTAAAGCTTCACATACCAAAAAACCATTTAGTTTTGGAATAATTATATCCAGCAATACCAGGTCAGGAAGTTCCTTTAGTGCAGTTTCTACCGCCGTAATACCATCTTCTGCCAATAGGACCTCATACCCATAGTTTATAAGGCACAGCTTTAGAGCTATTATAATATTTTTTTCATCTTCTACCAACAGTATTTTTTGTGACATCGCTGTCTCCTTGCCGAATGCTGTTCAAATCTAATAAGATTTTAAGATTGTAATATTCGGATTTATGCGGATACCGGAAGGGTAAAGGTAAAAGTACATCCCTTATCCGGAGTGCTTTCCACCCAAATTCTTCCGCCGTGGGCCTGGACAATCTCTTTAGCGATGGCCAAACCTAAACCGGCACCGCCGGAATTAGTGCCGGATTTCCCCGGAACCTGGACAAATTTTTCAAATATTTTATCCTGATACTCTTCTGGTATACCAGTGCCATTATCAGCTACAGAAAAATATAAACGATTTCCTTTTTCCTCCACCAGAATCTTAATTTCACCATCATTTTCCGTATACCGTAAAGCATTTCCTATAAGATTGGTTAATACCCAAATAATTTTATTGTAATCTGCGTTTACCCTGGAAAGGTTTTCGGGAAATGCCCACAGAATACCAATGGATTTTTCCTCTGCCTGGGATTTTAATGCAGCCACACTGGCTTCAACAATACTTTTTACCTCCACCGGCTCAATTTCCATATTAATTTTTCCTGATTCAAGTTTAGAAAGATCCAACAGATTATTTACCAAACGAATCAGCCTCTGACAATCCTCTTCTAGAGCGTCTAACAATTCTTGGGTTTCAAGATCCACTCTACCCAGCATGCCGCTTTTTAAAAGACCTACGCCCATAACGATAGAGGTCAGAGGACTGCGAAATTCATGGGAAACCGTGGAAACAAAGTCAGATTTTAACTGATCCACTTCTTTATAATGGGTAATATCCTTTAAGAGCGTTACCGCTCCTAAAAGCTGCCTGGACTCGTTAACTACTGGAGTTACTTCTAATTTAAAAAAGTGTTTCTTATTACCCTGAACTATTTCTATTATTCTTTGCTCTTCTGAACCAGCGGCTCTTCTGCTTAGCATAGTTTCCTTAATCATCTTAAATATGGTCTCGTTATTTATTACCTCTAAGAAATGATTATGGGTGCTGTTTTTTTCTTTTATATTAAATATATGTTCTCCCTGATGATTGACCAAAAGTATTTTATATTCTGCATCGGTGACAATAATGCCATCGGAAATGCTCCGGACAATGGCTTCAGATTTTTTCTGCTCGGCAATCAATTTGCTGATATTGGCCTGTTCATAAGTAAAAAGTTGTTGAGTCATTTTATTGAATTCCTGAGCCAATGCGCCAATTTCATCCCGCGAATCAATCTCTATTACCTGTTCCAGGTTTCCCTGGGCCACTTTTCTTACACTATTAGTAAGCTGGCGGATAGGTTTTATGATTACATTGGCAATATTAAACCCTAGAATTAAACTGATAATCACCGCTGTAATAGAAACAAAAATGGTTGAATAAGTAGCCCAGTAAGCGGAGGCTGAGGCAAATTCGTTGGCTTCCACCATTGCTTCCTGGTTAGTCTCTAAAAGCATCTGACAATATTCAATGATATCTTCAAACAGGGGCATTATTTCATTTACATACAGCTGCTGTGCGTCTTCTGTTCCATCCCGTTCAAAAGTTTCCCTGAGCCTTGGAAACTTCGATAAATAGACCACGTAGCTCTTTCTGATCTCATCCAATAGCGGGGCCTCCTGTGGTATAGTTATGTTATCCTCCGCCCGGTTCAACCAGCTCAAGAATTTTTCTTCATTTTCTATAAAAAGGGTTAAAGAATCAGGATCCTGATTAAAAAGAAACAGTAGTTCCGCGCTATCCTGTCTTTCCAAAGCCCTCATCATATTCTCCGCAGCAACCACACTCCTATAATTTTCAACCATGATGTTATTGGTAGCTTCACTTAAACGAAAAAAATTGTAGATCGCCCAAGAACTCACTACAATGGTTATAAGCGACAGAAGAAGAAAGCCAAACAGGATTTTCGTTTGTAGGCTCTTAAAATTTAATTGGCCCATTTTCAGCACTACTCCTCTAGTAAAAATAAAGACCCCTAATGATAGGGCCTGCTGGCATTCTGCTGCAAACTGTATGACGTTGATTTAACTGTTATTCTAAGTGTATACCTGTAGTAAATGATTGTAAAGAGAAGAATATATCCATATATACAATTCATTCGTATAAAAGAACATAAATATTAAATATATCTTTTAATATCCCTCATTATCTCTTTTACGCTTAGATTTACAATGTCACATTCCGGAATAAAAACATCCTCTTCTAATCAGTTCTTAGATGCGCTGCAGTGATACTGCCAAGAAAGTTAGAATTTGTCTCCGTATTGATAATCCTTGACCAGGTTAGACATTAATTCTTCTGTATTATGACTCCTGTTTAATAAAATTGAGTAGTCTTTTCCCGAAATGATAGCCTCTTTTAGAAGATATCCATAGGTCACATCCCCGATCAAAACAGCACCCACCAGCCTCCCTTTAGTAAAGAAAAGCTTTCTAAAATACCCAGAAGTAGAATCTCCACTGGTATATGTTTCCTTGTCTTTTTCATTTACATCACCGGCTGAATAAATCTGCATGCCCATAGCTTGGATTAAACTATAAGAAGGGATTTCTTTGTATATGGTCTCTTTCCCGGCAGCATTGAATCCCGCAATTTCACCCTGAGTTTTGGCCACCGGCCATCTCCCTTGAATTGACCCATTAAACTCTGTTACGTCCCCGGCTGCATAGACATGGGGATTAGAGGTTCTCAAGTTCTCATCCACCGTTACACCTCTTGTGCCCAGTATGCTGGAACTCCGTAAAAATCGGGTTTCCGGCGTAACCCCGGCAGCAAAGATAACTACTTCACCTCTAATATAATCACCATTTTTTAATAATACCCCATCTACCTTTTCTTGGCCGGAGATTTCTTTCACTTGGCTATCATAAAAAATCTCAACTCCCTGATTCCGTACCATTTGGTCAATTACAGAAGCTCCCTCCGGATCCAGCTGCCTGTTTAAAAGCTTATTAGAGTTTACCAAGAGTTTAACGTTCTTTTTCCATCTTCGTAGGGCACCTGCGGTTTCCATTCCCAAAACTCCACCACCAATAATAATAAAATCTTGGCAGTTTTCACCGTATTCTTTAATGATTTGGGTATCCTTATAAGACCTTAGGGTGAACAATCCTTTTTTTTCTAAACCCGATACTTCTGGAATTTTTGGACGACTTCCCGAGGCGATAATCAGTTTATCATAGAAGATTATTTTATTATCTTGGGTTGAAATTTCTTTTCCTGCCAGGTTAATGTCAACCACTTTTTGCCCCAGCAGTAAATCTATTTTGTTTTTCTTATACCATGATGGTTGATACACCAGGATATCCTCAGCAGAAAAACTGGTGCCCAGTCGATTGGAAAGTTGAATCCGGTAATAGGTCATATAAGGTTCTGCGCTGCAAATTAAGATTTCCTCTGAGTCAGTTACTCTTCGTACAGCCATAGCGGCAGAAACTGCGGCAATTCCATTACCTATAATAACGATGCCAGACATAAATCATTCCTCCATCCTTTCTCTCATGGGCTTCATATAACTGGACGGAACGCAATAGATTTTACGAAATTCATTAACGTTTTTGTAAAGAGAATTTTTATACTCTTTCCCGGCGCTTCCTCTGGAGTAGAGCTTTTTATAACGAGGGTAAACTTCAGAAAAGTTACTTTCAAGAAAACTCATAAAAGCAGGCTTAGTGGTCCCTCTAAGGTAAAGAGTGCCGGGCAGCATATAGTCAACTCCGATATCTCCCGCCTTCTTGATGATAAATTCCAAGTTCTCCCGGCTGTCCGTAAGATATGGAAGAATCGGCATCATGTGCAGTCCGATGCTGGCCCTGGTTTTTTTAAATTCCTTCAATACGTTAAACCGATTCTCTACGGGACTTGAACCAGGTTCCACAGCTTTTCGCAAGTTCTCATCCAAGGTGATAATGCTTTGGGCAATGTTAACATAAGTAATCCGGGAAAGCTGGTCAATCAGATGATAATCTCTTAATATCAAGTCAGATTTTGAAGATATGATAACCGGAGTTTTGTATTTTATCATCAATTTGAGTATTTCCGGCATCAATCGATATTTCTCTTCACAGGGTTGATAGCTGTCGGTAATCCCACCAATATTAATTACTTCACCCTTCCATTTGTGGCTGGACAGGGTTCTTTCCAAAACTTCCACAATATTAGTTTTAACAAATACTTCACCGAAAAAGTCTTCTGAATTAAGGTATTTTTGTGTATAACGGGCAAAACAGTAGGTGCACCCGTGTTCACATCCCCGGTAAATATTAAGGTCCCAACCGTAAGGGATTTTTCTTTTTAACTTAGTTAATGCGGTTTTGACGGTCATTTCTTTATATGAAGATTTCATATCCTTAACTCCTACAATAACTTATTTAAATATAATGGCATTTTATTATATAATTTAACGCCGTTTTATAAACAGCATGAAAATACAAAGACGATTATGTCAATACTATGTTGTATTCCCGGGCAAGCAAGAAGTAAGGTACTTGACATAGGAAGCTTCCTCTTCCAGAGTTCCAAAAGCTTCATTGACCATGGTTATGGATGTTCCATTTTGGGGAGGAAGCAGTCCTTTGAAATTAATAGATCCTTTTCCCACCAGCAGGTGCTCGTCTTCTATTCCGTGGTTGTCATGGACATGTGCATGAACCAGAAATTCCCCCAGTTCCTGCACCCACTGTTCTATAGTTAAGTGTGAAAAGATATTGGCATGTCCAGTGTCCAGGCAGGCTTTAAAGTATTTACAGTCAAAGGATTTCAATAATTCTACCATGTGTCCTGGTTTTTTATCCCATATATTTTCCAACACTGCGGTGATTCCGGCATTTTCACACTTGGGCAGAAATTTGTCCCAGAATAGGGAGCAGTTTTCCAACCAGTTTTCTTTGTATCCGGGATAATTCATCAGAGTATTGTAACAGGAATGAACCACCAAAGTAGTACACCCCAGCTCAATTCCAAATTCTAGAGCAGCAGAAAATCTTTTATCTGCCAATTCCCTGACCATGGAATCCATACTGCTGAGAGCCAGCTCTTTAAAAGGGCCGTGCAGCGAAATTGTTCCCTTGAAGTCCCTTAATATCTTCTGATAATTTTTGATGATATCTTTGGCGTACACGTCAATGTTATCAGGTAGTACAAATTCCTGAATTTCTATATGCTGGAATTGATTTGAATAAAATTCCGGGTCCTCTTCCAAAAGCTGTAAGTACAGGCCGGTACCGATTTTCATTATGTATCCCCTCAATTTAGTAAAATTTTTAATGATAATAATAAAGTAGTTAGTTCATTTTGCCCCAATAGATAAAAAAAGCTTCTGGGAATAATATTCTTTAGAGTTTATCTCCTTTTTTTTTGGTATAAGACCCCCACCTCTAAGCGTTAGCGTAGGTGGGGCTTTTAATCAGGTGGAGTAGAGTCTCCACCTGATTCCCCGATATTTTTAGCTTGCTGAAACGAGTTCACTCTTTGCGGTTAATTATACAAAAGAAAAAGTATTTTATCAATGATACATGATAAAAATACTTTAAAGATAACAAACTGACTCAATTGTGTCACCAGGATATTTTTAAGAGACTAAAAAGACTTATAGTTCCCCGTACTCCAGCTGACTTCTCTCGTTGAAAAAAGTTTTATATCCCAGCTGGACCATCACAAACACGGTGAGAGAAACACTTCCCATAATACCCAGCATAATGGCAATTTGATACTCGATGGCCGTAAGGGGTGATACACCCGAGAGAATTTGCCCGGTCATCATTCCCGGCAAAAAGACAATCCCCATACCCACCATGGAATTGATGGTGGGCAGAATGGCTGCGGTAAAAGCGTCGTTAACAATGCTCTTGGTGGCCCGTTCCGGGGTAGCCCCCAGCATCAGGGCTCCTTCCACCAGGTCCTTTCTGTTTTTTATTCCATCAATTAGTCGTTCTGCCCCCAAGGAAATGCCGGTCATGGAGTTGCCAATAATCATTCCGGCAATGGGAATAAAATATCGGGTTTCATACCAGGGACTAAGGCCTATAACCACCAGCAGAAAAAAAAGAATAGTCAGGGTAGTGCCGGATATCATAGAAAGAGAAATTACCTTTCTCAGGCGTCGGTTAATTTTTACTTTAATACGACTGTAGATGTTGCGAATGGCGAAGTACTCCATGAATACCAGGGCCCCAATAGAAAGCAGATAATGATTTACTGTGAACATATAAACCAGGACATACCCCATGATAATTAACTGTATGGTCATACGCAGCGATGAAATAAGAATTTCCTTTTCTTTGCCGATACCCTGTCTTCGGGTGATTGCCAATAGAATAATTAAAAAAATATAGGCGGCAAAAAGCTGTATTACACCGATTTCAATAATTCCGTTCATCTTACCTTACCCCCCCTCTACCTGAGTAATTTTCCCTCGATCCATAGTAACAATGAACTCCCCATAGCTTCGAGCAATTCTTTTGGAATGAGTAACCATGACCAGGGTTTTCTTTTTTTTCTTGGTAAAGCTCACCATTTGCTCAATAATCATTTCTTCCGTCTCATCGTCTAATGCTGAGGAGGGTTCATCCAAAAGGAAAACCTCAGGTTCCATCAACAATATCCTACAGAGGGCCAACCTCTGTTTTTCACCTCCAGATAATTCCAGTGCATTGTCAGAAAGATCTTTGCCCAATTTAACACTTTTTAAAAGCTGCCGCAATTCTCCCTCCGTAACCGGGGGCTTTTCGGAAAATTCCAGCCCAATAATCAAATTATCTAATATGGTTCCAGGAAATATTAAAGGAACCTGGGAAAGCATGACTACTTCCCGTCGAAGTTGAATGGGGTCATAATTCTGAAGATTTTTCCCCTGGTAAAATATATCTCCATTGTCACTGCTGATCATGTGGTTTAACAATTTTAAAAGTGTGGTCTTTCCACTACCACTTTCCCCTACAATGCAGGTGATTTTTCTTTGCGGTATTCTGAGCTGTTCAATTTTTAAGATATGCTTAAAGGATACATTTTTTAAAACAAACACTTTTACACCCCTCCCCAACACTCTATATCTCTTGGATTTCTTTAAAAAGTTCCAAAGCTTTTTCCCGGGCTTCCTCCAACACTTCCTGTCCCTGGGCCGTGAGGGTATAGTATTTTCTAACCTTCCCCTCCACCACTTCCTCCTGCTTCTTTAGCAGGCCTTTGGACTCCATACTGTGCAGCAGCGGGTAAAGAGTCCCTGGGCTGATTTCATAACCATGTCTCTTCAACTCTTCAATCATGTATAATCCAAAAATAGGTTCTTTCCCTGCATGATAGAGAATGTGTATCTGAACAAAACCTAAAAATAGCTTACGCAGCACCTGATCTTTCATAGGCATCCCTCCTAAAATCATATTTCGATATCGCTTGTCGATATTGTAAACTAAAAATAATAATGTGTCAATAACTAAATTGACAAATGAATACAACTATTTCATAAATTATTATCTATATCTGACCCCTTGAAAAGTAGACCTCCTCTTCAGCAGCTTCTCTACCTCCTGATGCAGCTGTGCTTTACCCTGCTTCCAGTGAGGAGCTATAAGCAGTTTTGGGTCCGTAACCTCACTCATCAGGCGGTGTATAACCAGGTGGGGACTAATAAGTTCCAACACATTCACCAGTATTTCCAAATATTCTTCATAGGAAAATACTTTAAATTTATTTTGAGAGTATTCTTCAGCCATAGTTGTATTTTTTATCACCTGTAGATGGTGAATTTTAACACCATCAATTTGAGATGCATTTAAAAACCTGACGGTCTCCATTATCTCTTCCATACCTTCTCCCGGCAGGCCCAGGATAACATGGGCACAGATAAAAATTCCCCGATTTTTGGTTCTTTCTACGGCATCGCTAAAATGGGCTGCGGTGTGTCCTCGGTTAATCCTCAAAAGGGTCTGGTCATGGGCTGACTGCAGGCCGTATTCCAGCCAAATATGTTTATCTTCAGCATACTCCTCCAAAATATCCAACACTTCATCAGATATGCAGTCGGGACGGGTAGATATGGAAAGCCCTATCACCTGATCTGAAGAGAGAGCTTCCCGGTACATTTTCTGTAAGAGGTTAGTTTTTCCGTACGTGTTTGTATAGGATTGGAAATAAGCTAAAAAACGGGTATTCTCCCGGCCTTTGGGGCTTAACCTTTCATAGGATGCCCTGATTTGTTCCTGTATAGAGCCGGGGGACGCAAGAAACGGGCTAAAGCTGGGATTGTAGCAGAAGTTACAACCCAATGCGGACAGGGTTCCGTCCCGATTGGGACAATCTAATCCAGCATGTACCGGTATCTTTCGAATACGAAAGGGGAAATGTTTTTCAAAAAATTCACTAAGCCGATAATGCCAGCCAAAAGGCTTATCTATCATTTCTTGAACCATTCAATCACCTTCCCTTTTGCTACTATCCTGCTGCTTTTTGTTTTCTGCAATACTAGTATTATGCTGTTTCTTCTTTAGGTCCTTTTCTCTTCTGCTTTTCTCCAGGGAAACAGCCAGGATGGAGACATCCGAAGGAGAGACCCCGTCTATACGGGAGGCCTGACCCAGGGTTGTAGGAGCCTGACGGATCAATTTCTGCCTGGCTTCCGAGGACAGGTTATGAACTTTTTCGTAATCAAAATCTGGTGGAATCAGCTTCTTCTCCAGGTTTTGCATTTTTTTTACGCGGCTTAACTCTTTTTCAATATATCCGCTGTATTTAATCTGGTTTTCCACTTCCCGGATTACCTCCAGAGAAGGGTCCCCCCCCCATTCATTGGGAAAAAGCTGGCTAAACAATCGGTAGCTCATCTCCGGCCTACGCAGCAGTTCTTCACCAGTACTTTTCTTGGAAAGGGGAGCCATACTGCGTTGGTTCAGCAGACTGTTGGTTTCTTCATTAGGATAAAGCACATACTGACTGAGCCACCCCTTTTCCCTCTCTATAGCTTCTTTTTTTTCCATGTATTTGGCATAACGTTCTTCGGTCACCAATCCAATCTGATATCCGATTTCTGTAAGCCGAAGGTCCGCGTTCTCGTGACGCAAATGCAAACGGTATTCCGCCCGGGAGGTGAACACCCGATAAGGTTCTTCAATAATATCCTTAGTAATCAGGTCGTCAATTAAAACCCCCATGTAACCTTGGGATCTATCCAAAAACAAGGGTTCTTTCCCCTTACAAAAGTGAACGGCATTTACCCCAGCAAAAAGGCCCTGGGCCGCCGCTTCCTCGTAACCGGTGGTCCCGTTAATCTGTCCCGCCAGGAAAAGCCCTGAAATAATTTTTGTCTCCAGGGAAGGCTTCAATTGGGAAGGTGGAGCAAAATCATATTCAATAGCGTAGGCCGCTCGGGTAATCTCTGCCTTTTCCAGCCCCTTGATAGTTCGAAGGTATTTTAACTGAAGGTCCTCAGGAAAACTGGAAGACATCCCTTGAATATACATTTCTAAGGTGTCGTCCCCTTCAGGTTCAATAAATATCGGATGCCTGTCCCGTCCGGGGAAGCGGACTACCTTGCCCTCAATGGAGGGACAATAGCGGGGGCCTGCTCCTTTAATTAAACCGGCATAGAGGGAAGCTTGATCAATATTTTCTCGAATAATCCGGTGGGTTTCGTGGTTGGTATAGGTCATCCAGCAGTGATACTGTAGTTTCTTTTCCGGAGGCGTCAGAAAAGAAAAATTACCTATATCCTGTTCTCCGGTTACCACTTCCAGGGAGTCCAAATCAATGCTGTCTTTATAAATTCTAGGGGGCGTGCCGGTCTTGAACCTTTCTAATCGAATACCAAGGGAAGCTAAGTTCTTTCCCAGATGTACTGAAGAAAGAGAATTGTTAGGCCCGGCATCATAAATATTATAGCCTAGGAATATTTTAGAGCGGAGATAAACGCCGGTGGTCACTATCACCGTTTTTGCACGGTATATGCCTCCGTTCAGGGTCTTAACACCCTGCACTCTATTGTTTTCTACTATTATCTGGCTGGCCACCCCTTCCCTGAGCAGCAAGCCCTCTTGATTTTCCAGTGCCCATTTCATGGATCTCTGATATTCATTTTTGTTAATCTGTGCCCTAAGGGCTCTTACCGCCGGGCCCTTCTTGGTATTCAAGAGTCGAAGCTGCAGAGTATTCTGGTCAGCAGCAATACCCATCTGTCCGCCCAGGGCGTCAATTTCTTTTACCAGATGACCTTTGGCCGGCCCCCCAATTGAAGGGTTACAGGCCATATGAGCCACCTGGTCTAAGTTTAAAGTTATTAACAGCGCTGTACAGCCCAGACGGGCGGCAGCCAGAGCGGCTTCACACCCTGCATGTCCAGCTCCAATAACTATTACATCGAATACGTTGGAATGTTCCTCATTCATACTTTTTCACCTCGAAATAGATATATTCCTTATTCATTTCCATAGTCTTCCTAAACTATTCTTCAAGAAATTCTTCTTATAATCATAGATTGAATTATAAACATAGTAAAGTATTATTTCTTAAAAACATAAAATACCGCCCCGGGGCAGTATTTTAACGATAATAATTCAGGAATATATTTGTGACACATATAAAATGATAGATCGTATTCTCGTGACCTCCGGTAAGTCAAATAAATTTTTTGGTTTTATAATTTTAGTACATTTTAATTATTATTAACAGTTCCCCTTCTATCTCTTTCTTTTCCAAATCATCCTTACCTAGAGATAAAAACTCATTTTGTTGTTTTGAATAAACTAAAAAATAAGTTTTTTCTATTAAATTCAGTTTCTCCAGGTTTTCTAAAGTTACCTTTAGTTTATTATCTCCCTTAAATATCACCAAGGCATCAAAGGCCTGGGAGAAATCAGACAGGTTCTGGTAAGAAACCGGAGCCTGCAGGACCGCTAATTTTTCATTTTCCATAACCAAAGGAATTTTAAGAAAACCGGTTCCAGCGCTGAAAAGATTGATACCCGGTATAATCTCTATTGGTACATCATCCATTTCTCCCTCCAGCATATCCACCAGATATGAAAAGGTGCTAAACAGTACCGGGTCTTCAGGTACCGCAAATGCTACTTTTACACCCTCTTCCAAATAACCTTGGATAATTCTAGCCGTATTAATCCAGAAATCCATAAAAGTATGACAGCGTCCTTTCCAAGGTAAGACAATTTCTCGATGTTTATCTGCGGCTTCTTTCAGATGATGAACAATAACAGATAATGCTGAATTCTCCTCTTCCCGCTCATTCCGAAGGGTGAGGATAATGTCAGCGTCATTCAAGATTTTTAAGGCCTTTAACGTTATCAGTTCCGGGTCCCCCGGCCCGGTACCCACCCCGTATAAAATACCTTTCATGATTTTTCCCCCTTGCAGCAAATTTTTCTTAAACTATACTGCAGCTCAATTCCAACGAATTCTCCGTACTGCTGTCTTAGTCCATTGTCCAGATGCAGATTTGTATATAATTATTTTCTTTCAAGAGGATCAATTATCCTGCCAGGATACAGCCAATGCAGCCTGTTTTGTGGATTTAATCCTGGACCTGGGAGAAAAGCTGTTCTGGACTGTGTATGGGAGAAAGACAGGAAAAATTGCGGCATACATAGGCAGTAGTTTTACCCTCAAGGCTCTTTTGTTCCCGTGTGTAAGGTGCCAGCTCGTTGATGAGCTTTTCCTCTTCAGTGTTTTTAATATCCTTAAAAATTATTACCTTGTTTGGAACAAAAGAGCTGTATAATCTATCAAGCATCTCCCGGGAGATAGGATCTTGTTTCTCACCAACAATTACAATTTCTACAGCCGGCCCCAGGGTAAAATCAATAGCAGATAGAAACTGTGTGCTTGCAGCAGGATGTTGGCTTATTTCTCCTGCAAAAGCATTTCCTATTTGAACCGACTTTTTCTCCAAGCTTGTGTCTCCCGTTAAACGGGCCAGGCGAATCAAATTCAGGGCGGTGACGGAATTGGCAGAAGGGATGGCTCCATCATAAATTTCTTTAGGACGCAAGGGGAGGTCTTCACTGTCCTCTGCTGTAAAATAAAGGCCTCCTATTTCCTTATCCCAGAACAAATGGATCAGTATATCGTTCAGCCGCAGGGCATTTTCCAGGTATTTCCCCTTGAAGGTAGCTTCATAAAGCTCCAGGAGCCCCCAAATTAAAAAGGCATAGTCGTCTGCATGACCGGGTAGGTTGGAGGGGCCTTCCCGGTAACTCTTAAGCAGCCTACCCTGGGGAGTCCTCAGATTTGTTAAAACAAAATCTGCAGCTTTCCGGGCGGCACGGATATATTTTTCCTCCTTTAAAGCACTTCCCGCCCTGGCCATGGCGGCAATCATCAGCCCGTTCCAGTCAGTTAGAATTTTATCATCCAGGTGCGGCCTGATTCTTTTTTCTCTTTTTATAAAAAGCTTATTTTTTATATTATTAATTTCATCCTTCAGCAGAGCTTTGTCTATTTTAAGTTCTCTCGCCAATTCTTCCACAGATTTCTTTAGAAACAAAATATTTTTACCGTTTCTTTTTCCAGTGGCTTCATCTCGAAAATTCCCTTCATCTCTAGTATTAAAAACCCGGGCAGC
The DNA here is from genome assembly GCF_022558445.1 of Candidatus Contubernalis alkalaceticus. Classification (NCBI taxonomy): domain Bacteria; kingdom Bacillati; phylum Bacillota; class Dethiobacteria; order Dethiobacterales; family Dethiobacteraceae; genus Candidatus Contubernalis; species Candidatus Contubernalis alkaliaceticus. Next base: position 1,859,153 of record NZ_CP054699.1, read on the forward strand.
AATGTTGTACTGATTTTCCTCCAGAATTTCTTTCATCTCCCTGGTTTCCCAGACATAAAACTTTCCCTCTTCTCCTTCGCTGTCAGCATCTTCAGCAGAGTAAAAGCCGCCTTCTGCTGATACCATGTCTCTCAGCACATAGGACATAATCTCTTTTACTTTATCTCTGTAATCTTCCTTTCCAGTAACCTGATAGGCCTCAATATAAGCCATGCTTAAAAGGGCCTGGTCATACAGCATCTTCTCAAAGTGAGGTAGAAGCCACTCCCGATTTGTAGAATAGCGGTGAAAACCATAGCCTAAATGGTCATAAATTCCTCCTCGGGACATATTCTCAAGGGTTTTCTCTACCATTTCCAGCGCTTTCTCTTCTCCGGTTCGCTTATGGTAACGCAATAGAAAAGTAAGGTAATGGGGGGTGGGAAACTTAGGAGCTGAACCAAACCCTCCCCATACTTTATCAAAACGTTGAGCCAGAGAGTCGTAGGCTTCGTCCAGGGATTCTATTCCCAAAGATATTTCCACTTCATCCTTTTCATAGATATTCTTCTTCAAGTGTCCCAGTAAATTCTCCGCAGATTCTAAAAGGTCTTCCCGTTCATTTTTCCACAGGTGGGCAACTCTGTCCACCAGCTCCATCAGACCCGGTCTACCCTGTATGCTTTTTTTAGGGAAGTAGGTGCCGGCAAAAAACGGTTTCTTGTCCGGGGTTAAAAAAATGGTCAAGGGCCAACCTCCCCGGCCGGTCATGGCCTGGCAGACCGTCATGTAAACAGAATCCACATCAGGACGTTCCTCCCGGTCCACCTTGATGCACACGAAATGCTTGTTAAGAATTTCTGCGGCATCTTCCTTTTCAAAAGATTCCCTCTCCATAACATGACACCAGTGACAGGTTGAATATCCTATACTTAAAAATATCGGTTTATCCTCCTGCAACGCCTTTTCAAAAGCCTCGTTCCCCCAGGGATACCAGTCCACCGGATTATAGGCATGCTGCAGCAGGTATGGACTTTTTTCAAAAATCAGCCGGTTTTCCTTATTCAAAATAACACCTCCATTTTTAGTTTTACATATATCATAAAATGTGAATTAATAATATTATATCTTACATAATAACCGTTATAGATTAATTTTCCATAACTATCTTAAAATTAAGTCAAGGGGACGGTTCTATGGTCTTATTTTCTACTTCTGATAATTCTGCTGTTATTTATTGGACATTTAAACTTTTGGCCTGCTCCAATGAGTGAATAATTTGCTTATATTATCTTTTACAAATAATAAAAGAATATTTGATATTATTTTTAACTTTCTTCCTTATTTTTTTTCACACAAACAAGAAAGAATTTTCTTTTATACTGGAGTTAGTTGTTTTCATCAAAAAAACACCTGATTTAAAATTTCAGGTGTTTTTATTTAAGCTATTAAATATTCCATTTCTTTTTAAGGTCGGGAATTAGCTGCACAAGGAACCCCTTTGAGACTTATTAAACATATAACCATTAGAGCCTTTAAAGTGGTCTTCAGTCATCATTTATATTCTTAAGATGAAGAATGTCGCCTTCTCCTGTAGAGGTGGCAGAAATAGTACCGGCGGGAAGTTCAACTACATATTTAGACCCTTTCACTATTGGTCCCAGGCGGTTGGGCCTTAGGTTTTCCACCACTTTCAACACCTTATGTTCTAAAGAAACATATAAAACATCGATAGGAAACTTCATCCCCATGCAGTGCACACTGCTGCAGGGTATAATTACTAATCCTCCCTGAGGGGGAAGGCATTTTTTGCCCAAGAGGCCTTTCAGCCTGGGAAAAAAACTGTCGGCAACACAAGCCCTTTGAGCCAGGAAGCTATCCCGAGTTTCGTTGAAAATGCATACTTCCTTCATGATTAGCTAAAAAGGACTCTTTCAGCATTTTTGCCCAACACCATATCCTTCTCTTCTTGAGTAAGATTGGTCTTAGAAAGTTCTTTATAATAACGGGTGGGAGAAAGCAGTGGGAAATCACTGCCCAGCATTACCTTGTCCAGGATTCCTGCCGTGCGGGCTGCTTCATAAACCTGGGGAGCATACAGGTACGGGGAGGCAGCATTATCATAATAAACATGGGTCATCTCTTTTTTTAGTTCCGGCATCAGTTCGTAAAAAAACAGTCCCCCGCCCCAGTGAGCAAATATAATAGTAAGATCCTGGTTATCCTGAGCAAAACAGAAGGCGCGCCGGGGCCCGGTCTCACCTTTACCAGGATAATAGTGGCCCACCTGTTCATTGGCATGCATTAGAATGGGCAGATTTCTCTCCCGGCATATACCTACCAGGCTTTTCATCTGATCCTGGTCAGAGATATCAAATTGTTGTGCGTCAGGAATTAATTCTCCAACCCCCTTCAGCCCCTGGTCATGACATCGGGCAATTTCTGCTGCGCATCCTGGATCCAAGGGGGGCGCTACAGCAAACCCTGTAAGCTTGTCCGGATACTTATTAACCACATCTATAATATAATCATTGGCTTCCCGACAGATCCCAATATCTTTAAAAGGAAATCCAAAAACCACCGTACGATCCACCCCGGACTTTTCCATGTCCGCCAAAACACTATCCACAGTGGCATACTTCACCTTAGGTCCGGTATGTATTAAACAAAAGTGAGCTTCCCTTTTCTTATAGTTCTCCACATCAGCAATAAAATCTGGGGAAAGGATGTGTACATGAACATCAATTTTCAACAGTCTTTTCCTCCTTCATAATTACATTTTAGATTAATATTCCATATGAATTGTTACTTTCCCTTTTAATTAATCATTATTGTACTCGTAGGTTATCGTACTTTATCTTATTATACGGGCAGTAAGGGCAGATATTTTTGTTAAATAACTTTAGAAAATATATCAATTATATTTTACTTATTATCTTATTTATTTTACATTGTTCCTGAAATAAATACTGCTCTAATATCAATAATAACTAGGTCTAAATGTTTGGTTAACTCGTAACGTCAGAAAAGCCCTTTATATCAAGGACTTTTCATTGGAATAAAAATTCTCTTTTATCACCTAATTGTGGAAACCTTAAATCTGACGGTCTTCCAGTTACTCCCATAAAGGGTCTGCCCCTGAATTTTCTGAGAACGTCTGAACGTATGACCGTTAAGGAAAAACTTACAGGAGAGGTAAAAGTGCTGGATGGAAAATATGCTCCCACTAACTATCTCGTTCCTATATGTCTATTCAAGCAGCAGGCTAAAGCCCTGTAATTTTGTCAAAGCGTTTATCCATACAAACACTAATATCAGTTGTTATAAATTTACCATTGTAAAATAGACTGAAAATAGTGGCTGGAGATGGAGAAGACTTAGCTTGCTCCAAAGTTTCCAACTTAATAATTTTTAGGGGCAACTTTCTCTTCTTTACCGTTTCTATTAAGGAATTGTTAACATGATACTCGGAATAAGGACAACGATTAGAATAATAAACAACTAAACCTTTCTTTTGCTGGCATTCCCCTGTTTTTACCGGTTCATTAAAAACAGGCTGCATCCCATGAGGGTTTAGATATTTCACTAGAAGACTAAACCCAGAGGGTGTGCTTTCAGATATTTCAAACCCTTGTCTCTGCAGCCATTTGGCATCACTCATGAAATGGTACTTTTTTGTGCCGGCAACAGTTACTAAGCCGTCTTTTCCTTGTGCTCGGGCATCCTGAATTGCATGGGCCAGCAAAGCCTTGCCATGGCCGGTTCCTTTATATTTGCCTGAGACCCAAAAACAATTTATCATTATATAGTTTGGCGCTGTTACAGGCAGCCATGCCTTTTCAGCCGGACCATATTCAATAAATACTTTTGCACGTTCATTCAGTCTGCGAAATATATAACCATTATCAAATTCTCTTTTCAGCCACTGCTTTTTTAGTTCATAACCTTCTGAACACTTTTTATCGGAAAAAGCGCAGCAAATGTGCTCTGAATCAATATTAGTTTCATTTATTGTTATATACTCCATAACTTTCACCGCCTTACCGGATGCCTAAGAACTGTCTTAAGTTTACCAGGTTGTGTTTTACGCGGGTCATTCAGGTATATTTCATGATGCCGTCGTATAAAACCGTCTAGCAGATGGCTGCCGATATCATTCACGAGGCCGTTTTGCTCAATATAGCTTTCAATTTTGGCAATAGATTCGGGCTCATGGTCATAAGGGCCGATATGCATCAACTGTACACACAATCCTTCCTGGAAGTCTTTAAGCACTGCCTTTGCAGTTTCAAGATGAGCTTTCTTTGTTTTCACTTGCTCGCAAGCCCAGGCAAAAACATCCTCAGTAACGAATTCCGGCTGACGTATCATAGAGATCCAGCAATACCTATCCTTTTGTGTAAAGTCAGTACTGGTACTATCTGCAAGCCACCATAAACCCTCCAGCGGCGGAACTACGTACTCAAAATAATTTGCCGGTGTATAATGATTTTTGGGGCTCATTTTTAAAGTGTATGAAAGTGCATATAGCAGTTCTACAGCCTTTTGATATTCGCCGTTCTCTTCATTTGGATTGCCCTTACCCTCAATCATGATAAAGCGAATTTCAGGCACTTCAACAAGTACCGGTTTATCCTTGGGCAGGTATAAATATTTATACTCTTTTTTATAGTCCATTTTACCTGACATGGCTCTTCCTCCCGTTTCTTTTAGAATACCATATGTAATAGGACAACTGATGTCATATTATGAATATTTTTTCAAGCTGTCTTTAATCTTCGTTTTGATGATTTCACGCACATGATCCGGCTGCAAAACCTCTGCATAATTGCCATAAGACAAAATATAGTTGTAAACCCACTGGTCCTCTGGAAAACAAACGTTTACTGTTAAACTTCCGTCTGAATTTCTTACAATATGGTCATGATCAAATTCATCATAGACCCTGTAGGCCATAAATGAATCAATTTGCATTACCAATTTAATCAGCTTGTTATTGTATTCATGGGATTTATACCAAATATTCTCGGGAATTTTTCGTGTAAATGTTTCCTCAGAGCTTGTTAGATTCTTTATCCGGGTAACTTTAAAAATACGAAAATCCTCCTTGTCTCTGCAAAAACCGTAAAGATACCAAGCTTGACTTTTAAAAAGAAGCTTTACAGGTTCAACTGTTCTTGTTGTTTTTTTCCCATATGAACTATAATAATCAAAAGTCACAATAATGTTGTTAAAAATTGCAGTTTTAATAATATTAAACTTTTCTTGTTCTGTGGTGCTGCTGCTCCAGGGGGAAAAATCCACCTCGATCCAGTTTAACTGCTCTTTATCAAACATAGCAGATAGCTTTCTCAGCACCGGTTCAATGTTTGATACATTGAGTGCTTTCAAGCTTTGAAGTGAAGATAAAATGTCAATCTGTTCCTTATCAGAAAGTACTGTTTTGTTGAGCACAAAGTTCTCAAGGAGGCAAATACCGCCGCCTTTTCCCCTATTTGCATAAACCGGTATCCCTGCCGCACTAAGTACATCTACATCACGGTATATTGTCCTCTGAGATACTTCAAAATGCCCAGCTAATTCTTTGGCGGTTACCAGCTTCTTCTCCAGCAAAATATATACAATTTCCAGTAATCTATTAATCTGCATATTCCATCACCCTGATTAATTAATATATTTTAACATTCTATGGTTAATGGTATCACTCCGTAAACGACCTAGAAAAATGCCCAGGAATGGGAAAGAAAGCAACGGCATATAAGAGTATAAGGATTTGTTCCTGTTGAAACTATTTTTGGGATAGCCTCCAGCGGGTAAACTCAAAAAGTGCCGCCAGAGTACAAACCAATAATAGAAATGGATAGATCCGTATGGCCATGGAATGAGAGGAACGGATGGGATTATCCGGATGCATGATGCGGGTGAGATTACTCAGGATGAGAAATACTATAAGGGCAAAAACGGTGTTGGATAGGGATTTTATAAGTGTATTGAACTGAGAAAAGGCAATTTCTTTTCCCAGTCCAATTCCCAGTAAAACTATCGAGGCTATAGTCCGGGGTTCATTCAATAAGAGCCCGCCCCAAATTACCTGCATGGATATTAATGACAGGACAATGGAAACAGCCCAAATAAGAAGCCCACTGCGGCCCAGTTCCAGGGACCAGTCCCCAAGAAAGTTTATCCGTAAAGAGGCATAAAGTAATCCCAGAATACCGGCAGCATAGAAAGTGTAAATTCCAGTGTAGCTTAGAGTTGAATGAAAGTAAATTAATTTAACCCATTGTCCCAAGGTTTTTTCTGCTGGCGCCAACCACAACAGTAGAAGGGTAACCCCACTGAAGATCAATATTATTGTTATTCCCCTGTTTTTCATATTAAATATCTCTCCTGGCAAATTTAATTTTCCACTGCTCAAGCTGCATAAATATATAGTCTGCAGACATCAATACTTTATTAATTCGCTTATTAAAGAATAAGTAACTCCTATTACTTTCATTATTATCTTGGAGATGTCATTGTCATGGATATCTTTTTACTACATATATAACGACAATATTTTCATATCCGGTCAGATATGTTGTCAAATAAAACATGTACCTGTTAGTTTATTTAATTTTTTATCGTACTCCACTGTATAATGTTGTTAAATAAAACAACATGTCGAAACAAGTGGAAACTACATTACTAGTATTGAATTACTATTACCTTATAACATTGTAGAATGCAGGTAAAGCTAATTATTTTACACATATTTTATTATAAGAGCATTTGTTTGACAACGATTATTTTCTAAAAAAAACCATATTTTAAAGTATCATTAAGTTGGCATTTAAGCCGAAGTTCAACCCGATAACTTAAATTGCTCCCATGTATAGCTGTTTTTTAAAAAAAATTCTATACTACATTTGGCACTTCCACTTTTTTAATTTTGTAAGCATTGAGAATTTTTTTATGTTCTTTTTGTACTGTAGTGATCGAATACTTCTTTTTGCTGTCAGTCAGGTTAATGTCAAGTAAGCTAATTTGGCTTAGCTGTCTTAATATTTTCCGAGAAGACTTATTAAGCTTTTTATCCATGGCAATATACTCAATAGCAGTAGTTATAAAATAGGCCAATACGCAGATATATACATGCCCCTCAACTCTTACTTTTTTACGATGATTAACAGGTCTGATGTCTAGATCATTTTTGATTACTTTAAAGGCGTTTTCTACCCTGTTTAAATTTTTATATGTGTTTATAAGCTTTTCATCACTGTAATCTTTTTTATTGGATTGAATTACGAAAGTGCCATCCAACTTCTCATCGCTTTGTATTTTTGCTGTTTTTAGCTCATAGTGAATTTCAAAACCCAGATTGTTCTTTTTACTGTCAACAGTTTTTACACTGAAATATTTGCGGGTAGAGTTTAGCTTTAAGATAAGCCCCACTCTTTTCATGGCTTCATCCCGAGTGCTGATATTTTTGTTTTTACCCAGGCTACTATTTAGCTTATCTAACTCTTCTTTAATGGCTTCAATACAAAATGTGCGATATTTTTGGTCGTCTTCCCGTTTCTGAGTATTAAGACATAACAAAAGCCTTTGGTTCTCTGCCGAAGGAAGAAATACGGCATAAAGGTCCTTTTTGATTTTTCTCATTTCTTTTTCATCAATGAAAGTATTTTGAATAAATTTCTTGGTCCAGGCCCGGGGGATGGCCATAACATACTTTTGATTAAGCTGTTCAATTGCATCGACATTATCAGCAGTTAACATCCCTCGATCACCGACAAAAACAATCTCGTCTATGGGGTATTTTTCCTTCAGTTCGGATAAAACCTCTGTAACGGTTGTTTTGTCTACTCTATTTCCCGGATAGACCTTGCATTTAATGGGAAATCCATCAGAGGTGGTGACAAGTCCAATCACAATTTGCTTTCTATCTCTGCGTTTATCTCTGGAATAGCCATACTCAGCTATGATACACTTACATCCCTCAAAATAGCTGCTGGTTATATCGTAATAAAGTTCTTTATCGTCCTGATTAAACTTTTTAACCGCTGTATCATATAGATACTGTTCTACTATGCTGAAGTTTCCCTGAAGAATTTCTAGGCTGCGGTATAAACTCTGTAAATCTACTTTTTCTATATCCAGAAAATGCTTAAGCGGTGTCAGTGGCAACCATTCTAAAAGGGCCAATTTACTGTCCGGCTGTATAATCCTCTGGAATAGCATAGCCTTAATATACCTGATTGCAGTAGGAACGGTTATATGAGGGTCCGATGAAACAAATTTGGAACTAAAATGCTCCAATAAATCTAGTTGTTTAATTAAAGAATCGATAAGAAAAAAATTACCATAAGGAACAGCTGTTGAAAAATCAACCTTATCTATATTGGTGAAAGAATCGAAATCACGAGAAAAGGCGATCTTAAGCCTTTTGGCCGTGTCCTGGTCTACACTACCAAAGTAGAGTAGACGTCGATGTTTAATCTTTCCCTGTTCCCGGTAAGACTCTACTAATTCAGCGTAATAATAGGTCTTCCCGTCTTTTTTACGGGGAGTTATCTTAACAAACACTCGGCATTCCCCCTTAAATAGTCTATACTACTATTATAAGGGATAATGCCTCGTATATCAAGAATTATTTGGATATATCACCAATAAATATGTCCAATAGTCTACACTACATTGCCTGGGTAAATCAGCTAAAATAGGCTATTTTCAATTTCTAATTATGCTTTAGGTTGAACTTCGGTTTAAGGTATGTCTCCTTTGGCTTTCTAGGCCTTTTTAAAAATGATCAAAAAAAAGTGGAACAAAGAAGCTATCCCTTGTCCCCTTATCCCACTTTTTTTTAACTCCCGATGATGCTGGGGTCTGGTTTGTTAATCACTGAAGTCACTATCAATATTCACCATTGCGGCCAGGTAGTTAGTCAGCAGTTCATCCAGGTTACCGTACTCGGCCATGGTATTTTTATTTTTAAAGATATCGTATCGGTCACCGCCGGCAGCGATAAAGTCGTTAGTAACTAAACGATAATAACCTTGCGGTTCCAAGGGATGTCCACCTACCTTCCAGTCGGAAGTTCTGTTCCCGGGTTCTTCCTCGGCATCAAAAATGTATTCAATACCGGTGGTATGGGGATAAGCACCGCTGGGTTCTGGATACTCTGATAGACCAATTTCCAGCATAGCTATAAGGTCTTCGCCACTTACTTCCAGAACAACCACATAATTATCGAATGGAAAAACGCTGAGCATATCGCCGCGGGTTATCGGTCCCGAATCAATTGAACTCCTGATAGCACCTCCATTAATCATGGCCACATCGGCTTTACTGGCCTCCAGCATAGCCGCGTTAATTAGCTGACCTAAGTTGGTGGACCTGGTTCGGACCAGTTCTCTTTCACCGATCAGGTCAACATCACTGGATGCTATTACTTCATTAAGTATGGGTTCGCTTAGTTTTTCATAATTGGTAATTACTTCAGCTACGGGAGCATAACCATTATGCAAATCAATTTGCTCAACGGTTAACAGTGATGGTGTTATTTCTACCAGCTCACCGCCCCGGCTGGTTATCCTTACCAAGCCGAGAGCGCGGCTGTTATAACCGGCCTGAACTATTACAGTATTGTTTACTACAAGTCCATCAGGGAAAAAATGGTGACTGTGACCATCGATAATCAGGTCAATCCCATCAACCGATGCTGCCAGCTGATTGCTGGAGACGGCATCATCTTCCTCCCAGTAACCCAGGTGAGTCAGAGCGATAACCATCTGTACATCTTCCACTTTGAGATCTTCCACTACGCTGCGGGCTGTTTCAATGGGATCATCGAAGTATAAACCCAAAACGTTATCGGGATGGTTCTTGAACATGGTTTCCTGCGTAACCAGGCCAAAGACAGCAACCCTGAATTCACCGGTCTCAATAATAACATATGGGGGAAAGAGAGTTTCGTCATTGGTGCGAACGTTGGCGGCTATAAGCGGAAATTCAGCAATTTCCTCCAGTTCCATCAATCGGTCAGTTCCATAATTGAAATCATGATTACCCGGAACCATGGCATCATAACCCATGGCGTTCATTAAAGCTACAACGCTCTCTCCCCGGTGCAGCACAGCATAGGCTGTTCCGTGAAAGCTATCACCAGCATCCAGCAGCAGAATCCTTTCCCCCTGCTGTCGGAGCTCCTCTACTTTTTCTGCAATCAGTGCAAGTCCGATTTCTTCGTCTGCTCCCCCGGAAACCCGCCCGTGCAAATCGTTTGTATGCACTATAGTAAACACCATATCCTCCGGAGGCATTTCACTCTCTTGTGTACAACCGGCAGGGAAAAGCATCAGCACAACCAATAGCAACCCAGCAAAAAATGTCTTCAAGTTTAAAAATAATTTCATACAAAAATTCCTCCTTTCTTTTTGGGCCATAAGTGGGACATAAGGGGACATACCCCAATGTCAACAATTTGCATTTATATCCTGGAAATTGTTGACATTAAATTGACATTTAAGGTACGTCCCTCTTTCGTTCCTCTTACTTGACATATGGCTTAGACAGGTGATAAATCATTCAAGCAATTCGTTAAAAAAGAGAAGTCAGCTAATAAAAAGTCATCTTTTTTTATTTTTACCCTTGATAACCTTTCGTGCATTTTTCATGCCGCCTACTTCTTTGAACATTACATTCAGCTTTTCAGTTTCAATCTGCTTAAAATTTAAACCCTCATATTTAGCTTCTTTTTTTAGTTTTAAATAACTTAAAAACCTATCCCTAGTTAATAAACCATCATTTATAGCTTTTTGTACTGCACAGCTTGGCTCACTAGAATGAGTACAGTCATAAAATTTACATTTAGTTGCTAATTCATCAATATCCGCAAAGGTTTTTGATAGATCAACGCTATCAATCCCCAGCTCTCTCATCCCTGGAGTATCAATGACAACACCCCCACCTGGAAGGACAATAATTTCCCTCCTGGTAGTCGTATGCCTACCTTTATCATCATTTCTAATTTCTCTTGTAATAAGAGTGTTTTCACCAATGAGCATGTTAATCAATGTTGATTTTCCAACGCCAGATGAGCCTATGAATGCAATGGTTTTACCGCTTTCAAGATATTTTTTAACAGGTAAATATCCTTCATCAGACAAACATGACGTAACAAGCACATCCACCCCACAGGCAACAGTATCAAGCTCTGCCAGTTTCTGTGAAAGATTATCGCATAAATCAGCTTTAGTAAGTACGATGACTGGAACTGCATCACTATCCCAGGCAATCCCAATATATCGTTCTAATCTGCGAAGGTTGTAATCATTATTCAGAGACATACAAATAAAAACCATGTCTATGTTTGCCGCAACAATTTGCTCACAATTCGATGTTCCTGGAGCCTTTCTAATAAAGGCACTTTTTCTTGTCAGTACTTTGTGAATTATAGCATTTCCGCTAATATCCTCATTTCGGTCAAGCATAACGAAATCTCCTACCGCCGGGTAATCGGATGAAACTGTCACATCAAAACGAAATCTTCCAGAAATTTCTGCTGTGATTTCACCATTATCTGTTACGACCTTGTATAGGTTTTTGTACTGAGAAATTATTCGGCCAATATATAGACCTTTATATTTGGCTGCCTCATTAGAAAAACTTTGGCTGAGGCCTAAACTTTTCATATCTATTTTACTCAATATATTTATCCTCCTAAGTTTTTTATAGTAATTAACTTGTGGGAGGTAAATACACTAATTTATTTTGTATCTACCTCCCTATGAGTTACAATCTCTAATTTATTATTATTTAACATAAAATAACAACTCCTTCTTTTTTCATTTATTTTACATATTTCACTCGTCTTAAATTATAATTCTACTAACTCTTAAATGTCAAAGAAATTTTAAAAAACATAAGCGCCTCTCGCTCCTGAAAAAACTAGGACGAGAGCCGCTTACTAAATAATTAAATGGCAAAAACTTTGTTTTAAAATCTATCTGTAAACAGCGCCTGACCAGGAGACAGGAAAATTTCCAGGTCTGTTATATCGGATTCTTCTACCCGCCGGGTGAATGTAAAAGAAGGTGTAAGCAAAGGGAGCACCGGTGATACCGGAGGAGCTGTAAAAGGTATCCTCACTATAGTCTCAATGAGCTGTATAATTAGAGTTTTACCACCGCCATTGCCAAGCAGCAGCAACCTCGGCGGTACCGTGGAAGCCTGGTTTCTACAGGCTCCCCAAATTATAAATTAATTTTCAGGTACTCATATAGTTCTTCGGTTTTTTTCTGATCTCTATGCTGAAAAATGATAAAACCATCCTCATGATAAATATAGATATAGGGGCCTTGATTGGAAGAATGAACATAGATAGTACCTGCCCCCATTTCTTCTAACAAAAACCTGCCTCTTCGTATTTCTCCCGCATCAAAGCCTCCTTTTTTTTTTATAACCTCAGGCATTTCTTCTTTTAATTGTATTTCTGTTATTTTAGAAAGAGAAACTGTTGAACCGGGAACAAATTTTAAACTATGTTCAGTAATTTCTACCCTGGGATCTCTGCTGCCCAAAAAAATTAACCCCAACACAATGAGTCCTACTATCACGGCAAAACCAGCTCTTGCGTTATTAAATATTTTATCGGACTTACTAATTTCATTAGACTTTATATACTTTTGTGCTCCTACCACCATGTAAGTAATGACCATGATAAAGGAGACAACAAAAACAATTATTGATACGTTTCCATATGGAGGAAGAACTTCTAACGAGACTAAAAGGCCGGCTAAAACAAAGAGCCAGTTTCCTATAAAATTGGCCAGTCCATCTTTATCAACATTTTCCTTCTCTTTCTTTGGCATTGTGTTATATCCGGCTATTAACCAATACCATTTAAAATATTTAACCCCTATGGCAAGAAAAGCAAAAAAAATGGCCGTAAAATAAATCATTTTATTCCTCCCTCAGCGATGCAGCTCTTAAAATAGATGCAATTCTTTCTGCCAAATCGTTAAGATATATCCAATGATCCATTTTTAAAGCTAATGTTTTTTCTAAGTCTTCTTTCTGTGTCAATAATTCCACTAGCCTGGGATAGTTACTGGCTTCGCTTTGAATGGCCTTCTCTAATACCTTAAGCTGTTCTTCAAGATCAGCAATAACACCTTCTATTTCTTCATATTCCAATTTTTCTTTGTAGGTAAATTTCATTTTTCTTTGCTTCCAAGGGTTTTCAGCTGGAGAGATATTTTCACTTCTTTTGTCTTTTTCGTTGTTCTTGCATTGATTTATTGCTGCTTCCTGTTTCTTTTGTTCAGCTTGTGCTGTACAGTTCTCTAAATAATCGCTATAACCGCCCACATATTGTTTTAAGGTTCCGTCACTTTGAAACTCAAAAATCCGATCAACCACCTTATCTAAGAAATAGCGATCATGGGATACGACTAGCACAGCTCCATTGAAGTTTTCCAAATAATCTTCTAGGATCACCAGGGTTTCAATATCCAGATCATTGGAAGGTTCATCCATCAGTAAAACATTAGGAGCATCCATGAGCACCCTCAGTAAAAATAATCTTCTCCTCTCTCCTCCGGAGAGTTTATCAATGCGATTCCACTGTAAATCCGCTGGAAAAAGAAACTTCTCCAACATCTGTGATGCAGAAAAAGTGCCTTTTACGGTTTCTATGTTTTCAGCAATTCCTCGGATATAGTCGATCACCCTTAAAGAAGTGTCCATTTCTTCATTTTCTTGTGAAAAATATCCAAGTTTAACAGTATCGCCAATAACTACCGTCCCATGGTCAGGGAAGACCTCACCAGTAATCATCTTCAATAAGGTGGACTTGCCACACCCATTTTTACCGATGATCCCTATTCTTGCATCCCGCAGAAAGATATAGCTAAAGTCAGAAATTAACTGCTTTACCCCAAAGCTTTTAGATATGCTGTTAATCTCTACGGTTTTTTTGCCAAGGCGAGTTGTCACTGAGCTAAGGTTCAGTTTCTCACCCGTCGTAGGCTTTTCCCTTGCACTTAATTTTTCAAACCGGTCTATACGTTCTTTACTTTTCGTGCCCCGGGCTCTCGCCCCACGCTTAATCCATTCCAATTCTGTTCTATACAAACTCTTATTCTTCCGTTCTGTGCTGATTTCCATTTCCTCTCGCCTGGCTTTCAGCTCCATATATTGTGAATAGTTTGCTTGATAATTGTAGAGGTTTGCCTTGCTAATTTCGACGATTCGATTGGTGATTCTATCCAAAAAATAGCGATCATGGGTAACCATTAAAATGGCGCCCGGATACTTTATGAGATAATTCTCAAGCCATAAGACCATGTAGTTATCCAAGTGGTTGGTCGGCTCATCTAGTATAAGAATTTCACATGGTTTAATCAGGGCACTGGCTATGGCTACCTTTTTTTTCTCTCCCCCAGATAAACGGCTCACATCTGTATAAAATTCTGTAATACCCAGTCTGGTTAAAATCGATTTCGCCTCATACTCCTTTAGCTCTATAATTTCGGTGGAAACACCTTTAAATACCTCCTCCAATACGGTCATTTTTTCGCCGTAAATAGGGTTTTGTGGTAAATAGCCTGTCACTGTTCCGGCAGCCTTGCTAATCTTTCCACTGTCAGGCTGCTCAAGTTCTGCCATGATCTTCAAAAGGGTAGATTTGCCGGTGCCATTAATTCCGATCACCCCGACTTTATCCACTTTACTTAAATGTAAGGTAAGATCTTTGAGCAGCATTTTTTCACCATAGCTTTTGGTAATTTTTTCTGCAGATAATAAGTTCAAAGAAACCGCACCTCTCACAATTGTTTGGCCTTACTTAATTAGAAAGCAAGATTTTTTTAAATAACCTTAGATACTGATTTTTTCCGGATAGGGTTCTTCTCGGGCGGCAGTCCAAACTTTGTTAATATAATTCAATGAAAAGTAATTCTGCATCAGGTGCAGCCAGAAAGCACCTCGCTCATTCAACGTAATCTTGTTCTCATCTTCATCCGCCATTCTTAGGACACTTATTAGCCCTAACAACAGCTTTAATTTTGCATTGTCTTCTCCAAATAGCTCATAAAGCTGTATTTTAGGAATATGGGTGTCATACAGTCGCCAGTAAAGCCAGTAGTAGATGGTCAGTAATTCAGTAAAGTCAATGCTCATAACCACAGGAAGATGCCCAGAAGTACATCTGTTTATATATTCTGGAACTGAAAATGTATTCAAGAAAAAGCAACCCGGGATATGGGACCCGGCACCGGCACCCAGCCCAATATAGTGGTCCCTGGTTACTGAAGAATACCTGGGAGCTTCCCCCCGCATAAAACCCCATACTGAAACCCGTCGAAATCCTTGATTTAGAAAAAATGAATGAAGGGCGCGGTACATTTTCCTTCTGACAGCAAAGTTTGGCATTTTAACTTTCTTAAGTTTTTGATATTGGCCTATGGTGGAATAGGGAAAGGAAAAAAGAGGATACGCGGTGACCTGATTTACACCAGATGCCACCGCTCTTTCCAGGTCACGCTCTAATTGGGGCAAAGTCTGCCCGGGTAGGGCAAACATCAGATCAAGATTTATAGATTTAAAATCCGAGGACAGCAGCATTTCTATGGTGTAATTCAGAATATCGCAGTGATAACTTCTTCCCAACAGTTGAAGGTAACGGTCATTGAAACTCTGAACTCCCAAGCTGACCATGTCAACCCCATAATCATTTAAACTATTGATTATATTTTGATTGAGATCCCCGGGATTTGTTTCCACACAGATATCACCGGTTACATTGAATCTTTCTCGGATTTTATCCAGAACCGTTCCTAGTTCATTAATCAGGGTTGTGGGGGTACCTCCACCGATATAAATGGAGGTGATCTCAAGTCTTCCAAAACGATTATAGTATTGTTCAATTTCTGAGAGCAGAGAACTTACATACGGGCCAACCCACTTTTTATCGTACTTTATCTTATTATACGGGCAGTAAGGGCAGATATTTTTGCAAAAAGGGATGTGTAGATAAAGGCCTGTCTCATTAATCGAAACGAAATCTATATCTCTTGTGGCTTTAAAAGAAAAATCCTGGTCCTTACCCACCAGGTAACTTCGAACAACCCTGGTAGTGAAATTTATCAGCCCCATTACTCACCAGTCCTTAACAGATTAAACAGTGTAATTGATTTATCCACCGTAACCTTTAGATTTTAATCTTTATCTTAAAAAATCTAGAACTTTTGCAATAAAGTTTTCTGCTGTATATGCATCACATCCCAGCTTGCTGAAACGAGTTCACTAATCAATTCAAGAAATATTCTACAAATCCTTCCCTAAATACTAAGTAAGGGAATAACTCAAGCCAGACCCCTCCCGAAGACACAGGGGGACGTACCCCATTTGTCAAGCATTTGTCACGTTTATCCAAATCATTTATCTTTTTTTTATCCAGGACAACAGTTTTTTGCATGTTCCGCTTCCATACCGCCCAAAAAGAGTGCTGCCAGGTTGGAATGAAAACATTTATAACGGCAATCAGCTCTGCTGCCCCAAGGGAAAGTTCATTTACTTTTCGAAATAGATGGGAGCAAAAACAACCACGGGAGTTTAAATCCCATGGTTGTAGTATTTAATATGGACTTACTCCGCCAGTGGCGGGCGGTCCGGTTCAGTTTAACAGCCATACACTACAGAAAATTAAGCCCTCAGCATCTTTTGAGCATAAAATAGCAGTCCGTTCCCCATCCGCCTCGGCAATACTTACTAGTTTGGGTGTCTGATCTTCTGCAAAAAAAACATCTGGATTAAAAGCAATTTTATGGTTTTTATATTCATAACAGGCCAGGCCGTCTTCATCATAAGTAACTTCTTTAAGAGATTCACGCACCATCACAGCGTTAGCCAGCTCGTCATCCCAATCAAAAATTTTTTCTTCGCTACTCCCTGAATCCTCTGTATTATCCCATAATTGCTGCAAATATTTTTCAGCTTTATCAGGATCCGCCTTTGTTATATCCAGCGGCAAATCAAAAAGAGCGTTGGCTCCTTCGTAATCTTCGTTAAGGCTGATTTCACCGGTTTCCTCATTATAGTTAAACGCATTTATATCATAAAAATTACTGCTGCTTATAGCAAGATAAACCCCTCTATCGGCAAATATTTCTACTCCGTCGCAATCAATCAACCTATACATAACTCCATCAATTACGAATTCACTATATCCGCCGTTCATGGACGCTATATTAAATTGCCAAGGATTTTGGCCCTTGATCAGCGGAGACACAAAAAACGAAACCTCGTCATACTCCTCATCTTGGATATCAGTCATTTTACTACCGTCTTGCTTGGCGATTGAAACTACAGCATAAGTTCTATCGGGGGATATCTCCTGCCCGGAGACAGCAAAGTCAGTTAGACCTTGCCCTGAAACAATACCATGCAAAGTAAAGTTATATCCGCCGGAAACAACCAATTCGTTAACTTCAACAGCATCTTGCCCATCAAAAGCTTGGGCTAGGGTTTGATCGCCAAGGTGCTCAGCTACTTGCTTTGAGTTGAGAAGATGTATTGCTGCAAAAACAGTAACGAACATGGCAAAGATAAGTGAAGTAGCAATCAGTGCCGCTGGAAACATTTTTTTAGGAACCTTGTTTCTCATTTTATTCCTCTCCTTTAATCGATTTATAATCTTTCGGTTTAATTCTTCACTGGGCTCAACTGTCGGAGAAAGAGATTGCTTTAACAATTGATCAAAATCATCAAAAGTTTTCATACTCATGAACCTCCAAAATTTTTTTCAAGATTTTCCGGGCCTTATGCAACCTGCTTTTTACCGTTCCCTGCGGAATCTTCAGAACCGAGGCAATATCGTTAACGGACATTTCTGCAACATAGTACATATACAAAGGAATTTTTAATTTATTGGTTAGTGTATCCGCAGCAGCTTGAAGCATCACCCATTGTTCATTATATATGACGATTTCCTCCGGGGTTGATTCTTCCATGAAAATCCAATGATTACTTACATTTTCCTTTAGTTCCTTTGTCGGTGCTATTCTTTGCCGCCAGGCAAATTTGCGGCATTTATTTTTCCATAACCCTAAAGCAATGGAAATGAGAAACCCCTTAGGATTGCTGTTATTATCAATTTTATGGCACAGTTCCATCGCTTTTAGAAATGTTTCTTGGTACAGGTCATCCGCATCGGGACCGTTCTTTTCAAGCTTGTAACAAAACCTATAGATATATTTTCCGTGTACAATAACAAGATCGCTTAATTCTGTAATATCCAAGGAGCTTCTCCTTTCCACAATATTTCCTCTAGAATGGCCATTCACTTATATATTGTCATGGCACGTAAAAAAGTTCATTTTACAAATAAATTTTTCCTGCAAAAAAAGAAGCTCTTATCTAACAACCCACCGCTATACCGGTTACACTTTTTTTTCTTTGCTAAAAGACACAAATTTTATCTCTTTTTTTTAGGGTATAAGACCCCCACCTCTAAGCGTTAGCGTAGGTGGGGCTTTTAATCAGGTGGAGTAGAGTCTCCACCTGATTCCCCGATGTTTCAGCTTGCTGAAACGAGTTCACTGATAAGATACTCCCTTTATTAATTTAATGGCAAATCTTAAATTATCTTAATAATTATGTCAACCATGAAATGCAATACAAAAATGCGGCGTATCCTGTTTGAATACACCGCTGTTTGATTTATAAATTTTAAATTTGACCCATTTTTATCAGACATCTTATTTTATGAGATAATTCTCAAGCTATAAGACCATGTCGTTATCCAAGTGGTTGGTCGGCTCATCAAATAGTAATGTCCCGGCGGTTATAGAGGAGATAGGTGGCACTCATGGCCAAGGCAGAAACCATAAGCAAAATCAACGTGTGCAGAGGATTAATCCTTCCGTTCACAATGATGTCCGCGGCGTCCATGTAATAAAAAGGTGATACATAGCGAAGAAATTCTACCTTATCTGACAGGGTTGCCATTATATTAATAAAATAAATCAGCAAGACTAAACCTATTCCCACCGAATAGGCAGATTTTCTGCGGGTAAAAAATAGTGATAATAAAAACCCAACACTGGCAAAGGACAGATGAGCTAGAAAAGGGGCGACTATAAGCCTGAGCAGTTCTATGCGGGAATATTCTTCGGCAAAGATCTCAAACCCGATAAAAGTCACCACCCCGACCCCGGCATTAAAGGCCAGCAGATAACCTACATAGGCCAGTAACTTGCTGGTTACCACATGATTGCGGGTAACGGGTTTGGCCAGTAAAAATTCTATGGTTTTTTCATCCTCTTCTTTGGACAGCATGGAAGAACTTAAAATCACAGCAAACATGCTTCCAAAGAGAATTATCATTAAATAAGCTTCCAGAGCAAACCAACCCATGGCATCGCCCAAACTCAGTTTATCCATCCCAAAGGCCTTCATAAACCCTTCGGGATAAACAGAAAAGAGTTCTTCCATTTGGGCAGCATCAGCAGCGAAAGAGGGATAAATAGCCATCATCAAGAAACTGAGGAGCGCCAATGCAATCCCCCAAATAATAAGGGATCGGCGGTTAGATTTTAACTCTCGCAGCAGGATATTCATCTAGTATTCCTCCTTCTCGTAGTAGTGCATGAATACCTCATCCAAAGTGGGCTCCTCCAACCAAAGGCCATTAAGCTGATAACGTCCCAACTCCCGAACCAATTGGTTGACATCGCCATTAAAAAACAGATGAAGGGTGCGGTTTTCTTGATGGGAATTCAGGATCCCCGGAATGTTCAGCTTTGGTATGGTTTCAGCAAAATTGATGCGGACGTTGCGAAACTGGTTGTTTCGCAGGGCATCCATATCTTCAACCTTGAGAATGCGGCCTTCTTTAATGATGGCCACCCGATGGCACAGTCTTTGCACTTCACTGAGTACATGAGATGAGAAGAAGATTGTAGTACCTTTTTTGTTTTCCTCCTGCAGACGGGTAAAGAAACGTTTCTGCATAAGTGGATCAAGACCGCCGGTGGGCTCATCTAAAATAAGTAGTTTTGGCTCATGAAGTAAAGCCTGGATAATAGCCACCTTTTTTTTGTTGCCCAAGGAAAGAGAGTGAATACTTTTTTTGATGTCTAAATCAAATAATTCCACCAATTCCTCCAGGTTTTTGGTGTAATCCTTTTTGTAAAAACGCCCAGAATAGTGGAGTAGTTCCCCTGCACTCATATCATCATAGTAATCCACTTCACCGGGCAGGTAACCTACTTGTCCTTTGATTTTTTTCGTTTCTTTAATAGCATCCAAACCCAACACCTTTGCAGTCCCGCTGGTAGGGAAGATAAAATTGAGCAGTGTACGGATCATGGTAGACTTGCCAGCGCCGTTAGGTCCGATAAAACCGAATATATCTCCTTCCTTTACCGTTAGGTCCACATCCACCATGCCTCGGGATTTACCGTAATACTTAGTCAGGGCCCTGGTTTCAATAGCGTTCAATAGCCTTTCCCCCTTTGTTTAGCCATATGATCTAAACTCCCTTTTCTTCATCATAATTTATATTGATTGCTTAAGTCAATTATATATGTAAATTAAGCCATCTGCGGTGAACTACCGATAGTAGTTTTTTTCATAAAACTCGCTCCCAATTGCAATGCATAGTATTATTTTAGCATTAAATTTATTTGTATACACCTTCTTTTTGTATATGCATGTTTCTTTTAAGAAAATGACTATAGAAGAATTAATGATTTCTGGCGAGCTTTATGGTTTTAAAAAAAGCATTTGGAAAACATGGTTAAAATCGCAAATTACTTGGGAAGAAAAGATTCATAAAAAAAGCCGGTATTTCACCGGCTTTTTTTATAATTCTATTTCCTGTATAACGATTTCTATCACTTTGTCTACTACGGCCTCCAACTCCGGACTAATTTTCAGGCTGTATTCTTTATAATTTTTTGGAGTGATTCCAATAATAATCATTTCCGCGTTGTTGCCTAATATCCGGGAAAGTTTAATGGTTTCCGCCAGACCAATTTGGTGCATGGAGCTGATGGTAAAGGTATTGATTTCCTCCAGGTCCAGGGAAGTCATCCTGTAAACAGTGCCCGGAGGATCTTCTGTGTCAACACAGTCGATAACTATAATTTTCTTTTTATCTTTCATGTAAGGAATGAGGTCAAGCCCTGCTGTTCCTCCATCCAGCAGTTCGACGTTTTCCGGAAGGTCCAGGTTCTGCATTTTGTTTATAATTTGTACCCCTATTCCTTCATCAGCCATCAATATGTTGCCAACACCCAGCACCAAAATATTGCTGCCTGTGTTTTTTTGAGCCTGAATCTCAGAAGCATTATTTCCCATAAATGTTAGTCTCCCCTGTTTTTCTTGAGTTATTACAAAAGGCCGCTCTCTGCCAGGATTTCAGGCACTGCCTTTTCCCAACCAATGGCCATAACGTGTACCCCCTGGCACATATCTTTTAAGCCTTTAATCAGCTCAGCAGCAATCTTAATTCCTTCCTGTTCCTTGTTTTCTGCTTTGGCCATTCTTTCAATATAATGTTCAGGGACAAAAACTCCAGAAACAAATTTGTTCATATACTTGGCCATACCAGCATTTTTTAAGGGAATAATGCCCACCAGTACCGGAACATTGATGTGAGAAACCCGCTTCATGAATTTTTCGAATACATCAAAGTCGTAAACTGCCTGGGTTTGGAAGAACCTTGCTCCCAGTTCCGCTTTCTTTTCCATTTTGATGATTTGAAGTTCGTAGGAAGCTTCCGTATCGGCGCCAGGGTTTACCACGGCGCCGGCACAGAAATTGGGAACTCCAGTAAGTTCAAGACCGGAGAGGTCTTTTCCATCATTTAGGGTTTTTACCGTGGCCAGAAACTGCACGGAATCCAAATCGAATACTCCTTTGGCATGGGGGTGATCCCCCAGGGATTGGTAGTCACCGGTGAGTGAGAGCACATTGTTGATACCCAATGCAGCGGCGCTGAGCAGGTCTGATTGAATAGCAATCCGGTTCCTGTCCCGGTTGGTCATCTGTAGGACAGCCTCCAGCCCATTCTCCTGGAGCAGGTGGCTGGTAACCAGTGGGCCCAACCTCAAAACGGAACTCTGCTGGTCTGTCACATTAGCTGCATGAACCTTTCCTTTTAATAAATGCGCTACTTCAACAATTTCATGAGTGTCGCAACCTTTTAACGGTCCCATTTCGCAAGTTATGGTAAATTTATCCAGAGACTCCTGAAATGACATCATATTAAGCACCCCCTTCTTCGGTAAATTCAATATCATAAAGGGTTGAATTAATTAATTTGCTTGGAACATGGAACTTTGCATAGTCTTTGGGCGGAATATAAACCTTCAGCTTATCCAGCTGATTTAGCTCTTTAAGACGTTTGTAAATTAGCTCCCAACCACAGTCCATTTCCGGGGTTACTTCACATTTCCCTTTGGAAGCTCCGCCGCAAGCCCCGTTTAAGAGACTCTTGGAACACTTGGTAATGGGGCAGATTCCCCCGGTATAATCAAGTACGCAGTCTCCACATTCTCTGCACCGCTCAAAACTGACCCACTTACCCCGCTGATCACCCAAAGAGATAGTATTACACAGGGGGCGGCAGTACTTATTGATAGAACTGGCAGAAGCCTGTACGCCTATGCCGCAGGAGGCTACCAATACTGAATCAGCTGCCATTACTTGGTCGGTAAGGGGAGCCAGCCTGGACTTTATCAGGGTTTTTTGACAAAGAAAGTCCACGGTTGTAAATCCAGTAACCTCTTTGCCTTCAGCTTCCAATTTGACCTTCATTTCTTTCACATCAGCCATTCCGCCGGTTCCGCTGGACTCGGCACAGCCCTTACATCCCAGCAGGAATACTTTATTATCATTTTTTAAAAAATCTAGAATTTCTTCCATTGGCTTAAATTCAGATAATAACATTCTACACCCCTCCTTTTTCAGGAATTTACTTTAAGTTATGCGGAACCGGGATAAATCCCGGCCTTTGGGTGATACGATATGGACTGCACAGGCTATACACGGGTCAAAGGAACGAACAATTCTGACCAGTTCAAAGGGATTATCATTATCTTTTACCGGTGTTCCTATTAATGCCTGTTCAATTGGTCCAGGAACTCCCTGGTCGTCTTTAGGTGAAGCGTTCCAGGTGGTAGGAACAACGCAGTGGTAGTTGGCGATTTTTTTATCTTTAATTTCAATAAAGTGTCCCAGGGCTCCACGAGTTGCTTCCGTCAGGCCCATTCCGGTTCCTTCATCGGGAATTTCATACTGTATATTAACCGGCTCGCCGGGTTTTACACCCAGTGCCCAGTTAACCATGTTATCTGCAGTGAGTTTAGTGTGAAGAGCCCTGGCCAGGTGCCTTCCCAGAACAGAGAAGAGAACTTCAGGTCCTGCATTCAATTTAGCTAAGTATGCATCTACCAGATCTTTTACCTGCGCCTGTCCCCTGGTGTAGTTTACCAGGATCGTGGACAGAGGGCCTACCTCATAAACCTTTCCGTCGTAGCGGGGAGCTTTCAGCCATGAGTAAGCTTCTTCTTTTTGATAATCTACCTTTGTTTCTCCCTGGGAAGGATGTTTCCCTGAGGTAGAATCAGCATACCAGGAATATTTAACCTGTTCGGAAATTTTTGAGGGGTCCAATTCCTGGTGGACCAGGTCGGCGGAGGTGGTTCCATGTCCATAGAAACGTTCCCGTTTCAACTGGTCCGCCTGTCCGTCCTCCAGGTCATAGCTGCCGTAGCACATGTAATTTTTACATCCGGCACCAATGCCAAAGTAGTCGCTGTATGCCTGGGCTACCGCTACCACATCGGGCAGGTATACATTATCAACAAAATCCTTTAATTCATTAAGCATCCAGATAAAAGCAGCGATCTTATCTACGCTGGGAAGTTCAACGGCTCCTCCTGGTACCACACCGCAGCCGTGGGGCATCTTGCCATTAAAAATGGCCACAGCCTCTTGTCCTTTGCGCCTCATCTCCAGGGCTTTCACATAGTGGCCCACAACTTCCTGGGTTATATCGGCAGGAAGCCGGTAGTCCCCTTCATAGCGGGGGAGAAATGGTCCCAGTTCTCCCCGGGCAACAAAATCCTTAATAGAGTTTATAACAGGGTCACTACCTTCGTATTTGGCAACCTGGGCCACATCCACATAGTCCAGGGCTGCCAGGTGGTAAAAATGCAGAATATGGTCCTGAACATCACACATACCTTGAATCAGGTTTCGGACAATTCTTCCATTGGTAGGAACCTGGTCGGCAATACCAAAAGCGCTGTCCAGGTTGGTTACCGCTGCAATGGCGTGGGGTGTTGGACAGACTCCACAAATTCTCTGGGTGATTACCTGTGCATCCCGGGGATCCCTTCCTTTTAAAATCAGCTCCAATCCTCTAAAAAGCATTCCGGAACTCTTCGCTTCTTTTACTACTCCATCTTCAACAATGGTTTCTATTTTCAGGTGTCCTTCAATCCTGGTTACAGGATCAATATTAATTTTTACACTTCCCATAAATTACCCTCCTTTCCGTTGCAATTAATTTATTCTTCACCGATGTTAGGTAGGTCATCATCTTTAATTTTTTCAAAAAACGGAGAACCTAAGTCGGGAAATTCCGGCTGTGTGCAGGCGCTGCAGGGAGCCCCGCTGCCAATACACCAGTTTTTACCGTTGTTCCACATCCGGGTAGGACAGTCGGCATAAGCGATGGGCCCACGGCATCCTATTTCATAAAGGCACTCGGGATCTCCCTGTTTTTTGGCGAATTTGCCTTCATCAAAGTAAGCCCTGCGGGGGCAGTTTTCATGAATCAAGTCTTTAAAGAAAAGCAGCGGACGGCCAAAATCATCAAAAGCTTCAGGTCCGGGTATACCGTATATAACTACCTGGGCTACCACTCCTACAAACCAATCCGGGTGGGGGGGGCATCCGGCTATATTGATAACCGGGGTGTTGATCCCATTCTGTTTAAAAACATCCATAACCGATTTACAACCTGTGGGGTTTGGATCTCCCGCGGGCAGTCCTCCAAAGGCTGCACAGGTTCCTACCGCTAATACGGCCAAAGCATTTTCTCCTAAAGTTTTTACTCGTTCTAACATGGAGACTGGTTTTCCATCTTTTTCTCCCACCGCTCCATATACTGCATCTTCTGCAGTGGGGACGGCTCCTTCAACCACTAAAATATATTTTCCTTTTTCCTGTACGGTTTTTTCCAGCAGTTCTATCACCTGTTCACCGGCACCGCCCATAACATTGGGGTGAACCCGTAAGCTGACATGTTTACCTGGAATCAGTTCGTCGATCAGGATGTTTTTAATAGTAGGGCTGGCTGTGTTGAGGAGGGATATGGAACAGCCGGTACATGCTGCGGCCTGCAGCCAAATCACAGGATATTCTGTTACTTCCTTGGACATTAGTTTCGCCTCCTTTAGCTTAATGTAATATTGGATGTTTAAGATTTTTTTATCCCGGGCATCACATCCTTATTTATATCTGGTGCATAAACACCGAAGAATAAAAACATATTATTTACAAATTTGCTTAATTATGTTAACATGGTATATAAATCACAAAATATGTTACTATAGTCACAACCAGAATGAAAAAAATACTAAAATAATATCAACAAAAATAAAAGCAGTTTATGTATAATACGACAAAATATAACAGCATGTGACAAAAATAACAGCTTCAAGGAAATTTTTTTAAATCAAACATACTTCTCTTTCAACCTATTCTTAATTCCTGCTATACACTAATATATAATAATATATAATAGGTACTAGACTAATATGGGTATATAGTTAATATATGTTAATTGAATTATTCACTTTAATTTTTAAGAATCCTTTTTCATAATGTAAAAATATTATTTTGCTGAAATAATATTGTTTATCATAATAGTGAAAAATTTAAATTTAAATGCTTAGAAAGCCATCATCAAATAAGAAAAAAGAGCTTTATCCCGGAGATTTCAACTCTTAAACTAATTTATAAGGTAAGGTGGAATTATGCATGAGCTGGCCCTGGTAAAAGGCATGCTGGAGGCAGTGCTGGAACAGGCGGAAACGCATAAAATTAAAAAAATAGAAAAAATAAAAATTGTTGTGGGAAAAATGACCTCAGCAATGCCTGAAGCACTACAGTTTGCTTTTGAGGTACTGAGCAGGGATACTCCTGCCCAGGGGGCGGTTCTGGAAATTGAAATCAGGCCCATAAAGCTTTCCTGTCAGGATTGTCATTTGTTGTTTAGGCCCAAGGGCTTAAAATATAGCTGTCCTGAATGTGCCGGCAGCAGGACTGAGATAGTACAAGGTAGAGAGCTGTCTGTGGAATATATTGAAGGTGAGTGAACTCGTTTCAGCAAGCTGAAACATCGGGGAATCAGGTGGAGACTCTACTCCACCTGATTATAAGCCCCACCTACGCTAACGCTTAGAGGTGGGGGTCTTATACCCTAAAAAAAAGAGATAAATTATAATTAAGTCTGCATATTTACAAATATAAGGAGGCGGTTCTTGTGAAAGTGTTTATGGCCCAGGATTTATTAAAAGTCAATACTGGTATGGCTGAGAGAAATCGGGGCATTTTTTCCCGTAATAACATTTTAACCATCAACTTAATCAGTTCACCGGGGGCAGGAAAAACTACTCTCCTGGAGAAGATGCTGGATGCGCTGGCTGGGGAAATGAATATTGCAGTCATTGAAGGAGATATTTATACCAGTCGGGATGCGGAGCGATTGGAAAATAAAAACGTTGAGGTCATACAGATTAATACCGCCGGTGCCTGCCACCTGGATGCGGGTATGATAGGCGGGGTATTGAAGGAACTTCCCCTGGAAAACCTGGATATGATTGTGATAGAAAATGTGGGCAACCTGGTCTGCCCTGCAGAGTTCGACCTGGGTGAAGATTTTAAGATTGCGGTTTTAAGTGTCAGCGAAGGCAGTGATAAGCCGGCAAAATATCCCCTGATTTTCAGACAGTCAAGGGGCTGTATTATTAATAAAATTGACCTTATACCTTATACAGACTTTCAACTGGAACAAGTAATTGATGAAATTAAGGATATTAACGGTAGTCTGGAGGTATTTCCTGCTTCTGCTACAAAAGGAGATGGAATGGGAGAGTGGATTGCATGGATCAGGGATATGCAAAAAGCAAAAAACAGCTCTGTTGGCGAATAACTGTTAAAGGAATTGTACAGGGAGTAGGTTTTCGCCCTTATGTTTATAACCTGGCTTTAAAACACGGCCTTATTGGGACTGTTTTAAATTCCACTCTCGGAGTGATCATAGAAATTTTGGGGGAGGAAAACAAAGTTGAAGGATTTTATAACGATTTGTTAAACAAGCCTCCCCGCCTTTCGGTGATTAGACATATTACCAGGGAAGTAATACCCCAAAAATGTTTTAAAGGGTTTACCATTTTGACCAGCCAAAAGGAATCCCGGAGAGAAGCCCTGGTTCCACCGGACGTGGGCTGCTGCCAGGAATGTAAGCAGGATATGCTGAATCCAAAGGACCGACATTACCTCTATCCCTTTACCAACTGTACCAACTGCGGACCCCGGTTTACCCTGATTAAAGATGTACCCTATGACCGGGACAAAACCTCTATGGAGCCTTTCCCCATGTGCGATGAATGTTACCGGGATTACCATGAACCAACAGACAGAAGGTTTCATGCTCAACCCATTGCCTGTTCCCGATGCGGCCCGGAGGTAGCACTGGTGGATGAAAAAGGCTGTGATGTTCCGGGGAACTGGCTGGACAATTTTTGGAAGTTCATGGGGGAAGGAATGGTTATTGCGATAAAGAGTTTAGGCGGTTTTCACCTGGCCTGTGACGCCCACAGCCGGAAGGCCCTGGCTGCCTTGAGAAAAAGAAAAAACCGGCCGTTTAAGCCCTTTGCGGTAATGGCCAGGGATTTAGACACAATTAAAACATACTGTTTTCTGGGAGAACAGGAGGAGGAACTTCTCCTGTCTCCGGAAGCGCCCATTGTAATCTTAAAAAAGAGAAAAAGGGATCTGTTTGAAGACATTGCTCCAAATTTGAAAACTCTAGGAATTATGCTGCCTTATACCCCCCTCCACTTTTTACTTTTTAACGGCCCCTTTGAACTACTGGTTATGACCAGCGCTAACTTAAAAGACCTGCCTTTAACCCGGGACAATGAAAAAGCTCTGATAGAACTGAAGGAAACTGCCGATTATTTTTTATGGCACAACCGGGACATAGTCAACCGCTGTGACGATTCCCTGATGACAGTAATAAAAGATAAGCCGCAGATGTACCGGCGGTCCAGGGGGTATGTTCCCAAGCCCATAGTTATTCCCATCCCACAGGGGGTCAGGGAAAACACCAACACGGGCAAAGAAGAAAAAAAAGAAGTGGTGCTGGCCCTGGGCAGTGAAATGAAGAATACTTTCTGCCTTATGAGGGGTGAGCAGGCATTTCTCAGCCAGTATATCGGAGAAATGGATTCCGTGGAATCTGAAGAGCACTTCCTTGCCAGTCTGGAGCACTTTAAAAGATTTTTTCAGCTGGAGCCCAAAATCCTGGCTTACGATATGCATCCTCACTACTGGACGACCAGGATGGCCGGGGAAATACCGGCGGAAGAAAAATTTTCAGTACAGCATCACCACGCCCACATGGCTAGCTGTATGGCAGAAAATGGTCTAAATGAGCCGGTAATTGGGATAATCCTTGACGGCACCGGATACGGACTGGATGGAAAAATGTGGGGTTTTGAATTTTTTACCGGGGATTATCTGGATTTTCAGAGGGAAATTCACCTGTCATACCTGCCGCTGCCCGGTGGAGAAATGGCTGTGAAGCAGCCCTGGAGAGCTGCTGTGTCATATCTCATTACCTGCCTGGGGGAGAAGGGAAAAACTATTGCCCGGGAGAGGTTTATAGATAAAGGGAAAGAACTGGAAGCCATCGTTATTCTTTTGGAAAAAAATTTTAACTGTCCCCCGGCCTCCAGCTGCGGCCGATTTTTCGATGCAGTTTCTGCATTTTTAGGAGTTTGCGAAACAAGCAGTTATGAAGGTCAGGCAGCAATTGAACTAGGGGAGTTAGTTTTAGACAGGAAACTTTGTAAATGTACAGAAATAGAACCCTATCCCTTCACTATTGAAGGGGGAATTATAGATCCGGCTTCTACCTGGAAGGCTTTGGTGGAGGATTTTCAGAGTCATAAGGAGAAAGATTTAGCAGCCCGCCGTTTTCATGATACGCTGGTGTCTATTATAGAAAAAGCAGTATTGATAATCAGTGAAAGAAGTGCAATAAAAAAAGTAGTTTTTAGCGGAGGAGCCTGGCATAACCAGTATCTCCTGATCCGCTCTGAAGAATTATTGAATAAGCTGGGATTTGAGGTATTTACTCATCAAAATGTGCCGCCTAACGATGGAGGAATTTCCCTGGGGCAGGCGGTTATCACTTACTGGAGGTGGCTAAATCATGTGTCTGGGAGTTCCGGCAAAAGTTATGATGATTAATGATGAAAACCGAACTGCTCTGGTTGACTCCTTTGGGGTGTCCCGCTGGGTGGGAATTACCCTGGTTCCCGATGTAAAAGAGGATGATTATGTTCTTATTCATGCGGGATATGCCCTGGAAAAAATTGATCTTCAGGATGCAGAGGGGAGAATAAAAATCTGGGAAGAAATGTTAACCTTAGAAGAGGAATTGTAAATTGGGAGGGGCACAATAATGGCCAGGTGGATTTTAAAACAGGAGAAAGAAGAAAGGGCCAGTCTTTTGAAGTTCAGAGACCGGCAGCTTTCCTGCCAGCTGCTTCAGGAAATTAAACTCAAAGGAAAGTGTTTGAAAGAAAAGCTGGGAAGACGGCCGGTATTCATGGAGGTTTGTGGGACCCATACAGTAGCTTTTTCCAAGACAGGATTGAGAAAAGCCCTGGAGGAAATAGTAGATTTAAGGAGCGGCCCCGGATGTCCTGTATGTGTTACCGATCAAGAGGACATTGACCGCATGATTCAGTTAAGTTCTCTAGAAAATGTAGTGCTGGGAACTTTTGGCGATATGGTGAGAGTCCCGGGAAGCCGTACTTCCCTGGAACAGGAGAAAGCCCGGGGAGCCTGGGTAAAAATATTTTATTCTCCTTCCGATGCAGTGCAGTGGGCCTTGAGAAACCCAGGGAAACAGATGATTTTTTTGGGAATAGGATTTGAAACCACGGCTCCGGTGGTGGCTTTAAGTATACGGGAAGCAGAGGATTTAGGAGTAAAGAATTATTCCGTATACTCTGTTCATAAGCTGGTGATACCTGCCTTGAGAGCTCTACTGAATGACAAGGGTCCGGGTGTAGATGGTTTTATTCTTCCCGGTCATGTCAGTGCAGTTATTGGAAGAAAAGCCTTTGGCTTTTTAGCCCAGGAATTTAATATTCCAGGGGTTATTGCAGGGTTTGAACCCATGGACCTGTTGGGGGCGCTGGAAAACTTGATTTATCAGATGGACCGGGGAGAATGCCGGATAGATAATGAATACAGCCGGTTGGTCCGTGAAGAAGGAAACAAAACTGCCCAGACAGTAATCCGGGAGTTCTTTGATACTGCAGAAGGTTCCTGGAGAGGACTGGGGAAAATACCTGCCAGTTCCCTGGTTTTGCAGGATAATTTGCAAAAATACGATGCTTTGAAACGCTTTCCCGTAGAAATATCCAGGCCGTTTAATAAAGAGGGATGCCGTTGTGGAGAGGTGCTTACAGGCAAAATAGTTCCTACATTCTGCGGTATGTTTGGGAAGGAATGCACTCCTTCCCGGCCGGTTGGCCCCTGTATGGTATCTTCCGAAGGTGCCTGTTCCGCTTATTTTCACTATGATTTTAGAGAATAGAGGGTGATTTTTTGTCGGACATAATTATTCTTTCCCATGGAGATGGAGGTATTTTAACCCATAACCTGGTAAACGATATTTTCTTGAAATATTTTAAAAATCCTTATTTAATCCAGCTGACAGATTCTGTTTTTTTAAATTTCCCTGGTGAAGGGAAGGGAATTGTGGTGTCAACAGATTCCTTTGTGGTATCTCCAATCTTTTTTCCAGGGGGAGATATTGGAAAACTGGCGGTCTGCGGAACGGTTAATGATTTAGCAGTAAGTGGAGCCCGGCCCCTATTTTTAACGGTGGGGTTTATTCTAGAAGAAGGGCTTCTCCTTTCGGAACTGGAAGAAGTTGTGGTATCCATGGCCCGGACTGCTGAAGAAGCAGGGGTGGTTATCGTAGCCGGTGACACTAAGGTGGTAGAGAAAGGTCATGGGGATAAAATATTTATTAATACTACCGGAATCGGAACGTCAGAAGAAGAAGCTGTCCTGGGCTATGAAGCTGTAAAGCCGGGAGATAAAATCGTTATTAACGGTACTTTAGGAGACCACGGCCTGACAGTGCTGACCCGACGTCAGGAACTGGGTTTGGGAGAAGGGCTGCAGAGTGACTGCGCTCCATTAAATGGCATTATCCAGAAGGCTTTAAAAGAAATTAAAGGGATAAAAATAATGCGGGACCCCACCCGGGGAGGGCTGGCTACCACGTTAAAGGAAATCGCGGTATTTTCAAGGTTGGATTTTACAATTTTTGAAGAGCAGGTTCCCGTAGCAGAGGAGGTAAGAAGCACAGCGGAAATGCTGGGTCTAGATCCCCTTTACCTGGCTAATGAAGGAAAATTTATTACCATTGTGGAAAGCGCCCAGGCAGATGCTCTTGTTCAACTGCTGAGAGAGGACCCCCTTGGCAAGGAAGCTCAAATCATAGGTAAAGTGGAAGATGGAAGTGGGAAAGTATATCTTAAGACCTTTTTCGGGGGAACTAAATACCTGCACTACCTGGCAGGCACCCCTCTACCCCGCATTTGCTAGCTTTGACAACGGTAAAAAATTCTTAAAATTAAAGGGGAAAACCCTGCTGCTGTTGCAATTATCAACAATGTCATTAACCCCTTTGGCAGCCATGCTGACAATGCCTAATTGCGGCATTGTCAGCCCTTTTAGAGGTGTAAAACGTCTTGGCTGCAAAGATTCTATGATTCATCTTCTCTTAAATATCTGAAGATTTTATTCTGAATCATTCTTGTTTTGGATCCTTTTTATTACGATGGTTGTTACTGCAATTACAATAGCAACACCAGCCGTAATAAACAAAATAGGTGCAGCCATTTCATCAATCTGATTTGGATTGCTAAAACTTGCATTCTTTAAAAGAAC
Organism: Candidatus Contubernalis alkalaceticus; assembly: GCF_022558445.1. NCBI lineage: Bacteria > Bacillati > Bacillota > Dethiobacteria > Dethiobacterales > Dethiobacteraceae > Candidatus Contubernalis > Candidatus Contubernalis alkaliaceticus. The sequence continues at coordinate 1,891,403 of NZ_CP054699.1, forward strand.
CAAAATGGCTGCAGAAACCACAATAGCTAACATCATTGTTAGAAGCACTTTCAAGAATGGTTTTTCTTCTTCTGCAGACGGTCCTACAAAGGCGTTTGCTAATATTAACCGTACAACAAAAGTTCCAGAGCATATGGTTAAAATTATCATTACGTTCGCCGGATAATTAACCCATCTAAATCCATAACCATGAAGACCCGCATCAAGCATCAACAAATAAAGAAGCATAAGAAATGCTTGATTACCAATTTTATTTTTTCTTTGCATTTGCATTTCGTCTAAACCTTTTTTATTCAAGTCATTCATCCTCCCAGAATAAATCATTTAATGATTTGTCCAATACTTTGCATATTGAGATACATAAATTAATCGTTGGATTATAATCTCCTTTTTCAATTGCATTAATCGTTTGCCTGGTAACACCTACAGCATCGGCGATATCTTTTTGAGACATATCCTTTGCCGCTCGTGCAGACTTCAGTCTTAAATTTTTACTCAATATATCACCCCACATCTTACCTGACTACCTGCTTTTCTAAACTAATAGTAATATATTCTTGGCACTATGTCAATTATATTTTACTTAATATCTTATTTATTTTATATTACATGCTCCTGAAATAAATACTACTCTGATATCAATATTAACTCAGGCTTCATTTCTTCCATTTGAGTTTCTTGGGCCACTGCCATTTTAATCAGTTACCGTGAAAATTTCTGCCTTGCGAATATGTGATAAAAAATCTCGATAAGTTTTCCTTAAACTGTTATTAACGCCTCAGTTCCTCTGCTTTTTTCAAATTACCTGGGATAGGATGAGTCCGATAATATAGAATAATTGAATATTTGATTAACCCGTAACGTCAAAAAAAAAAGCCCTTTGTATCAAGGACTTTTCATTGGAATAACAAATTCTTTTTTATCACCTGCTTGGTGGAAACCTTAAATCTGACGGTCTCCCAGTTACTCCCATGAGGGGTCTGACCTCAAAAATTCTGAACGTCTGACGGTTAAGGAAACTTGGAATGACTGTCTGAAACATGCTAGAAACCATCACCAGCGAACAGGCTGTTGAATTAACTTAAGTGAACTTCGTTAGTAACCTAGGAGATTCTGGAAGACCGAACCTGGAAGAATCTTTCTCCCGGGCATTAGCTGACTTTCAAATCTATTTATCAATAAAAAATAGTTGACATTCAAGGTACGTCCCCCTTTGTCCCTCCACGACCTGGATAGTTTATATGCAGTAGCATTTAAAAAAAGGAATTTTAAGTTTTATTGACGAAGATAAATTATGTAATGTTAATACTTAAATCCTTTGATTACGCAGCAGCTAATTGAACTGTAAAGAAAACATAAATAACTACAAAAGAGAAATAAGGTGGCCAATAGAAAATGAAAGTGTTAAAAGAAATATCAATTGAAGTTTTACAAGCTGTTCTTCCTTTAACTATTGTGGTTTTTTTATTACAAATAGTTGTATTATCTTCACCTTTAGAGGAAATACTTCAGTTTTTAGTGGGACTGATATATGTAACCATTGGCCTTATATTATTTCTTGTTGGGATTCGAATTGGTTTACTTCCCATGGGAGAGTCCATTGGTAATGCCATCCCCCAAACTAAAAAATTAGGACTTATTATTTTTTATGCTTTTTTATTAGGTTTTCTTGTGACAGCAGCTGAACCTGATGTTAGAGTGCTTGCATCACAAATTGATGTAGTGTCTGATAGTGCGATTCCCCATTATGTATTGATCTATACAGTAGCTATTGGAGTAGGGATATTTGTAGCTTTATCCATGATAAAAGTAGTATTTGGAGTATCACTAAAATACATACTTATTGTTTGTTATATTGGTGTTTTTATTTTATCAGCTTTTACACCTATTTATTTTGTGCCTATATCTTTTGATGCAGGAGGGGTAACTACAGGACCGTTAACAGCTCCCTTTATTATTGCATTAGGTGTGGGGGTAACTTCTGTTTTGAGCAGCCGAAAATCTTCTCATGATAATTTTGGATTTGTTGCTTTAGCTTCAATTGGTCCTGTGATTGGTGTGATGATTCTGGGGGTGATTTACGGATGAGTGAAGTTATTATATTTGAAGGACTTTGGGATACAGTGAAGGAAGTATCAATAGCCTTACTACCTTTGGTTTTATTCTTTACTTTTTTTCAAATAGTTTACCTAAAGCTGCCTCGTTTAGAAATTATGAATATGATAAAAGGAGTTCTTTTAACCTTTATAGGTATAGTTTTTTTCCTACAAGGTGTTCACATTGGGTTTTTGCCTATTGGAGAATTATTAGGACAAGGTATGGTTCAAAGCACTGGAAAGTGGTTTGTTATTCCAGTAGGTTTTATTTTAGGAGCCGTGGCAACATTTGCAGAACCTGCTGTAAGGGCATTAAGCAATGAAGTTGAAAAGGTTTCTTCTGGATATATACCACAAATTATCTTATTAGTCACACTTTCTTTAGGGGTAGGACTTTCTATTGCCCTGGCTATGATTCGAATTATATATGGGATACCTTTAATGTACTTGCTGGTTCCAGGCTATGGGTTAGCATTGGCTACTTCTTTTATATCAAAGGATAATTTTGTCTCTATTGCTTTTGATTCTGGTGGTGTAGCTACAGGCCCTATGACCGTTACATTTATTATGGCTTTTTCAATAGGGGTAGCTTCTCAAATAGAAGGAAGAGACCCGCTGATTGAGGGCTTTGGCATGATATCCCTGGTGGCTTTAATACCGATATTATCTGTATTGCTCTTGGGGTTTATATATGATAGAAAGGAGAAGCAAAATGAACGAAGCCTTACAGAGGAATCATAGTGTTATTATAACTATTGTGAAAAAAGGGAAAGCAAAAAAAGTATGTGAAACTGCTAAAAAGGCTGGTGCTGAAGGTGGTACAACTATAATAAGTAAAGGTACCAGTGTCAAGGAATTTCAAAAAATATTTGGTTTATTTTTGGATGAAGAAAGAGAAGTAGTTTTCACAGTAGTTAAACATGAAATAGAAGACATAGTTTTTAATGAAATTATAAATAAATGCAAACTCAATAAACCTGGAAGTGGTATTACATTTATAATAGATTTAAAGAAAGTCGATGGCATTGTCCATTTGTTAAAAGGAGGCCTTTGAAATGAATAAACAAAACGATTATCAGGATTGTAAGGAATGCAAAATAAAATTTGACCTTATAATTACGATTGTTAACAAAGGACGCTCACAATTGGTGGTAGAAGCTTCTAAAAAGGCTGGAGCTGAAGGTGGAACTATCTTAGGGGGTCGGGGCACAGGAATTCATGAAAAAGCTAAGCTTTTTGGCATAACTATAGAGCCTGAAAAAGAAATAATTTTGACATTGGTTCCTAGAGAAATGACAGATAAAGTTCTTGATACAGTTATTCAGGAAGCAGAACTTAATAAGCCTGGCAAGGGCATAACTTTTGTTTTAGAAGTTAAAAGAGTTGCTGGGATTACGCACTTGCTAGATAGTGACTTAAGAGATAAATTAAAAAAAAATAATTTTTAAAGTTTTATGCCGATTTACCTCTTCCTATTTTCTGCAATTTCCTCCATGTTTTAAATTTTAAAACATGGAGGACCCCGTTTATATACAAACCTTTACTTTAAACAAAGCCTCCTAATAGTCCTGCCATAAAATCATAAAAAATAAATCCCTTTTATTAATTACTCTTTCAGTAACCTTTGCATAGAATATACAAATAGCTATCAAATTTATATGGATGTTTTCAATAATTTGAGTATTGATTAGCTTTTTTTTGCATTTCTCTTGTTTTTAAAAAAAGTTCATTCATATGAAGAAATCAACCCCTCCAGAGGTGAAATCATTGCAGAAATACAAAATATTTATGTTAGACCACCGATCGTACTGTATTAACAGCCTGGGAGACTCTTTAGCTCAACTAGGCCATAAAATATACTTTCAATCCTCCTGGTCGCCTCAAGAAGTTGAAAAGGGAATTGCATATTTCAAACCAAAAATATTAATAACTGTTGGTTTTAATCGAAAGCTGTTTGGAGGATTTCTGGATTTGCTCCCTGGCTTATGCCATAAATACCAACTTTTCCATATTTATTGGGCAACAGAAGACCTGATAAACCATACAGACTGGTCTCTTCAGGCTGTCCAAAGGGCTAAGCCTGATTTGATTTGGACCATCCATCCTTCTTGCGTAGCGAAGTATGAGAAATTAGGTATTTCCGCCAGTTATTTAAATTTTGCCTGCAATCCGAGAGTTTTTCTGCCTAAGAAAAGTAAACAGAAAAAAAAATATAACATATCCCTGGTTGGTTCCACTCACTTCTTTAAGGAAACATACCGATTTGAAAGCCTCAGGCATCTTCTATTCCCCCTGGTCAGGGAAAACATAAAAACCCATATATGGGGTATTGGATGGCGCAAACAACAATCATATATTAAGAAAGAATTTGGGGAAACCATACCTGATGGATGGCTTCACGGACACCTGGCATATAAAAAGTCAGCCGGTGTTTACCGTTCCTCTAAAGTCGTTTTAGGTATTCAAAATGCCGAAGACCAGGTTACCCAGCGGACATTTGAGATCTTAGGAACCGGTGCTTTTATGATTGCCAGCCGAACTAAAGCAATTAAAGAACTGTTCACTAACAAAGAGGTCGTTCTAACCAGTTGCCCCCAGGAAACTGTTGAACTAGTAACTTATTACCTGAATCGACCGGATTTAAGACAATATATTGGTAATAATGCCCGTCGTAAAATATTGAAAAGCCACACTTACGTCCAACGTTTACGTGAGGTTTGGCCTATGGCTGAGTCGTTACTTAATTAATGTGAGGGGTGAATTTTTGAATTATACTAATACATCATCCATCTTTGAAAATATATTAGTCACCGGCGGCGCTGGTTTTATCGGTTCACAACTTATTAAAAAACTGCTTCCCTTATGCCGGCACATCTATATTATTGATGATTTGTCTACCGGGCAAAAAAATGCAGTTCCCGTATCAGAAAAAATTACTTTTCATCATGACTGTATTACCAATAAAAAACTCTTATTTGAAATAATGCCTAAAGTAAAACACATCTTTCATTTAGCCTGTTCAAACCTTTTACAATCTGTACGAGACCTGGAAAAAGATTTTCAAACAAATCTTTTTGGTGGATTTGTGATGCTGCAGTGTGCCAAATCACATTGTCCCGATTTAAAAAGATTCGTATATACTTCTACAGCATCAATTTACAGCGATGCTTCTATTCTGCCTACTCCGGAAACTTATTATAAAATAAGCCTTCCTTATGCCGCAAGCAAATTCTCTAGCGAACATTATTGTGATGTCTATAACCATATGTATCAACTTCCCACTACTGTTCTGCGCTTATCAAACGTATATGGCCCCGGGCAAACCACATCAAATCCCTACTGCGGTGTGGTAGCCAAATTTTTTGAAGCCGCTCAAAAAAAACAGCCCCTTATGGTTTATATGGATGGACAGCAAACTCGGGATTTTACCTATATAGAGGATGCATTAGATGCTTTACTGCTTTCTGCTGTAAAAGAAAAGGCAATTGGACAGATATACAATGTAGGAATGGGAGTAGAAACAAATATTATAGAACTGGCAGAAAAAATTAAATATATTACAGGGTTTACTAAAGGCACTATTGAGTTTAGGCCAAAAAGACAGATTGATATTGTCGCAAGACGAAACATAGATGCTAAAAAGATTCAAAAAGAGCTTAACTGGAAACCCCAATATAATCTTCATGAAGGACTGTTAAAAACTTTCCAATGGATGAAAGGTTAGAGGATAAATGAAAATTTTTCAAGGAGTAATAGAAATAGCCGGACAAATGGGAATACTCTGTGGGGCTTTAAAAGAAAGAGGACATTTAGCTGCCGGGTATAATACGTTTCATACTTATTTAGGGTATCAGGACCATCTTATTAATACTGACCTATTTGAAATACAAAAAATGTCCAAACATATCTTAAATTTTTTTGATGTGTTTCATTACCATTATGGAGTTTCAATGTATGGACAATTTAAAGACTTAAAAATAAATAAAGCCAGGGGTAAAAAAATGATTATGCACCACTGGGGCAATGATGTACGCTTTCATAATTTAGCCCGAATAAACAATCCTTATGTTTATACAGGAGATTCTCCCCCTGATAACGTAATTCATAAGAATTTAAAAAATATTTCACAATATATCTCTGAAGCTATAGTACAGGACTACGAGGTCCTACCTTATGTTGAGCCATATTATAAAAAAGTCCATGTTTTGCCCCTGGCCATTGACCTTCGTAAATTCATCCCAGAATACCCCAATGAAAATACTAAGCAGCCCTTAATTTTACATGCACCCACCAATCCTGATTTTAAAGGAACCACCTACATTGAAGAAGCAATTAACCAGTTAAAGCCTTATTACAATTTCAAATATATACGTATAGAAAAAATGAGTCATGCCAAAGCAATTAGTTTATATCGAAAGGCAGATATAATTGTGGATCAAATCCTTTGTGGTTCTTACGGTCTTTTATGTGTTGAATCTATGGCTCTCGGGAAACCGGTAATTGCCTATATCCGTCCAGACATAATAGATAAATTTCCAACGGAAATACCATTACCCATAGTAAACGGAAATCCTAACAACATTATAGAAAAACTAATATTTTTAATAGAAAATCCTGGCAAAAGAAAAAGTTTAGGAATTGAAGGAAGAAAGTATGTACGAAAATATCATTCCAGACAAGTAGTAGTAAAAAAATTGTTATCCATTTACAGAAATTTATCCTAAGACGATGGTGCCGCTGTTTTATAAACAAATAAGACAAGGAAACGGTTCTACTGTCATATATTCATTCTTCCAATGCTGCCACTGCTTTGTGGGCAGCATCGGGATATATTTCTGAAATAAGGAGCTGATATAATTTGAGTTCGCTGGAGAAAAAAATGTTTTTTATCCCCAACAGATTTTTTGTAAAAAGAAATGAACTTTTTGTTTCTTTTAATTTAAAGGTCATTCCCAGGGATATGAAAATAACTAATATGAATCTTCACTTACCCCTCCCTAAGCTTCCAACATCCACTAAAATTTATGTAAAGGAAATTAAAACACAATGGAATGAAAAATCTCTAAAAGAGGGAAGCTTACCCCGGCTTTCCAAAACCCAAAAGTTTCTTAAAACCAGTCCTGGACAGGAAGAAATTGTTATAAACGTGACAGAATATTATAAGATATGTCGTAAGAAAATAAAATCTAACCATGGAATATATATAAAAATAAAAAACAAAAATAATAATACAAATCAATATGATTATCCTTATGTAATCACAGATACTATTTAATTGAACAATGAGCCAAGTCATAATATTACCCGCCTGCTGTAAAATGAAACAGGCGGGAATGAACATAATTTATATTTTAAATATTCTGCAATACTGCGTGTTTTAGCACTGATAAGGCCTAGAACTACTTTCTTCTAATTTTCGATAAAAATAGGAGTTACTTTCAGGTCTTATCAGTTTTTAGTAAACCCTCAAGTAATTTTTTATTATGCTGCACGCTATTATCTTCTAGTCTATACTTTCTGGCCTGTTCATTATGATAATAAGCTTTTTGATAATCCCCCAAATTATAATAACAAACACATAACTGCAGATGAGGGTACCATGTATAATAAGCTGGATAAATAAAACTCCAACGCTCTGGATCTGGTTCTTGTTGGATAGCCAATTCATACCAGAAAATAGCCGTCTTATAATTCTTTTGCCGATGAAAATTATAACCTATACGGGAGCATGCCTCTGCTCTGGGAGATGAATATTGAAAAGATTGAAACAAAGAAAAATTTTCATTCTTTAGATCTCCCAAATGACGGTAACAGTCTCCTTTAAAGATACAAGCAAAGATTTTATCTTCTATCCAACCTTCTGGCATTGAGAGATTTTTATCATAGCTTTCTATGGCTTTTTCATAATGACCATTTTCTCTTAATTCATTGCCATAATAAAAATAGTCCCTTGGTGAAAAAATATCCCCCCGTGCTATCTTTTTTTCGTATATTGATATAGTTCGACCAACAGCATGACGGATTTTTTTATGGGTAATGGCGATATCTGAATTAATTATCTTGCCGTGAACATCTAAGTATTGATGACAATCTCCCCGCCATTCATAGTTTTTTTCCCTCTTAATCAGTCGATTACGGCGGTATCTTAAAGTAACATTACCGTACTCATCAGAACCAGCATTATAATACATAGAAACCGAGTCTACTGAGGGATCCAAGGTTTCTTTAAGCTTTTTAAATTTAACCCGATCTTCTTCTAAGATAACATCATCAGCATCCAGGTATAAAATATAATCTTTGGTAGCATATTTAAAGGATTCATTTCTGGCTGCTGCAAAATTATCAATCCACGGAAAATCAAAAATCCGATCCGTATATTGTTTAGCAATCTCCTTTGTCTTATCCGTGGAACCGGTATCAACAATATTTATTTCATCGACAATATCTTTAGCTGTATCTAAACAGCGGGCCAGTAACTCTTCCTCGTTTTTTACTATCATACACAGACTAATAGTGATCATATCGTTACTCCTTCCCATTTTTAGTTAAGCAGTTTAATCCAGGGTGCCTACCTTACGGAAGACATCCTGGATTACACACTCTCTGGGAATACTCGAATACTGCGTCCTGTATTTGAGTAATCCCTTGCATAAAACCTGTTGACAAATATTTGTCTCTCAATAGAATCATATTAACTTCACCCTATAAATAATTCCGAACTAGCTTTTTTAGAATTTTATACAATTTTTGATTAGCCTTATAAACAACCTGCGCTCCGGTAATTATATATAACTATCTTGATATTAAACAAAGGGATCGTTGTGCAGCGTTTGTTGCTGCATTACCATTCCTCAGTTACCCGGAAGACTGCCGAGACAGAAGAAGTACCGGTGAATGTCCCAATAACCAGGGATACAGGTTCTTGATCGGGAAGTTCAAAATCCAGCAGAACTGCAGTAGCCAGATCCCGATTAGCTGCGCCTGGTACACCGGAGGCTACCCCTTGAAACACCACTTCACCTCCGGTAATTGTTGTAGCGTCATTATTTACCATCAAACCTGTCTCGTTACCAGGTATATTTGTTGTTAATGTTGGAAAATTGGTAAATGCTGTATTCAGGGCCCCTCCAATAATAATTTGAAAAAATACATCTGCTGACGTAACAATATCTATCCCCTCCAGGCTGACACTTACTGAGTTGGGTCGTGCTGAACCAGTAGGAAAGATTGGTTTTCTCTGGAAAGATATTACAGGTAATCCTGCCGTTGGTACTGTAACAGTTCTGCGTTCAGATGTAATTCTAAATTCAGGATTAAAGTTCCCAATTATGCTGTACTGCCTCCCACCTACAAATAAGTCTGAAGCAGATGCCGTTCCATTATTTTCTATTTGGGCTCGCAGGGGTAAATTGGGGTCTGCAAAACTGGTTTCATTGGCAGGTCTAAAACGATTTACGGTTACAACTTCTTGCGCAAGGGTAAATGGATTCTGTACAACAACATTAAATTCGATGACGCCATATCCATACCAGGAGAAAGTAACCTGAAATATACTCCCTAATGCCAGGTCCAACGTAATGCCGCTGGGGCCTGTGCCGTCCAGTGGATCAACATTCCAGGCTGTTTGCGGGATGATGGTATCAATACCGGCACGTCTTATGGCAACGAATATTCCGTCTGCTGTACTTTGGCCAAAGAAAGCTCCATTCTCATCGTCGAACATTCCCCATCGGAATACTTGATCTCCTGTGGGAGAGGCTGGAATTCTTACCCCTATGCCGGCCTGGCCAGCGAAACCAGGCATATATCTGCCTCTCTCAGCACTGTCCAAAGTGGCAGAATCTATTCCATCGGCAGTAGTACTTACCTGAAATTCAACAGTTGTATTGGTAACTGAACCTGCTCCGGTAGTCTCTACAATATCCCGCAGCTGAGACAAACCATATACAGATTTTAATTCAATAACGGCAAATCTTTTTGCCGTACGCAGTTCATCAAACTGGGAACTGACATTTGGGCCAACCCCTTCAATGATAGCCATATTAAAACTCCTTTCAACATCAAATTTCCATGACCATAATCTAAGGAAAAAAGGGTGCGACCACAACCACACCCTTATTTAATTACCACTCTTCCGTTACCCGGAATACAGCAGATACAGCTGAAGTACCACTGAAGGTTCCAATTACCAATGACACAGGCTGCTGATCAGGAAGTTCAAACTTGAGCAGAGCTGCTGTAGCCAGGTTTCTAGCTGCTCCCATTACTCCTGCAGCAACACCTTGATAAACCACTTGCCCTCCAGTTATAGTTGTAGCTGTATTGTTCACTAATAGCGCTGTCTCATTATCTGGGATAGCTGTATTCAACGTTGGGAAGTTAGAAAATGGTGTATTAAGCGATCCATTCACAATAACCTGGAAGTAGATATCTGAACCTGTGACAATATCCACCCCTTCAAGGGTAACACTCACAGAATTAGGCCTGGCAGATCCGGCAGGGAAAATAGCTTTTCTCTGAAAGGATAATACCGGCAAACCTGCAATACCTACTGTTTCGTTTCTTCGGTCTGAAGTAATTCTGAATTCAGGATTAAAATCACCGATAATGTTGTATTCTCTACCTCCTACAAACAGGTCTCGGGCTTCATCTGTTGCCCCATTATTTTCTATTTGGGCTCGGAGAGGTAAATTGGGATCTGCAAGACTTGTTTCATTAGCTGGCCTATATCGATTTACTGTAATAACTTCCTGAGCAAGTGTAACTGGATTCTGCACAACTACGTTAAATTCGATGACACCATATCCATACCAGGAGAAAACAATTTGATAGATATTTCCAAGTGCCGGATCAAGCGTAATACCGCTGGGACCTGTGCCATCCAGTGGATCAATATTCCAGGCTGTTTGTGGAATGATGGTTTCAACGCCGGCACGTCTTATGGCAACAAATATTCCGTCTGCCACACTTTGACCAAAGTAAGCGCCATTTTCATCATCAACCATTCCCCAACGATACACCTGATTTTCTGTTGGTGGTGCAGGGATACGCACACCGATTCCCGCTTCGCCTGCAAACCCGGGCATATATCTTCCTCTTTCCACGCTGTCCAATGTGGCACTATCATCAGCACCTGTTGTGGTACTTACCTGATATTCAACTGTTGTATTTGTAACCGTTCCTGCTCCTGTAGTTTCTACATGGTCACGTAAATCGGATAAACCATATACAGATGTCAATTCAACAAGAGCCGTTCTCTCTGCTGTGCGCAATTCGTCAAACTGTGAACTTACACTTGGTCCAACACCTTCAATGACCACATCCTCAACTGTCCCCGTTGCTCCTGTTGCGCCTGTTGCACCCGTGGCTCCTGTTGCGCCTGTTGCACCCGTGGCTCCTGTTGCGCCTGTTGCGCCTGTGGCTCCCGTTACTCCCGTGGCTCCTGTTACTCCTGTGGCTCCCGTTACTCCCGTGGCTCCTGTTACTCCTGTTGCTCCTGTTACTCCTGTGGCTCCTGTGGCTCCTGTTACTCCTGTTGCTCCTGTTACTCCTGTGGCTCCTGTGGCTCCCGTTACTCCCGTGGCGCCCGTTACTCCTGTTACTCCCGTTACTCCGGTGGCTCCTGTTGCACCCGTGGCTCCTGTTACTCCTGTTGCACCCGTGGCTCCTGTTACTCCTGTTGCACCCGTGGCTCCTGTTACTCCTGTTGCGCCCGTGACTCCTGTTGCACCCGTTGCTCCCGTGGCTCCTGTTACTCCTGTTGCGCCCGTAGGTCCTGTGACTCCTGTTGCGCCCGTGGCTCCCGTTACTCCCGTGGCTCCTGTTGCACCCGTTACTCCCGTGGCTCCTGTTGCACCCGTTGCTCCTGTTACTCCGGTTGCACCCGTGGCGCCCGTTACTCCCGTGGCGCCTGTGGGGCCTGTGGGTCCTTGTACACCTTCAACAACTAATAAAGACACATCATCTACAATAACATCAGCAGTATCTGCTAAAGATAGTTTGTTTACAAGTACAAGGGCCTGAGTTGCACCTGCAGGTACGGGATCAGTAGTCTGATATATTTCCAGCCAGTCTCTTCCGTCTACACCTGTGAGACGATTAGGCGCAATATTTGTAATAAGAATGTACCCGACAAAATTAAACCCTGCATCATAAGTTGGAATCGATATTGATACTGGTGCACCGGAGGCTGTTCCCACTTTTGATAAGGACACAATTATCTCAAAACTTTCACCTTCGTTTACAGGCACAATTTGATAAACAAATGAATTAACAGTTCCACCAGTTAATCGTGCGGCAAAAAACCCAGAATGGTTAAATTGAGTTGTTATGACTGCATTTAGCGTAACCCACGGTGGGAAGGAACCGGTTTCAAACCCTCCATTAATAATAAGGTCATTAAAGGACAACCTGCTTCACCCCTTTTATGGTAATACATTTATAGATATAAAAAACACCTGATGAATCAATAACAATTATCACCTCCAATACAATAATTGCTCTTATACATACATTTGATATTATTAAAGTTTATGCTCTAAGGTAATGTATTGTTACTTACTGGTTTCTGCAATATACTGAATACTGTAATATATCAATGATGATGATGATGAATGAATAAATTAATCCTGCACCCTTAGTAATCCGCACATAATGTTGATCTATCGAATAAAAAAATAATACCTGATAATTAACAGGTATTATTTGAAACAATTACTATGTACCTAAGGGGTGTGGTTTTATGGAAAGTTCAAACGCTATTGAAAACATCAGCAGTCAGTTGGAATATATTAATTATAAAATTGTCTTTTTTGTCTATCAGGGCGCAGACTCTTTTTTACATGATCTTATCAGTCAATTATCCCAACTTTACTCGGTTCGTAAAATAGTAATTAAAAAGGATGATGATTTTCCCCTTATAGATAAGTGGATGGAATGGGGGGATCTTTGCTGGTTCGAATGGTGCGATAAATTGTTATTATATGGTAGCAAGCTGCCTCTGGCAAAGAATAAAAAAATAGTATGCAGATTGCACAGTTATGAAGCATTTACTCAGTACCCGGGCAAGGTTAACTGGAATAACGTTGATAAGGTAATTTTTATTGCAGAGCATATTAAAAACATAGTGGTAAAAAAATATCGTATCCTCGATGAAAAAACTGCTGTAATTCCAAACGGAGTCAACATGAACAAGTGGACATTTAATACAAGGAACCCTGGATTCAATATTGCATATATCGGTTATATAAATTATAAAAAAGGGCCTATGCTGCTGCTTCAGGCTTTTAAATATCTCTTTGATAGAGATAGCAGATACAAATTGTATATTGCAGGGCAGTTTCAAGATCACCGATACTACTTATACTACCAGCAAATGATTAAAGAACTAAATATTGAAAATAATTTCTTTTTCCAGGGTTGGCAAAATGACCTGGATAACTGGTTAAACGATAAGAATTTCGTATTGAATACCAGTGTTTTAGAGTCCCAGAATATGAGTATCATGCAGGCGATGTCGAAAGGGATTAAGCCGGTAATTCATAATTTTGCCGGAGCCCAAAATATTTATCCCAAAAGATATCTATGGAATACCGTAGAAGAAGCTTTCGAAATGGTAACTGAACAGAAATATAGTTCCATTGAATATAAAAGCTTCATTGAAAAAAATTATTCATTAGAAAAACAGGTAAATACAATAGTCTCTCTCATCAATCAAACAATTAAATGCGAAAGGGAAGAGTTTAATTATAAAACTTATTGGGAAAACAGGCTTAACTCTCGTTTTAATATTCAAGGTGTAGGTAATATTGGGCTGGGGGAAATTCATAATAGGTTACTGTATAAAAACAGGATTGATATATTGGATAACGTTTTAAATCTTTGCTTTAAAAAAATTGACAATATAAGAGTTATGGAACTAGGCCCTGGGACAGGAATATTTACTGATTTTTTTCATCAAAAAAAGATTAAACAGTATTATGCTGTAGACATTGTTAAAAAATCAGTTGTCGAGTTAAGTAAAAAATATAAGTGCTACCATTTCAAACAAGGAGATATATGCAAACGCAGTAATTTTGAAGGAAAACACGACTTGATTTTGGCTGCAGATGTGCTGCTTCATATTACCAACGAAAAAAATTATGAGAAAGCAATCAGCAATATTGCCGCCCACCTGGATGACAATGGGCTCTGTGTACTGATGGACCCGATAAGTGTAATCAATACAAGAAGCACAGCCGACCATGCAGTAATTCGTAACAAAGAATATGTAGAAAAAGTATTGGAAGATAACCAGCTTGAACTGGTTAATATTTTTCCTATTTCATTTTTTTTGAATTATCCATTTGATAGAAATATCCTGGGAAATCAAGAAAGCTATGTGCTGGAATTATATAATATAATTATTCGTACATTTGCCAGCAGTCTTTTCACCGTGGATGATAAGTCAATAATAGGCGCATATTTATCCACTATAGAAAAACAGTTAATTCATAAATGTAACTTCGGCCTATCCGAAAAATTACTAATTATACAAAAAAGTGCTGCCGAGCAAAAGTATAATTTCAGACTACAAGATATAATCAAGATAGATGATGATATAATTAATAACACAACCAAAATCAGGCTTAAAATTTTATTCCAAAACGAAACGATAGCCGCTATTCACAAACTTTACAACCAAATAGAAAAAAACTGCAGCAAATCATATCATAATAATAATGATCATGAAATTATATAATTAAGCTTTTTATTATTGCTGATAAGAAAAGAAGATATCCCGCGGGCTGTTGTATCTTTAAAATAAACCCCTAAAAATTAAACCTCCATACACTAATCTGTTGTATGGAGGTCTTTAATAATACCCCCACCTCTAAGCGTTAACGTAGGTAGGGGTATTAATCAGGTGGAGTAGAGTCTCCACCTGATTCTTCGATGTTTCAGCTGCTGAAACGAGTTCACTTAAGCCTACTACCAGGGAGGCTTTTTTAACTGGGCTTCTGCATCCGTTAATAATTTTATTACACGGGCTCCGCTTTTTCCTTCCGTATCAGGTATAATTCTCTTTTCTATGCATTCTATAAAATGCAGCACTTCTATTTCCAAAACGTCAATTTTATCAAACTCCAGTACTTCATTACCTTCATCCCAAATAGTTAAGTCATTACTTATTCCTTTTCGATATATAGTTAATTTTTCTATATTCTCCTCATAACAAATCATTCCCCTGGAACCCACAATTATTGTTTTCCGCTGGTCACAGGGCCACAACCATGAAAGATGAACACTGGCCTTCACTCCATTTTTAAATTTAATGTGAAGATATACATCGTCCTCCACCATTGACTGGATCGCGGAGGTACCTACTGACGTAACCTGTTCTACCTCAGAATCAACTAACGACAGCAGGACTGCAATATCATGAGGGGCAAAGCTCCAAAGGACATTCTCTCTGCTTCGGACTTTACCCAGCTTAAGCCTGTTCATTTCAACGAAATAAATCTCCCCAATTACTTGTTTGCGAACACACTCAATCATTTTTTTCACAGCAGGTTTATACAGCAGAAGGTGCCCTACCATAAGAATTTTATCCATACTTTCAGCAATTGCTGCCAGCTCCCGGGCATCCTGTACACATAAGGTCATTGGCTTCTCCACCAGCACGTCTTTACCGACTTTTAAACAATTTTTTACTATCTCATAATGAGTATGTGCGGGAGAAGCCACTACAACACCATTAATGAAAGAATCCTTTAATATTTCCAAGTAATTTTCCGTTATCAATACGTCAGGATATTTTTTTTTAAAATCCTTTGTAATTGACTCTCTTGAGTCAGCCACTGCACCTAAAAATCCCAATTTAGATAGTATTCTAACATAATTAGCACCCCAATTTCCTGCTCCAATAATACCAATTTTAAATTTCTTCATATCAGAACAACCTTTTTTTCCCGCCCTGGAATCCCTTTCGTTGCATTTCTTGTATCCACAATTGTTCGGGCATTATTCACTAACCAATGATAATCAATGGTAGAATGGTCCGTGATAATTAAAACTATGTCAACATCATTAACAACCCTACCGCACAATGGAACGGAGTATATTTTTTTTGTAGATAACGTCACTTCACTTACAAAAGGGTCATGGTACATAAGCTCTATTCCATCCTTAAGAAGCAGCTCAGCCAAACAAACAGCAGGTGATTCCCTGGAATCATTTACATCTTTTTTATATGACATACCTAGAATCAATATTTTAGAACAGGAGGGAGCCAGGCCGTTATTATTTAAAGTACGTATGATTATTTCCCTTACATGTTCGGGCATTTTGCGATTTATTTCACCCGCAATGTTAATAAACCTTGTTAAAAAATTGTACTCCCTGGCTTTCCATTCAATATAATGAGGGTCTATTGGTATACAGTGCCCTCCCACTCCTGGTCCCGGGTAAAATGGCATGATACCAAAGGGTTTTGTAAAGGCTGCCTCAAGAACATCCCACACACATATTTTCATCTTGTCGCACAGTAGAGCAAATTCGTTTGCTAAAGCTATATTTACCGCACGAAAAGTATTTTCATAAATTTTGGCCAATTCTGCTGCTTTAACATCTGTAACCGGCACTACATGACTGATGGTTTGTTCATAAAAGCACAAGCCTAAATCCAGTGAATGAGGGCCAATCCCACCCACAATTTTATTTGTATTTTCTGTAGTATAAGTTTTATTACCGGGGTCAACTCTTTCCGGAGAGTGACATAGAAAAAAATCTTTTTCCACTTGTAACCCGGTACTTTCCAGAACAGGCAGAACCACATCTTCGGTAGTCCCAGGATATACAGTGGATTCCAGGCATATCAGCTGTCCTGGTTTTATTATTTTGCTTATTTCTTCAGAAGCACTGCGGACATGCTGCAGATCTGGAGTTAAATTTTTGGTTAATGATGTAGGCACACAAATAACAATAACATCCATATCCATCCCTGTTGGCAGACTGCTGAACACATTAAGCTTTCCCTGTTGAACTAATTGTTTCAGTTCTTCGTCATTTTTTCCCGAAACATAATGGTAACCCTGTTTTACTTGTTCGACACGGTCTATGTTTTTGTCTATTCCGATTGTAAGATATCCAATCTTTGCTAATTCTACAGCTAATGGCAGCCCCACGTACCCCAATCCCAATACACACACTCTTACATCTTTATTTATTATCATTTCTTTTAATAAATGTCTCATAATCACTCCCCTACCTGAATCCCTTTATAATCTTATGATAACGCTGAGTTGAACCTTCTCAAATCCCGATGTCGCTATGCTTTAATTGTTAAGATAATTAATGAATATAAACTTGATTAAAAAAAATCCACCACTGCTTCTACCACACGAATTACTTCCTCATCAGTTAGTTCGGGATAGACAGGCAGTGACAAAACTTCGCTGCATGCTCTTTCAGAAACAGGATAATCCCCATGTTTATGCCCCAGGAAAGAAAATGCCTTTTGTAAATGCAGTGGAGATGGATAATAAACTGTTGAACCGATTCCACGTTCATGCAAATACCGCTGCAGTTGATTTCGACGTTGGGTTTGAATCGTATATTGGTGGTATACATGAAGTGCGTTGTCAGGCTCAAGGGGAAGTTTAACATGTATTCTTCCTTTGTCTATTTGTTCTTTCAATAGAACATTATATAACCTTGCAATCACCCTTCGTCTCTTAGTCCATTGTTCAAGATACTTGAACTTAACATTAAGAACTGCCGCCTGCAGTTCATCCAACCTGCTGTTAAATCCTAAAAAGTCGTGAAAATACTTTTTCTTCGAGCCATGAACCCTGAGCAACCTTATCTTTTCTGCCAGTTCTATGTTATTTGTAACAATCATACCTCCATCGCCAAAAGAACCCAGGTTCTTTGTTGGGAAAAAGCTGAAACAGCCGGTATCCCCCAGGGAACCCGTTCTGTGTTTATTGTAGCTGGCTCCTAATGCCTGAGCCGCATCTTCAATAATTTTTATATTATGGCTTTCCGTTATGCTGAAAATCTCCTTCATATCAGCCGGGCAGCCGTATAAATGAACGGGAATAATAGCCCTGGTTTTTCGGTTAATTTTCTTTTCTATTAAATTTACATCAATGTTAAAGGTTTCTGGATTTATGTCCACAAACACCGGCTTAGCTCCAACCCTGCTAATGGACCCCGCAGTAGCAAAAAAACTAAATGGTGTTGTTATGACTTCATCACCAGGGCCTATCTCCAGAGCAGATAATGACAGGTAAAGCGCATCGCTGCCGCTGGCTACTCCTATCCCATAAGCTGCTCCACAGTAACGGGATATGTTTTTTTCCAATAACTCAACATTTTCACCGAGAATAAATTTACCGTTTTTTATAATTCCGGAAATACATTCAATTAAATCGTTATGCAAAATGCAATTCTGACGGCCCAGGTCAAAGCCGGGGATAGTATTTTTATTTTGATCCTGACGCATTTTTTAACCTGCTTTCTACTAAAGTTTATTCATTATACGGATTAACTAAGTAAAATGATACACATGAATATCTACCCTCCAGCATATTTTTTTACATTACCATACACATAATCATGGCTTTACTCATAGCGTATAATCATACGGTAACCTGAGTGAGAGATTTAACCTAAGTTCATTGTCTCACGGTAAAAAAATACTTAATTATTTCTTTAAACAAGAATATTTTAAAGGAGCCTCTTACAAATGGGGTTAAGAATGATTTTTAGACTAAAACTCTTTGAACAGGGTTCTAAAAGAAAATGTATATATCTCAATAGCTATCAGTTTTCTATGTTAAAAATCCCCCCTACAGGATTTATAACCTTGCAGGTAGGATCAGTTAAAGTTCTTGTTAAGACAGAAAAACAAAGTTTTGACAATTCTCCAGAGATAATTTATTTATCACCAGAAGTATTACTAAAATTTTCATTTTACCAGGGAGAACCGCTGCAGCTTGTTTTTTGTTCAAAGATTAATTTAGTTTTAGGCCTCAGCATAGGATTGACATTGTCAAGAAAATCATGGAAAAACATAAATGAAAATACTTTAATAAAAAAAAGAGCTCTTGTAGCTCTTGAAAAAGGTATCCTGCTCTACTGCTTTTACCTGAAAAAAGTTGACTGGAAAAATAACCTGATTAACGCATACAGTCTTAATCCGAACACAAAAGAATGGATGAATAGCAAGGTTCCTGTTCCACAGGTTATTTTTGACCGGGGGTCTTATCCGGGCCCTGGCACCATATACAGTTTTTCTCACAAGGAGAAAGTAAAATCCCTCCTATGGATAAATAATACTCGAACCTTTAGAAAGTGGGAAACATTTTTGGCTTTAAACTCCAATGAAGATACTAATGGTTACATGCCGGAGACTACATTGTTTTCTTCAGCAGCCCTTAAACGATTTCTTAAAAAATACAGCAGTTGTTTTGTTAAACACAATTTTAGCAGAAACGGTAAAAAAGTACTGCGCATTCAAAAATATAAACAACACTATATCTGCCAAAGAGGATGTGCTGAGATAGAAAGCTGGAGATTCAATAAGCTAAGCAGGTTATTATCATTTATCTATAAAACCCTGGGCAGAGATATCATTTTGCAGCAGGGAATAATTTTAGCTAAAATGAATAATTCTCCTTTCGATATGCGAATTTTAGTTCAAAAAAACATCTACAATAAATGGGTCATATCTGCCTTGAACTATCGAATTGCACAGCCAAAAGCAGTGGTTACAAACTTCTCTGCCGGTGCCACAGACATCTTTTCATCTCCCCGGGAGGAATTGCTTCACCCGGGATTGTCCTGGGATAAATTAACCGTATTTACTGTTAATGCAGCTGATGCGATGGAGAACTTTTTTGGGCCCTTAGGAGAAATAGGTTTTGATATAGCCATAGACGAAAAAGGTATCCTGTGGTTAATTGAAGCCAACAGTAGACCCAGCAGTAGGGCTTACAGGGATGCTCCCACCGAGGATTTTAAACATATATTCGGACTCCCATTTGACTATGCCACGTTCCTGGTAAATAACCAATTTATTTCAAGTTTTAGCCCAAATGATATTTCCAGTTACAACATCCCGGTGGTTGAAACCACTGCCCACTCAGGGCTATGTTAGTCAGACCCTTAATACAATCTGTAACCTGTTAACTTTAAAATAATAAAATCACGTAGAATAGCTTTCAGGCTATCCCTCGTCCTATATTTCCTGATGTACTTCATTACCATCCTTAAACTGGAATGTAATTATCCCCTTTCCATAACATATCTCTTTCAATAGTAACTATGCACATCCTTGGAAAAAGGTATATATAATAAAGGAAAAGAAAGCTTAGGAGTGAGGAATTTGAAATGTATTTGGCTAAAATCACTTAAACCAAACCAGATAGCAATTAATTCTAACTTATTTAATAAATTTAATAGACCAAAAAGCCTCGTCATTAATATTGGTATGTTAAAAATGAAACTAAATGTTATTATCAAAAATGATATTTTAGATAATTATTTGGCTCTTTCAACAAATTTAACGGATAAATATACCATACCTGAAAATATACCTTATGAAATCTACTACAAAGAAGGTGCCCTTTATCTTGGGCCTGTAATTGCTTATGTATCGTCGGGATCTAAGCAATTTAAAAAAAAATCTTATGCTTTTAACCTGCCAGTGTTTTTAGACTATAATTCTATTAAAGGATTAATTATTACCTGCACTGAGAGCTCTATAAATGTAGATTCCGGTATAGTTGAGGGTTACTATTTAGATCCGAATGCAAAAAATCTTAAAAATGCCTGGAGATATGGAAAATTTCCTCTTCCAAATGCTATGTTTAATCGTTCATTTATGCCTCAAAAGAAAATTAGAGCTATACAAAATAAAATAGGCAATAAAATCTTTAATTCTTATTTGTTGAATCTTGACAAATGGCAAACTTGGGAATTCTTATCAAAAGATGATACATTAAAAAAGCATCTGCCCTATACAGAAAAATTTTTAGGTATAGAACAGTTGAAGTCTCTTCTAAATCAATATGGGTCCCTTTACCTCAAACCCTCCAACAATAGCGGAGGTATAGGTATAATGAAGGTGGATAAATTAAAGAACGGTATAACTTTGATTGATAACAGAGGTAAGGCACATCACTTTAGTAAATATAAAATGTTATCTGAATTCTTGAAGAATAGAATATCTTATATAAATGAACAATCTGTCGATGCCAAAACAAATAGTCGTTTTCTATCTCAATTCTTGGGAAATAAGTTAAAAACACCTTTTATAGTCCAACAATCAGTTCATTTTGAGATAAATAATCAGCAGGTAGATTTCAGAATAATTTTACAAAAGAATAGCAAAATGAAATGGGCTTCTTCAGGTTTAGTTGGACGAATTGCCCAAGAGGGAAGCATTATTACAAACAAACGTGGTAGAAAAAAAATGATTTCCGGAAGAAAAGCATTAACATCTATTTATGGAGTAAGTGAAAAAAGAGCTAAACGGATTGAATTAGAAATAACTAATATAATTATTAGAGTAGTTAAAATGTATGAAAAGCTTGGCTTCCATTTGGGAGATGTGGCGGCAGATATAACTTTAGATTCAAATCTAAATATTTGGTTATTAGAATTGCAATTATATTATAGTATCACCGGATGGCATACAAAAGGATTACGGAAATTGTATGAAAAAGTTGCAACAACTCCATTTAAATATGCTAAGGCATTAGCAGGATTTTAGTAAAAATCAATGAGGTTAAGATATCCTGTGTTACAGGACCCCTCTTTTCAGTTGTTTTATTTAGATGACTTTGGAGGGGTTTTTAAGTGGTTTTAGATGCAGGAATATCCCTGATATGTAAGCGCCCAATAAGTCGGTGTATGGTAACTTCCCTAGTAATATGAGACAATTCTCTAAATTAGAATTTGTAGAGTTTTTCGACCAGGTCGAAAAACTCCAAAAGGAGGTTTAGAGTTGAACACCAGGGAAGTTACTAGAAAGTACCGGCTGAATCAATGGACTCAAATTATCCGCGAATGTCGCAGCAGTGGACAAACCGTCAAGGTATGGTGCGCTGACCATGACATCAACCCAAAAACTTACTACTATTGGTTGCGGAAAGTACGTGAGGCGGCATGCGAAGCCATCCCATCTCTTGAAGAAAATAGTTCAATCGTACCAGTAAACATTCCAGCAAATGCAGACGGTCCAGTTTCAGAGTCGACTTCACAAATTATTCTGCGGTTTGGTTCTGTTACATTGGAGCTTCGCAACAATGCATCCACGACGTTAATCGAAAATACCTTAAGGGCACTACAAAATGTTCGGTGATATCTCCAAAGCCGAGAAAATATATATTGCTTGTGGTTATACTGACATGAGAAAGGCAATTGATGGACTTGCTGCTATCGTCCAACAAAACTTTCAGTTAAATCCCTTTCAGAACAGTTTGTTTCTCTTCTGTGGCCGGCGCCGCGATCGAATCAAAGCACTCTACTGGGAAGAAGATGGATTCGTGCTCCTGTACAAGCGATTAGAAAACGGAAAGTTCCAGTGGCCAATGAACGCCGAAGCAGTTCGTTCTATTACAAATCAGGAGCTTCGGTGGCTCTTGGAGGGACTTTCCATTGACCAACCAAAGGCCGTAAAAAAAGTTAAGATAGAGGGTGGTTTTTAACTAAAAAAAGTGCTAAGAATGCCCATAAACACTGGCTTTCTGGACGTTTTTATGCTATACTAAATATAGTAAAAATACCAAAGGAAACCATCATTTATGAGCGCATCCGAGCAGTTGTTAGAAAAATTAGAAAACCGTATATCCCAACTGGAGCAGGAAAACAAAAAGCTCCACGATACAGTCGAGTATCTGACACGTAAACTTTTCGGGAAAAGCTCTGAGAAGACATCGTCCCTACCCACGGGACAGATGTCTCTTTTTGATGAGGCAGAAATAGAAGCGAATCCGAAGGCCCCAGAACCTGACCTTAAGGAAGTGCAGGGTTATCGAAGAAAGAAATTTAAGGGACAGCGAATGGAGCTATTGAAAGATATCCCTCGCGATAAACGCCTCTGCACTCTTGCTGAAGAAGATCGCTTCTGTGAAGAATGTGACACCACTCTTTTATCAGTTGGTGAAGAATTTATCCGCACCGAAGTTGAGTATATTCCTGCCAAAGTCAGGGTCATTGATTATTACCGTGAAACCTTCGAGTGCCGAACCTGTCGTAAAGATGGAAAACCATACATGGAGAAGTCGCCGATGCCTTATCCGGTAATTCAGCATTCCATGGCGTCTCCATCTACAGTGGCTTGGGTTATGCATCAGAAATTCGTCAATGCCCTTCCCCTTTATCGGCAGGAAAAGGAATGGAAGACACTTGGTGTGAACCTAAGCCGCGCTACCATGTCCAATTGGATTCTGGCTGCATCCCGTGACTGGTTGCGTCCTTTGGTGGAGCTGATGCACCAAAAGCTGATGCAGGAGCATTATATACATGCAGATGAAACGCCCGTGCAAGTAATGAACGAAGTGGGGCGCAAGAACACAACAGATTCCTACATGTGGTTATACAGTTCTGGCCAGCATGCCAAACACCCCATCCGGATCTTCGAGTATCAACCGGGAAGGAGCGGCAAGTACCCGCAGGAGTTCCTGAAAGACTATGAAGGGTATCTCCACTCGGATGCATACTCTGGGTACAAAAAGATTCCAGGAATCATAAGATGCCTGTGCTGGGCACATGTCAGAAGGAAGTTTGTCGATGCACTTCCCAAAGATGCCCATCGACCTGAAGCTACCTTTTCAAGCCAAGGCATTGCCTACTGCAACAAACTTTTTGAGATTGAAAAAAATCTCGAGAAGCTACCAAGTGAACAGCGCAAAGTAGAGCGTCTGAAGCAGGAAAAGCCTGTTTTGGAGGCCTTTTGGGCGTGGATTTATTCCACAAAGAAAAAGGTGCTTCCCAAATCCAAATTGAGCGAAGCCTTGAACTATGCCCTAAACCATAAGAAGGAGCTAACGAATTATCTTAAGGATGGTAGCTGCTCTATTTCCAACAACCTGGCAGAAAACAGTATCCGTCCCTTCACTATTGGACGAAAGAACTGGCTTTTCAGCGGAAGCCCTAAAGGAGCTGCAGCAAGTGCAGCCGTTTACAGTATCATTGAAAGTGCCAAGGCTAATGGCCTAAATCCATACAAATACCTATATTTCATCTTTAGCGAGCTTCCAGGCGTACAGTTTGGGCAACATCCAGAGTTCCTTGAAGATTATCTTCCATGGAGTCAGGATGTCCAGGAAAACTGCAAGTAAAGAAAAAGAGGCAAAAACTTAGTTTACACTAGTTTTTGCTTTTTTTATATCCACTGACTTATTAGACGCTTACCCTGATATAGCCTCTACTGAAGTAAGATAACGATTAAAAGTATAAATAAAAATTTGTATATTAAGCAGCTCACATTATTGATGTTATCTCATATATTATATAGACTAATCTAACGTAAAAACAAAAGGGGTTAATCCTATATGAAACAGCTCATACCAAAAATACCCACTATTGCCATTACAGGGAGTGCTGGTAAAACGACGACTAAAGAGATGATTTCTTCTATATTAGAAACAAAGTTTAAAATTTTCAAATCAAAAAGAAATAGAAATTTTGTGAGATGTACTAAAAATCATGCTAAGATGATCAAACCATGGCACCAAGCAGTTGTCTTAGAATTCGGAATGGGAAAAGGTAATACAGGCAAAATGCATTGCAGCTATATCCAACCCAATATAGGGATTATTACTAATGTAGGCTCTGCTCATTTTGGTATGTTTGGAAACAACATTATACTAACTGCTAAAGCAAAGTCTGAGCTCATTAAGTATATGAAGCCTGAGGGGATTTTATATATTAATAATGATGATGTAAATTCAAAGTTATTACAGACGAAGGATTTTAAAGGTAAAATCTTCTCTGTTGGCATTAAAAATAATTCAGATTATCAAGCAGTTAATATAAAATATCTGGCTCAGGGAATGTCATTTCAAGTTAAATTATATAACAAAAGTGAAGTTTTTTTTATCCCTTCATTTGGCCGCCATAATGTTATAAATGCCCTATTTGCTATAGCAGTTTGCCATTACCTTAAGCTTCCTCCTTCGAAAATGAAGTCAGGTTTAAAGAAATATAAGATTCCAGTGCGAAGAATAAATCGTTATGAACTTCCTAATGGGTTGGTTATTATCGATGATAGCTATAGTGCTAACCCAGAAGCAACTAAAGCTGCAATTGATGTACTGGTTGAATTGGGAAAAAATCAAAAAAAAGTAGTTATAATAGGAAGTATGCTAGAATTAGGAAAATATACAGTTAAGGGTCATATGAAAGTCGGTAAATACCTGGCTCGAAATAAGGTAGATAAAATTCTAACCTTTGGCAATGAAGCCCGTTGCATCAAAAAGGGTGCAATTAAAGCTGGATTTACTGCTTCTAATATTTTGCTTTTTAGAAACCGTGATAAAATGCACGCAGGCCTACAAAAGCTTATTGAACCGAATACTGTAATTCTTCTTAAAGGATCTAAACTCATGGAAATGCATAAAACGCTAGATTATCTATTAAGTGTTTTTTCAAAATAGTAGGTATGTAGATATATTTTTTTAAAAGCTGCTTAAGGAGGTTTAAATGAGAAAAACTACCCTTGCACCTAATGCAAAGGCTGCCATTTTAGTTCAGATTGGTCCGAATAACAAAGTACTTTTTAAAAAAAGAGCTAATAAAAAGCTTCATATAGCCAGTATCACAAAATTAATGACTATGCTTATAGTTTTGGATGGTTTAGATTCTGGAGAAATAAAATGGACTGACATGGTAGAAACCAGTTCTGCTGCAGCTTCAATATATGGTTCTAGAATTAATTTAAAAGCAGGAGAGAAATTATCTGTAAAAAATATGTTTAAATCGATGATTATTGCTTCAGGTAATGATGCAGCTATTGCTTTGGCTGAACATTTTTCCGGGACTATGAATAATTTTGCAGATAGAATGAATAGAAAAGCTAAGGAGTTAGGTCTTAGAAACTCACACTTTGTGAATTCCCATGGATTATTTGAAGATAATCATTATTCTTCAGCCCTAGATATAGCGAAAATGGCAATTGTGTCACTAAAAAGAGAAGAAATAATAAAATACTCAAAATTAAAATATGATTATATTAGAAGAGAAAATAATCAGTTAAAAAAGCTGGTAAATACTAATAGATTAATAGGAATTATACCTGAAGCAGACGGTTTAAAAACCGGGCATACTCCTTTAGCAGGTTATTGCTTGGTAGCAACTGCTCTCATGGACAATATCAGGCTGTTAGCAGTCGTTTTAGGTGAACCAAGCAAAGCAGCCAGAGATAAAGAAGTGATAAAAATGCTTGATTATGGATTTAAAGCTATCTTATTAAAGATCCGTTAGTTGCAGAACATACAGCCGACCGGTATTATCTAAACACCGGTAAACGGTTGTTTTTCTTTCTTACAAAGACGCATAATCGTATCTTTTCCGGTAATCAGTGCTACGGGAAGACCTCCCGGTGGTTGAAGCCACTGCCCACTCAATACTATATTAGTCAGACCCTCAATACGACCTGTATGGACCAGTGACTTCCCGCGAAGGGTAGGCCAAAAGGCCATGAAGGCACCTCGATATGCGTTGCAATATCGATTGTAGGTTTGCGGGCTGGCTACATCAAGCAATTTTAGCTTTCCTTTCATGCGTGGGAAACGAGTTTCCATCGCATGGATAACTGCCCGGCCAATCCGTTCTTTTTCCCGGGCGTAAGCTTCATTATCTATTACCAGGGCCTCCCAAAAATCCAATTCCGGCTGGAACTGATTAACAGCCAGGGTTATTACGGTGTGACCTTTTGGAGCAAATTCTGGTTCGTAAGCATAGTGTGTCATTTGTAAATGCTCAATTGGTTTCTGGTTTTGGTTGATGTCCACATTATTTACATTAAATTTAAGGGTTCGGGGAATATCCTCCATGGTACCCTCATACCCGATTCCAATATATATATTTGATGCCAGAGGGTAGACAGTCGGATTATTAAACCTTTTCTGATACTCTGAATCAGGGTAACGCCCCTTGAGCAGCCGCTCATACAGCACATGGGCATCGCAGGCTGCAATTACGTAATCGGCCTGGAAGGATTTGCCGTTCTTGCAGCTGATACGTGTTACCATGTCATCCTCAATATCTAAATCCATAACTTCACATGAAGCCTCAACTATTCCTCCCAGTGAGAGATATCGCTCTGCCATGCGGAGAGCCAATGCCTTGGACCCTCCTTTAGGAATTGAAGACTGCCCCCCTGTAAAGGTGCCGAGAGGAAAAATAAGGGATGAGGAGCTATAATCTCCTTCCGGCATAAAAGATGCCAGGGCTTCTCTAAGGGCAGGGTGCTTGAATTTCTTGGCAAATTCCTGCACACTTATCTTATCATATTTTTGCATAATGGTACCAATATCCTTCATTGATAGGAAGTATTTAAACTTTTCAATTATATTCATCATATCCATTGGCTTTCCAACCGGGAAAGAAAAGGAATGCAGCTTTTTGATGTCCCTTGAAAACTCCTGGATGATGTCTTTGTCTTCCGGTGATATCTCCAGCCAACTGGATTCGAGCCGTTCAAGGTCACGATAGAAATTTACTATAAAGCCGTCGTGCTCAACAGCCATGAAGCTTTCCGGTTCATGTATATCCACTCCATCCAGAGCACCTACGGTATCCCAAAGCTTGCGGATAGGGGTGTCTGCTTTTGTCCCCACTAACCAATGTATGCAGCCATCTATGTGATAACCCTGGCGGTTCCAACCAGCACACTCTCCACCAAAAGTATGGTGTTTCTCCAGAATAACGCTTTCAAAACCATTTTTTTGGGCAAAGATACCTGCACTTAACCCGGCAACTCCTCCACCAATAATAACTACCTTCTTCATGACAATTTCCCCCTTCGTTTCAATTGCTGCACTTGCAATAAGTCATCTCCCACTTCCATTAGCAAATTTTCAAAATCTTGATTTTCTAGCCATGAGGGAACATGGCCGTTAGCAACCATTACTGAGAGTCCCATTTGAAAGACCCGCATTTTTAATAATAACCACTTACGTTCCTCAATAGTCCAACCCCGCATGGCCTCATCCTCAGCCATAGCCTCAATCATGTTATTTTCTATGGTTTCATAAGAAGACATATATGGATTTGGCTGTATTGACAATTCACGAAACAATACAGGATAATCCCGGGCGAAAGCTAAGCTGGCTTTCCCTATGATTTCAAAAACACTTTGTCCTTTTTGTTTTGCTAACAATTCTTCCGATATGGCAAAAACTCTCTGAACCACAGCTTCAATCAAATCATCAATAGTGGCGAAGTTGACATAGATGGGGGCAACTGAGGAGCGAAGGCGATTCGCCACACTGCGGGCGGTGATTCCGGAAAAACCCTTTTCTTTAGCGATCTCTAAACCTGCTTCAACAATAACTTCTTTTTCAAACTTGGTTTTTGGCGGCATACAAACCATCCTTTATATAGTCTATATTATATAATACATATTATATAACTATAGTTATATAATGCTGCATAATTTTTTACTTGTCAACTGCACTTGCCTGCATATTATGGTTTTTTAAAAAAGAATTGTTGCAAAACAATGGGGTAAATCACCATTTACTTAAGAAATACACTTGTTTGGTAAACCTAAACTTAAATTATTTTTGCAGGAATATCAACAATCACGTCGAATTTTTGGTATTATGCATTGATAATAACTGGAGAAGATTACGGTAGTATCACAAAACCAGTTTTCCAGAATTAAAGGAGATGGCGAGTCACATCATGATCATTGGAGTTCCGAAGGAGATAAAAAAAGACGAAAATAGGATAAGTGTAATCCCTGGTGCTGTATCATCTCTTGTCCAGGCCGGTCACAAGGTATTAATTCAGCACGGAGCTGGCCTGGGCAGCAATATAAGCGACGAAGAATTTCGTAAGGCAGGAGGAGAGATCGTGCCTACCCTGGAGGAGGTTTATAGCCAAGCAGATTTAATCTACAAGGTAAAGGAGCCTCAGGTAGAAGAGTACGATCTTTTAAGAGAAGGACAGATTCTGTTTGCTTTTCTTCATTTAGCAGCCGAATCAGAAGTAACGCAGGCACTAATACAGCAAAAAGTAGCTGCTTTCGCTTATGAAACCATAGAGGTAAATGACAGTATTCCCATCCTGGCACCCATGAGTGAAGTGGCAGGACGCATGGCTACCCAGGTTGGAGCACATTTTTTGGAAAAAGCGTATGGTGGAAAAGGAATAATGTTGGGAGGGGTTCCAGGAGTTGCTCCTGCCGAAGTCACCGTTATCGGAGGCGGCATTGTAGGAGTCAATGCTGCAAAAATCGCAGCAGGTATGGGAGCACGTGTAACTATCCTGGACATAGATACTCAAAGATTGCGTTACTTAGACGATTTGTTTAGAGGGCGAGTGCTTACCCTGGCTTCCAATCCATACAATATGGCGTTGGCAGTAGCCAGAACAGACCTGCTTATTGGTGCTGTGCTGATTCCCGGTGCGAAAGCTCCAAAACTTTGCTCGGAAGAAATGATAAAAAGTATGGAGCCAGGTTCAGTCATTGTTGACGTGGCTGTTGACCAGGGAGGATGTGTTGAGACCATTGATCGAACTTCCTGTCACAGCGATCCTACCTATGACAAGTTCGGAGTATTGCATTACGCTGTGCCCAATATGCCTGGGGCTGTCCCTTTGACATCCACTTATGCCTTAAGCAATGTTACACTGCCTTATGCCCTGGAACTGGCCCAAAAAGGTTATTTACGTGTTATTGAGGAGAATTCCCCTCTCTCCAAGGGGTTGAATGTGTTTGATGGTAAAGTGGTACATAAGGCAGTAGCTGAAGCTCTTGAACTGCCTTTTGTTTCCGCCTGCTATTAAATGCTAGAAGAAGAATCCAACATTAATTAACAGCTTCCTGTAGATTGATAGGTGTTCCTTGAGTTGTTGACCCAATATAAAGACTGGGTCGCTTCCATAGCGACCAGGTCCACATTATCATACCGTTTACAGAAAAAAAATTTACATTTCCTTTTATTTATTAGGGTATAAGAGCCCCACCTCTAAGCGTTAGCGTAGGTGGGGCTCTTAATCAGGTGGAGTAGAACCTCCACCTGATTCCCCGATGTTTCAGCTTGCTGAAACGAGTTCACGAGGTGGTTTCAAAATAATTATTAATAAACTCCTCGTCTGCAATACCTTTTCTCACGAGTACATATAACTGATCGTAAATATCCCTTATATCTGCACCTACTAACTATTTTTTTGATCATGAACGCTGCAGTTAGCAAAAACACAGCCCGCCCCGAAAAGGCGAGCCTCTAATATTTAAACCCAAGAATATTCCAATAATCAAGCCATAAATAAAAAACAATAAAGCCAACTGCTGTTCCCAACAAATACACACATTCCCTTATCATATATCGCCTTTTTATCAACCCTGCCAACAAGGCTATGAAAAAAACTCCAGAAACAACCATTGTAATAATCAGTAAACCAAGCATAACTTTTGCAAGA